>JAISJO010000028.1 GCA_031261485.1 Propionibacteriaceae bacterium | reverse complement strand
CCCACGGTCACTAGCCAAGTCGATGCGAAGGAGGTAGCAGCATGACCGTCGAACCGCTGTTGACAGTCAGCAAACTCGAAGTCCAGTTCTCCTCTGAACGCGGCCAAGTCCTGGCCGTGCGTGATGTGAACTTCCACCTCGACCAAGGCGAAGTGGTCTCCGTCCTGGGCGAATCCGGGTCAGGCAAGTCGGTTACCCAAAAGGCCATCATTGGTCTCATCGACTGCCCTCCAGGACGCATCGTCGGATCCATCCACTTCGATGGGCAAGAACTCGTCGGTATGAGCGAAAAACAGTACCGGGCTATTCGCGGTCGCAAGATCGGCATGGTCTTCCAAGACGCCCTTGATGCACTCAACCCGACGTACACCATCGGTCGGCAATTGACCGAGATCTTCAGGGTCCGTCGCAACATGGGCAAAGCCGAGGCCACGGAAGCGGCTGTTACCCTCATCGACCAGGTCGGCATCCCCGATGCGCGAGCGCGGCTCAAGGATTACCCCCACCAACTCTCGGGCGGTATGCGCCAGCGGGTGTGCATCGCCATGGCAATCGCTTTGGAACCTAAGCTCCTCATCGCTGACGAGCCCACGACGGCTCTGGACGTGACTGTTCAGGCTGAGATTTTGCGCTTGCTCAAGGAACTTCAGAAGAAGACCAACATGGCCATGATCTTCGTCACGCACGACGTTTCGGTGGCTCGGTTGGTTGCTGATCGCATCATCGTCATGTACGCGGGCCAGATCGTTGAAGAGGGCGGTGCACAGGATGTCGCTGTACGTTCGGCCCATCCGTACACTCGGGCACTCCTGGCCTCCCAGCCCGGCTCAGTCAAGGACTGGGACTGGCACAACCTCAGCCCCATCGCCGGCTCCCCGCCGGACAAAGCCCGTACAATCACCGGCTGCCCCTTCGTCAACCGGTGCCCAGTGGCTGAACCCATCTGCGCAACCCAGGATCCACCGGCCGTCAGTGTCGATGACGGACACCTGGCATTGTGCCATTTTGCCGAGGAGGTACGTCATGGCCAGCGCTGACAGTGTCATCCTGGAAACCAGGGGTCTGCGGAAGGTCTTCCGAGGCGGGTCTGGTTTCTCTCTCAAACGCCATGATGTCGTGGCTGTTGCTGACGCCAACCTAACGGTCGAAAAGGGCAAGACGCTGGCTGTTGTGGGAGAGTCCGGGTCGGGCAAGTCCACTCTGGCTCGCCTGATTCTGCGCCTGATCGAGCCGAGTGCCGGAGAAGTCCTCTTCCGTGGCACGGATTTGAAATCCCTGTCTGGCAAGGAACTTCGCGCCCAACGCCGTCATTTGCAGATGGTGTTCCAAGATCCTTATGCCTCTTTGCATCCCAGACGTTCGGTGGCGGGAATCATCTCTGAAGGATGGCGGATACACTCCGGACTGGTCGAGCCCAAGGATTACCAACGTCGCGTCGATGAACTGCTGGAACAGGTTGGCCTGCCTCTGGCCTATGCCGATGTCTTCCCTTCCCGATTGTCTGGTGGGGAACGTCAGAGAGTGGCCATTGCCCGTGCTCTAGCTTTACGTCCCGAAGTGCTCATTCTGGACGAACCTGTCTCCGCCCTAGATGTGTCCATCCAGGCCCAGGTCATCAAGTTGATCAAGTCTCTCCAAGAGGAACTCGGATTGACGTTCGTCTTCATCTCCCACGACCTGGCTCTGGTCAGGTTGGTATCGGATGATGTTCTGGTCATGAAGCGTGGGGAGATCATCGAGCAAGGCGTGACCTCCGAGGTGTACGACCATCCTCGGGCCGAGTACACCAAGACCTTGCTGGCTTCCGCCCCCGGACACTTGGTGGCAGCAATGGATGCCGCGGAAGCCACGAAAGACCAAACCGAAGCCGCGAGTCTCAGCGAACAACCTGAGGCCGTTCTCACAACCACCACGAAAGACTAGTTACTATGCCTGACATCAAACATGTCCTGACCACCGTCGCCTACGAAGGATGGCACCTCGACGCTCTGCGCGAGATTGTGGCTCCCGCCCCCCTGACTGTTCTCGACCCTGACGATGCCGCCGGTATCGCTGAGCTCTTGCCTCAGGTCGATGTGGCAGTACTGAGGGCCGACCTCGACGAGCGTTACGTGTCGACTCCGAACGTGCGCTGGATCCACTGTGATCATGCGGGCCTCAACAAGTCGGCTCGCCCCCAGTTCCTGCGCCGCGATGACCTCATTATCACGGGCTCGGCGGGACGAGCGGCGCCGGCCTTGGCTCAGCACTGCCTCTTCCTCATGCTGGCCTTGATTTACGATGCGCCGACCCTGGAATTGGACCGTCAGGACCATGCGTGGCGCAAGCGCGTAGATCTCGGACCGGCACGGTGCTTGTATGGCAAGACTGTCGGCATCATTGGGATGGGCCACACTGGGCACGCCCTTGCTTCTCTGCTGAAAGCCTGCGGCTCACGTATTTTGGCTTATGGGCGCGGGGTTCATCAGCGCCCGCCCGAAGCCGATCAGTATTTCGATGCCAGCTTGGGTGAGACTATCGACACGATTCTGACTCAGTCAGATGTCGTGGTTCTATCCATCAGACTCACCGATGAGACGTACCACATGATCGACGCAGCGGCCTTGGCCAAGATGAAGCCGAGTGCTCACTTGATCAACATGGCTCGCGGGTCAGTCGTGGATGAGGCGGCTCTCGTCGACGCTTTGTACGCCGGGACCATCGCAGGTGCAGGCCTCGATGTTTTCGAGCAGGAACCTCTTCCGCCCGATGCGGCAATTTGGGATGCCCCCCATGTCATCATGACGCCGCACCAGACGGCTGAGATGCCCGACCTGAAAGCACGTTCCCTCGACATTCTCTCGGAGAACTTCCGCAGGTACAGGGCCGATGAGCCACTGCTGGGCCGTCTCAGGGCGTCGGATGCCTACTCACACGCCTGAACCCCTCTCCCCCAACCAAACTAAGTAATCATTCCTAGTCAGGAGTACATTGTGAGCGAGTCATGGATCATCGATGGAGCATGGACTGTCGCACCTGCGGATAATCCCGGCGATACTGTGCCTGCCCAGGTCCCAGGCGTCGTCCATGAGGCACTCGTGGCCGCTGGTCGCCTGGAGAATCCTTATGCCTCGAATGCCACCGCCACTGCCGCTCACCAGGTTTCGGCCACCGACTGGGTGTACCGCGTCACATTCGACCTGCCTGAAGGAGCCGACCCGGACCAGGATTGGGAAGTCGTCGCACCTGGTGTTGACACGTTCGCAACCTTCGTCCTCAATAGCGTTGAAATTGGTCGAACTGAGAATGCTATGCGGACCTACGTCTTCCAGGTTGCCCCTGGGGTCCTGCAGCAAACCAACGAGCTGACTGTTCTCATTCAAGGTCACGAACAGGCTGTGGCTGACATGATTCCCGAAGCCAGAGCTCGATTGGGGCACCAGGGCGGGATTGAAACCAAGTTGGGCAAGTCGCTCATCCGTCGCTACCAACGCTCCTTCTTCTCCGATACCTCATTGCTCAACCTGGGCACCGGTGTGCTGGGCCTAGGGCTGACTCGTCCCCTAAGCCTTCGTCGTGTGCAGGAAGTGGAAGTCACAGGAGTATGGACCGAGGTGACGGCTATCGATACCGACGGCAACGCCGATGTGGTGGTACACGTCAGCCTCAACTGTGGCGAATGGACTCCGGAGTCTCTGTGGTTGTCCGTCGCCCTGAACGAGCCAGGTGAGTCTGTTCCCGCTGCCCGGACGGGGAATGAAGTCCTCGTCAGCCCCGGTGCTGCGACGTACGCCTTCCGACTCGAAGTGCCGAGTGCCAGGTTGTGGTGGCCACGCGGTTACGGAGAGGCTTTCCTTTACCAAGGCTTGATTGAAGTCAGCCACCGAGGAGAGATCATTGCGTCGGCGAAGCGCGACATAGGACTGCGCCAAGTCGAACTGAGGCTGACCGATCCCGTCACCGGGAGGCCCACCTTCGAGTTCGTCATCAACTCCACCCCAATCTATGCCAGAGGCACCAACCTAGTCGCCTTGGATTATCTCAAGGTGTATGCCGACAAAGAGGCTTACCAGCGCTTGTTCACGCTGATCGAGAATGGCAACAACACCATGATCCGGATGTGGGGAGGTGGCATGCCGGAAACTGAGGATTTCTATGCTGAGTGTGACCGGCGCGGCCTGCTCATTTGGCAGGACTGTTACCTCCACTCCAACACCTATCCTGACTATGACGAGGCCTGGGTCGAGAACTTCAAGGCAGAGGTGGTCGATCTCATCACCACTGTGCGGCAGCACGCCTCTCTGGTGATCTTCGCAGGAGGCAACGAACAATACGAGGGTTGGCAGGAATGGGGATGGAAAGATTCCTTGGAATACTTCTTTGGCGAGCGTCTCTTTAGCGAGGTCATCCCCGAGATTCTGGAACAGGTTCCGACTGGGGTGCCCTACATCACAAACTCCCCACACGACGGACCTTTTGCACAATCCCCTGTCGAAGGCGATTCCCACACATGGGGGCATTTCTTCAACGCCACGAAAGACCCAGTGTTCGTGTCCGAGACCTGCTGGTCCCAGTCGACGTACTCCAGGCCCGAGACCCTCAAAGAAGTCATGGGTCTGGATGTCGATGACTTCACTGGTTCTGGTTGGGCTGAGCGCTGGAAGGACGTCACCACCCTCGACGTCATCAAGCGCTTCCCGTACACGAGTCTCCACACTCCAGGCGGTCTGAGGGCCTATCTCAATGACCTGGAGATTGAACAGGCTGAGGCCGACTATCACGCCATCGGCTGGTTCAGGTTGCGCTCTCCGTCGAATCGGGGGGTCCTTTACTGGTCACTCAACAAGGGTGGTCCTCTGTTCCAATTCGGCGCCATTGACTATGGGTTACGCCCGCTGATGAGCCATTATGTCCTAGCTCGGCTTTACCGCGATGTCGTTGTCGGCGTGTACCGCGACCTCGACGATGTGGCGATTGTGGCGTCCAACGCGACTGGTCGTTCCGTGGCGGCAATCCTCCAGGTCCGCCATGTTGATTCCCTGGGACAGGTCATCCAGCAATGGGAGCGCGATGTCACCATAGCTCCCGGTTCTCCTCAGTCGCTTCTGAGGTTGGACCGGTTGTACGCCAGTGTGCGGGATCGCCACACTGAATCGGTTCATGTGCGACTGATCGACGCGAGCGGACGGGTGCTATCGTCTGACAGGCTCATCTTCGCGCCACTCGCGGAGTACACCCCCGCGAGCCCCCAGATTGATTCGACGGTCGAAGCTCTGGGCGACGGTCGCTGGCAACTCCGGTTGAGCGCTCAGGGTGGTGTGGCTACTCTAGTGAGACTGGAAGACGACCAACGTCTTCTCTATTCCGACAACTATTTCCCCCTAATCCCCGGATTTGACGCCTCGATTGTCGTCGAATCAACAACCCCGACCGCCTGGCTGACGCTAAGTACTTGGGGAGACACCACAACGCGCGAGATTGAGTTAGCATGACCGCTTCACTGCTCTTGACCCCCCTCCGTCCACAGGAGCGGACACCCATTGACCGACCACTGCGCGTCGTCATCGCGCCCGACTCCTTCAAGGGCACCTTGGATGCCCAGGAAGCCAGCCACGGCATCGCGCAGGGTTGGCTGGAAGTCCGCCCCAACGACCAGATCCAGGAACTGCCCCAGGCAGATGGCGGCGAGGGGACTGCTCGGTTACTCACCGAGGCCGTGCCTGGTGCGCGGTGGATCGAGGTACCTCACCTGACCGGACCGGACTCACGCCCGGTGTCCTCTGGTTTTGGTCTGCTTCCTGACGGCACAGCGATGGTGGACCTGGCGTCTGCCTCCGGCATCATTCACATGGTCGCACTCGACCCGCTGGGCGCACACACCATCGGCTTGGGCGAATTGCTGCGGCAGGCTGTGTACTCCGGGGCACGCCGAATAGTCGTGGGATTGGGGGGTTCGGCGTCAACCGATGGAGGCATGGGCGCACTGACGGCCTTGGGGCTGAAGGCCTTCGACGCTTCAGGGCAACTTCTGCCTCTAGGCGGCGGGTCACTGACAAGACTTGACCACGTTTCGCTGGAGGACTTACTGCCACCGCCGCCCGACGGTGTGGAACTCTTAGTCGATGTCACCTCGCCCTTGTACGGCCCCAAGGGCGCGGCGAGCGTCTTCGGTCCCCAGAAGGGGGCAAGCCCGAAGGATATTGCCTTGTTGGAAGCGGGTTTGGTCCGGTTGGCTGAGGTCTTGGGCGGACAGCCTCAAACTCCAGGTGCCGGGTCGGCCGGTGGCACCGGTTACGGTCTAGCAACTGGATGGGCAGCTCGCTTCGTGCCCGGTGCTCCGCGCATAGCCGAACTGACAGGGCTGGTTGAGGCCTGTGCACAAGCCGATGTCGTCATCTTGGGAGAAGGCCGATTGGATTCCACCAGCTTCGCTGGGAAGGTTGTCGATCACGCTCTAGGCCTGTCCGAGTCAGCGCCGTGGCGCATCATCGTCGCAGGTGATGTGGTGGCGACGCCGCCCGCCGATTCCATTCAGACCGTATCGCTGACTCGGTTGGCAGGAAGCCCGCAAGAAGCCATGGCCCATGCGGATTCCCTGATTGTCAAAGCCGGTGGAGTCGCCGCACAACGGGTTACCTCTTCGTAAACACTGCTCCACAAGGCGCGCGTGTTTGACCATCGAGGATTGTCCTCCAGCAAACCACTAGCCCACTTTCCTTGTACGTGGAAGAATGACTGCGTGCCCAGATTCATTTCCGCGACGCCTGATTCGCGGTTGCTCCCGTTCCCGTGGGATGTCCCACTGGAAAACTGGCCTGTGGAGCTTCTGGTCGCGCTCCCTCGGGGGTTGTCGCGCCACGTTGTGCGTTTCATCCAGGTGGGTGACTCGGTGTACGCGGCCAAGGAAGTCATCAAGCACCTTGCCCTCCACGAATACCGGCTTCTCCAGGACCTCCACCGCCTCAACACCCCTGCTGTCGAGCCCGTCGGTATCATTTCTGAGCGCCGCGACAAGAAGGGTAACCCGCTCGATCCCATCCTGTTGACTCGCCACTTGGAGTTCTCCCTGCCTTATCGGGCCCTCTTTTCGGCAGGGGTAAGACAAGAGACAGTGTCGCGTCTCTTGGACGCCATGGTGGTCCTCATCGCACGCCTGCATCTCGTGGGCTTCAAATGGGGCGACGTCTCGCTGTCCAATATCCTCTTCCGGCGCGATGCGGGCGACTTCGCGGCCTACCTCGTTGACGCCGAGACCGGCGAAATACACACGGCACTCACCACGGGCCAACGGGAGCAGGACCTGGAGATTGCGCGGACCAATTTGTACGGCGACTTCCTCGACCTCCAAGCTGGCGGGCTCTTGCGCGAACCGCATGATCCCTTGCGCATTGTGGATACCATCATTGCCCGTTACCATGACTTGTGGGATGAACTGACACGGGTCGAAGAGTTTCCGGGCACGCAAATGTACCGCATTGAGGAACGTGTGCGCCGACTCAACGCCCTGGGTTTCGACGTGGCCGAGATGGACATTGAGACGACGGGAGACGAATCCACCATTCGTATTCAACCCAAGGTCGTGGACGCGGGCCACCACATGCGCCGCCTCATGCGTCTGACTGGGTTGGACACCGAGGAGAACCAGGCCCGCCGCCTCCTCAACGACCTCGACACCTACCGCTTCGGCACCGGCCAGGCCCATACCGATGAGGCTGTCGTCGCGCACAAGTGGCTGATGGAGGTCTTCGAGCCGGTCATGCAGCAGGTGCCCGAGGAACTTCGGGCCAAGCGCGAACCGGCGCAGATATTCCACGAGGTCCTGGATTATCGGTGGTACAAGGCACAACGCGAGTCGCGCTCAATTCCCATCGTCGAAGCCGCCAAGGGGTACGTCCATGACGTTCTCCAGGGCCTGCCGGATGAGGCGCTGAGCTCCGACGCCCTTGTCCCTGTCACCGACAAGGGCCTGGTCAACCCGTTCGACCCGTCCCTGGGGTACGAGGATGACGAGGAAGAACCCCCGTACGACCCCTGGGAAGCCGCAGCCGAGGATGTGCTGGAAGAGAGTCGGTACCTAGACATTGCCGCTTTACGAGCAAGGGCAGCCGCGAAATATCCCTAAGACGACGCTGAATCCGTCGAAACGCGACAGCGAATCCGTTGAAACACGGAGCCCAATCCGTTGGAACGGGAAGCAAGTGTGATCATTCCGCGCACTGTCGCGCAGCATGACATCTGGGGACGCGGTTGTTCCTGTGCTACCGGGCGGCCAGTACCGCGTCGTACAACTGACGCCGGTCGACTCCTGTACGTGCTGCGACTGACCCGACCGCCGCTGAGCGCTTCTCGCCCAGGTCGATGAGGTCTTGTACTTGGGTGACTAGGTCGGACAGTGCTGTTGTTTGGGGCTCGGCACCTGCGATGACCACGGTAATCTCGCCGCGCACTTCGCCTCGCGCCCATTCCACCAAGTCGGCCAGGCCGCCGCGCACGACTTCTTCGTACGTCTTGGTCAACTCCCTACACACCGCTCCTCGACGCAAGTCTCCAAATGCCGCCGCCGCGTCGGCCAAGAAGTCGCCCAAGCGGTGGGGGGCTTCGAAGAAAACCATAGTGCGTTGCTCATTGGCCAACTCGGCCAGTCGTGTACGCCTCGGCCCGGCCTTGCGCGGAAGGAATCCCTCGAAACAGAAGCGATCCACCGGCAGCCCCGATACTGCCAAAGCTGTGAGGACGGCCGACGGTCCTGGCACCGCCCTTACCCGTATTCCGGCATCAATACACGCGCTGACTAGGCGATATCCAGGGTCCGACACAGACGGCATACCGGCGTCTGTGACCAAGACAATCCGAGTGCCTGACTCCAATTCGCGCAGAAGTTCGGGGGTGCGGGCCGATTCGTTACCCTCGAAGTACGACACGATGCGCTCGGGAATGGGCGCCGAAATGCGTCGGCACAGGTCCACGAAACGCCGGGTGTCTTCTGCGGCGATGAGGTCGGCGGAGGCCAGGGCCTCACGCAAGGCAGGGGAGGCATACCGGGAATCGCCGATGGGTGTCCCCGCCAGGACGAGTTCGCCCCCAGAGGAAGGGTTGGCCGACAGGTCCTCGCCATCGGATGGGTGGTCGATTGGCAGGTCTTCGTCGCCGACAAGGGGAATGGTCGGACAGCTCTCATCGTCTGGGACAAAGGAGTTGGAGGGAGGGTTGGCCGACAGGTCATCACCAGCGGGCGGAGGGTTGGTCCCGCCGATCTCATCGTCAGGAACGAAGGAGTCGAGGGGCACGGTGTCGGGTGCGGGAGTGTTGTCGGCCACGCCACTACACTAGACCCTGTGAGTATGTCGGACGTGGACCAGAATCCGGGCGACCCCCTGCGCGCTCGCCCCTCTGGGTTCGAGGCCTGGTTGGCTAGCCAAGCGCGACCGGCTCAGTCTGCGACCGGTTTTCAGGTAAAGACCCCTAGTTCGGCACCGCAGGATGTGTCGACCGACGAATCCGTCCGTTCCGCTGACACGCCTCGGGATGTTGCCGACACTCCGTCCGCGTTCGAGCCAGAACGAGCGCCCGCCTTCTCCCGTCTTCTGGATGAGGCGCATGGGCGAGGGCACCGTATTTCGACAGTGGATACGTCAGTCGACACCGCTGCCACGCCGGACTTGCCCGAAGTGTCTGTGCCGGAGTCAACCGTGGATGCTGCCCAGTCGGAGGATGGGAAACAACTTGGTGACTCTGGTGACGTGGTCGATGATCAGCGTTTGCCGGACGCAACAGGGACCGTCCCCTCTTCTCCGCCTCTTGACGCGGAATCTCTCGGTGCCTCGGAACAACCAGCCGTCTCCACGGATACTTACGAGGTCGCGCCATGGGTACCTGCGCCTCCCGACAAACCTCGCCCGGCCGCCCCACCCAAGATCCCCTTCGCCGTCCGTGTGGAACGGTTCGTTGAGGCGTCCGGGAACCGCCAGCGCCTGACCGTTCTGGAACAATTGCGGCTCGGCCCGCCCACCGACCGTCTCTGGGGATGGGTAACGACCCTAGTCATCACGGGTATCGCCTTTCTCATTCGCTGGTGGAGGATTGGGTACCCCGACCGCATCATGTTCGACGAGACCTATTACGCCAAAGATGCTTACTCCTTGCTTCAATACGGATACGAGGGCGTCTGGGATGGAAAGGGCGAGGTCGTCAATCCCGCTTTCGCGCTTGGGGACACGTCGGCCCTGAGCCCGAGCGCGAGTTTCATCGTGCATCCTGAGGTCGGCAAATGGCTCATCGCGGCGGGTGAACAGCTCTTCGGCGTCAACTCGTTCGGATGGCGTTTCGGGTCCCTCGTTTTCGGAACCCTTCTTGTTTTCATCGTCATCCGCCTCGCACGCCGCCTGTCGCGCTCGACTCTCATCGGGGGTATCGCGGGCGTCCTCTTGACCGTCGACGGACTCTCCTTCGTCATGTCGCGCATCGCCCTGCTCGATATCTTCCAAGCCTTCTTCATCGTCGCGGGTGTGTCTTGTGTGGTCGCTGACAGGGACTTTTTCCGACATCGATTGGCCGACGCCTTGGAGAAACTACCCGATGCCACCTTTGCCGGTAAACCTGGACCCTTCGTCTTCCGTCCATGGCTGCTCGGTGCAGGAGTGTTGTTCGGGCTGGCGTGCGGGACCAAGTGGAACTCGATGTACCCCCTAGCCGTCTTCGGCGTCATGGTGGTGGTCTGGTCCATCTCTGCTCGCCGCCTGGCGGGCGCGCGGGGTTCGGCGATGTGGGGTCTGCTGACCGACGGGGTTCCCGCCTTCATCTCTATGGTCGTTGTCGCTGTGGGCGTGTACCTCGCCACCTGGATTCCGTGGTTGCGGACGAGCGGCGGGTACGACCGAGGCTGGGGAGCTGGCCACCTCGACGATTGGACGGTCAGGCACTTCGGGCAAGACCTCGGGTCGCTGTGGCATTACCACGTCGACATGTACAACTGGCACACCGGCGACACAATGGCCAATGCTACTCACTCCTATGCTTCAAGTCCGTGGGGGTGGCCGGTCGTGGCACGTACCGTTGGCATCATGGCGGAGAACGACATCAAGCCCGGCGACCAGGGATGCACAGCGGCGGTCGGCAAGACGTGCATGCGAGTCATCACCGGCTTGGGCACTCCGCTATTGTGGTGGGCGGCGACCATTGCCATTCTCATTGCGCTGGTGTGGTGGTTGGCTGCGATGGATTGGCGCTTCTCAGTGCCAGTTTTGGGTATGTTCTCGACATGGATTCCGTGGATGTTCGCGGGCACCCGCCCGGAGTTCGCCTTTTACGCCATCACCATGATTCCCTTCATGGTCATCGCCCTCGCCATGGTCTTGGGGGTGGTGTTGGGCCCGGCTGATTCGGGACCGCGCCGCCAATCGGGCGGCATCATCGTGGGTACAATCGTCGGACTCATCATCCTCGATTTCGCGTTCAACTACCCCATATACACCGGGCAACTCATGACGAGAACGCAATGGCAGTTGCGTATGTGGCTGCCTGGTTGGGTGTGACGATGACTCGGGGAGCAAGTCCCACACGGGACGGCATTCTCGCGCTCGGGCTGAGCCTTGCCCTTGCCCTAGGGTTGAGCGCTTGTGGTCCCACGCCAGGCGCGGACCCGTCCGCTTCCCCATCGGCGAGCGGTTCGGAGAGCATCGACCCGACACCATTTACCCCAAGCGAAACACCCACTATGTCCGAGCCCGGCGGCAAGACCAATCCCGTGAGTCGGCAGAAGTTGGCGGACGGGGGAGTCTTGCGTATCGCTGTTGACTCGTTCCCGGAGTCGTGGAACCTGTGGACCTCGGCAAACCAGGCGCTGGACCTCGTGACCGACATCATGTCCCCGAGATTCTTCACTCTAGATTCGCACGGCGACTGGATTTGGGACCCAACGTGGCTCGAATCCGAGCCTGTTTTCGAGGCCAACTCCGTGACGTACACCCTACGGCCGCAAGCTGTATGGAATGACGGCATCCCCTTGTCAGCCGAGGATTTCTGGTGGACCTGGCAGGTGTGTGTGGCACAGCAATCCCCACAGTGCGAGGGGCGCGGGTTCGAGTCGATTGCCCTCATCGAACAGGGCGAGAACGAGCACACTGTCGTCGTGATGTACGACCAGGCGTACAAGGACTGGCCCGCCACCTTCGCACGCGGCCCGTGGCGCGCGACCTCGACCTCGGACCCAGCCGTGCCCGCGACCCCAAGCCCACCTTCGACTCCGCCCGACTCGCCTCCTGAACCTGGAACCCAGCCTCCGGTACATACGCCGACCTATCAAGGCCCCGCCACTATCCCCACGCAGCCCTGGGATTCGCTGGCGGACAAGGAGGGGTATTTCTCCGGGCCCTTCCGCTACGCGAGCTGGGACGGGGAGACCTTGCGCCTGGTGCGCAACAACCTATGGTGGGGCGATCCACCACTGATGGATTCGGTCGAATTGCGTCTCGTGGATCCCGGCAACTTGGCCTTGGAGTACGAGCGTGGCACTGTGGATTCGTTCTGGGTCACCGACCCGAACGTGTACGCGAAGGTGGCTGGATTATCGGACATCTCTTTGCGCGCCGATGTTGGGCCGACCAGTCGTTGGCTCGTCGCCAATCTCAAGTCCGGGCCTTTGGCGAGCCCGCTGGTGTACCGCGCGGTGCTCGCGGGCCTTGACCGCTACAGGATCGGCTCCTCGGACCTGGCCGGTCTGGTCAATGTCACCACCTTGGACAATCCGGTCTTCCGCCCCTTCCAGGATGGGTACGTCAATCTTGCCGCTGACTCTGGCGAGTGGACTGCTGCGGACGCGGCCGAAGCGCTGGACCAGGCCGGGTACGTAGTGGGCGAAGACGGAATCAGGGCGCTCAACGGCGTGAAGCTTGTACTCAGATTTGCCATTCCACAAGGGGATACACTCGCGGAGAATGAAGGGTTTTCGGTAAGGGCGCAACTGCGAGGCTTGGGCATCGCAGTGACCTTGGTATACGCAGGCACGGCGAACGTGTTGCCCGAGAGTTACGATCTGACCGGGGTGACCCTGCTCGACCGCTCGCCACTGTGCTCGGCTGACCGTTTCGCCACCGACAACTCCTGGGGATACGACAATGGCGACGTGGCCTCAGCCGTGTACGCCGCTGCGCACGACCCCGATGTCGACTCCCGACGGGCCCGCTTGGGCGCGATGGCGGTGACGGTGTGGAAGTACGGGCCGCTCATTCCCCTGTACGAGGTGCCCGAAGTCTTCTTCACCCGCCCGACCGTGGCGAACCTTGGCCCCGACGGACTCGCCACCACGCGGTGGGAAAATGTGGGTTGGACAGGATAGTAATCCCCAAACATCCGCGTCATTCGGCATTCCGTTATAGGCTCTTGTCATGACAGACCTGTACCTTGTTCGCCACGGCGAGACCGAATGGAGCCGAAACGGACGGCACACCTCCATCACCGACCTTGACCTGACTGAGAACGGTCGAGAACAAGCCGAATCTTTACGCCCGCGCCTGAACCCCGATGACTTCGGCCTGGTCCTCAGTTCACCCAGAAAGAGGGCATTAAGGACCGCCGAATTGGCCGGTTTTCCCGATCCCGTCATCGACGACGACCTAGCTGAGTGGTATTACGGACAGTTCGAGGGGCTGTCTTCTGTCGAGATACGCGCCCAAGTGCCGAGTTGGCGAATCTGGACCTCCCACATCCCGGGCGGCGAGCAGTCCGACGAAGTGGTCGAGCGCCTGAGCCGCGTGGTCAATCGCGTGCGCTTCTCCGGAGTCGAGCGAGCCATCGTCTTCGGCCATGGTCATGCCCTGCGCGTCTTGGCGCTGACCTGGGTTGGGGTGAGTATCGCCCACGGTGGGGCCTTCCCCTTGAAGACCGGCAGTCTGTCCGTTTTGGGGTATGAGAAGGAGAGTTCGGCGATTCTACAATGGAATCTCTAGTGAAATTTCCGGCAAAATCTGGCCTCCACGGATCGCGCCATTTTTCCGCTTTTCACCAAGACTCGTCACTGAGTGTGCTTGTCAGGCGCTTGCGTCGAGAAAACAATGCATACAGGTCGTTTACATAGATGAGAAAACAGTGCTTTGTTTCTGGTGGATGAACGCACTTTCCCGCGGCATAATCCCCTGTTAGACTCCCTATTCGTGATGGTAATCCCAGCCTGGAGGATCTCCGATGGGCGCTGAAGCTATTGTTCTTGTCGTTGTAGTTACAGCGCTCGTGTTCGACTTCACCAATGGTTTTCACGACTCTGCCAATGCCATGGCAACGTCGGTGACAACAGGCGCTTTCAAGCCGAAGCAAGCTGTACTCCTCGCCGCCTTGATGAATCTCATCGGCGCGTGCCTTTCGACCGAGGTTGCGAAGACCATCTCCTCTGGAATGGTGGACGATACTCTAGTCACCCCTGAGACGGTGTTCGCAGCACTTGTCGGGGCCATTATTTGGAATCTGTTGACCTGGCTGCTCGGCCTTCCCTCCTCGTCTTCCCACGCGATCTTCGGGGCGCTCATCGGAGCCGTCCTCATGCAGGCGGGCCTGGCCGGTGTGCGGTTCGACGTCGTGGTTTCCAAGATTCTGCTCCCTGCCCTCGTCGCTCCCCTCGTGGCCGGCCTCGCCTCTTACCTTGCAACAAAGATTGCCTACCACGACTCTGATTCAGCCAGCAAAGCCACCAAGAAGCGATTCCGCAACGCCCAGCGCTTCTCATCGCTCATGGTCGCCTTGGCGCACGGGACCTCCGACGGGCAAAAGACGATGGGCATCATCACCCTGGTCCTCGTTGCCGGGTCGATGGATTACACGGAGAAGCACGCAGGGCAGACTCCTTGGTGGTTCGCCGCTCCTGACCACGCCCCGCACTGGTGGGTCATCATCATTGCCGCTTTGGCTATCGCTGCGGGTACGTACTCTGGCGGGTGGCGCATCATGCGCACCATGGGCAAAGGCATGGCTGATATCGAGTCTCCGCAGGGATTCGTCGCCGAGACTGCCTCGATGGCCGCGATTCTGGCTTCCTCTCATCTTGGTTTTGGCTTGTCAACCACACACGTCGTCTCCGGGGCCGTCATGGGAACCGGCCTGGGCCGTACTCCTGACGAGGTCCGTTGGGCCACAGCAGGTCGCATGTTGGTCGGCTGGCTCCTCACGCTTCCCGCCGCCGCCCTCGTCGGGGCCCTCGCCACGTGGCTGGCCCACAAAGGCGCATGGGGTTTCGCAACCGTACTTGTTGTCCTCGTCCTGGTTGCCATCGGCGTCAAGGTCATGGCCTCAAAGAATCACATCAGCGCTGAGAACGTGACAGAGAGCCATGAGGTAACGGTCTTCACCAAGACCGCCGCAGTAGCCAAGGCTGCTGTCGCCCGTGAAAGCTCCCCCATCCCCAGTCCGGTCATGCCACAACTGCCCGACAAGATTGCAGGCAACCCGGCGGCCAACACTCCCCTGCGCGTGGTCCGCCTCAAGGACAAGAAACGCTGGAGATTGCCACCCGAACAGTTGCGTTCAGCCCAGGAGGACGAAACGACCAATTCGAAGCGTGGGGCATCAGAAGCGGACAAGGTTCTCGCGTCGGCGGACGCGGAGGTCCCTCGATGACTCCCTTGCTCGCCGTCAATTGGGGCGCACTGGGCCAAGTAGCCCTCGTCACCATCCTTGCCACATGTCTCATTGTGTCGCTCGTGGTCTTCTCCAACTGGTGCTTCACGCCCGACGAGGGTCTCGCCGAGTCGTCTCCTGGCAAGCGTGTGGCTGGCTGGGGCGCTCTGGTCCTCGTAGGTCTCGTCGGTCTCTTCGGTTTGTGGCTCATCATCCCGTACTTTCCGAAGCCTTGGTAAGCGCGACTTCGCGCGCCGACCGCACACACCCCTTACCCATCTTTGGCCAGGACTTACGTCATTGGCACATTACCCTTTCTCTCGGTGCCGTAGCGCGCTCCGAGACACGATAAGCTGTTCACGACAGTTTTCCCAAGGGCAGCGCGTGCCCCGATGATCCCAGGAGGGAGTTCGATGACGGACAACATGGTGTTGGCGGGGGATTTCCCCACGCAAACACGCGAAGAGTGGGACCGTGAGGTTCTCAAGGTATTGAATAGGAAGCGTCCGCCGGGTACCGAGCTGACGATTGACCAGGCCATCAAGCGCCTAACCACAACCTTGGTTGACGGGGTGACGATTGACCCCTTGTACACCGAGACGGTCCGCTCCGGCGAAGACCAGGCTACGGGGGACGAGAGCATCGGGTATCCCGACCAGGTCCCGTTCACCCGCGGTTCGGAATTGCCCGACCCTGAAGCGCCATGGGCAGTGACCCAGCTTCACGAGGATGGGGACGTCGCTCGTACAACCGCTGCGATTCTGGCCGACCTCAACGCAGGCGCCACAGGAGTATGGCTGCGCGTGGACCCCGACGCCATCGCACCCGCCGATGTGCCCAAGGTCCTCCACCAGGTCATCCCCGACGCGGCCGCTATCTCCGTGTCGTCGATCACCGACCAGGAGAAAGCCGCCTACGCTCTTCTGGGATTCCTCATGAGCAATGGTGCTGCTGCACCGACCGGCTCTCTGGGTATCGACCCCATCGGTTCTTCAGCGGTAACGGGCAAGCCCGTCTCCCTCGATCACCTCAAAGCGTGGTCTGAGAAGGCAAAAGCCTTCCCGGGCCTGCGTGCTTTCACCGTGGACGTCACGCCGTATGACAATGCGGGCGCTGGCGATATCGACCAGTTGGCTTTCGCCATTGCGACCGGCATTGAGTACGTGCGCGTCCTGACCGACGCGGGCCTGAGTGCCGCCGAGGCGTTCTCCACCATCTCTTTCCGCGTGGCCGCCACCGCCGACGAGTTCCTCACCATCGCCCGCCTGCGTGCGCTGCGACGCTTGTGGGCCCGTGTGGGCGAGGTCTTGGAGGTCCCCGAGGATGGCCGTGGGGCCATCCAGCACGTCGTCACTTCGTGGCGCATGCTGTCCAAGGACGATCCGTGGGTGAACGTCTTGCGTTCCACCATTGCCACTTTCTCGTCCGCTGCGGGCGGGGCTGAACTCATTACCGTCCTTCCGCACGATTCGGTGTACGGACTGCCGTCCGCCTTCTCCCGCCGCGTTGCGCGCAATGTACAGTTGGTCGTTGCCGAAGAGGCGCACATCGGCGCGGTCAAGGACCCCGCTGGTGGCGCCTGGGTCTTCGAGTCGCTGACCGACCAGGTCGGAGCCAAAGCGTGGGCGCGTGTACAAGAAATCGAAGCCCTCGGCGGTATGAAAGAAGCGCTCGAATCGGGCAAGGTGGCCGAATGGATCACTGCCGTTTCCGACGAGCGCAATTCTCGCCTGGCCACCCGCAAGCTCGCGCTGACTGGCGTGTCCATGTTCCCCAAGGCTGACGAAGAAGCCCCCACCGACTTCCTCCCCCGTCCCGCCGCACCGGCGTACAAGGGCCTCAAAGCCCATCGTGACGCCGAGATTTTCGAGGCGCTGCGCGACAAGTCGCGTGTTTTCGAGAAGGCGAAGGGTCACACTCCCCGAGTCCTCTTGGCTTGCCTGGGCGAGAGGCGCGACTTTGGCGGGCGCGAGCAATTCACATCGAATCTGCTACTCGTCGGCGGTCTCGCCTTCCCAGAGTTGGAAGGCCCGAGTCCTGATGAGATCGTGAAGGCAGCGCAAGCTGAAGACACGACGATTGTCATCCTTGCTTCTTCGACCAAGGTGTACGCCGCACAGGCGCTCGACGCGGCCAAGACTGCGAAGGCTGCTGGCCTGGAGGTATGGCTTGCCGGCCGGAAGACAGAAATCGGCTCTGACGAGGCCGATCAGTACATTGATGGCGAGATCTTCGACGGCATGAACGTCGCCGACTTCCTCGCCTCCACCCTCGAAAAGTTGGGAGCATAACCATGAGCATTCCTCGTTTTGATACTGTGGACCTGGGCACGGGAGTTGCGCCGAAAGGCCAGATTGCTCCCATCCTGGGCGAGCCATGGGAGACCCCGGAACACGTCGAGGTCCCGTCGCTGTACACCGACAAGTCGCTGGAGGGCCTGGACTTCCTGAAGACCTACCCCGGACTGCCTCCGTACCTGCGCGGGCCGTACCCGACGATGTACGTCAATCAGCCGTGGACCATCCGCCAATATGCGGGTTTCTCGACCGCTGAGGACTCGAACGCCTTTTACCGTCGCAACCTGGCGGCTGGTCAAAAGGGCTTGTCCATTGCTTTCGACCTGGCCACTCACCGTGGGTACGACTCGGACAATCCGCGCGTGACCGGTGATGTGGGCATGGCTGGCGTGGCCATCGACTCCATCCTCGACATGCGCGTCCTCTTCTCCGGCATTCCGCTGGACCAGATGAGCGTGTCCATGACAATGAACGGCGCCGTTTTGCCGATCATGGCCCTGTACATCGTTGCCGCCGAAGAGCAGGGCGTGAAGCCTGAGCAATTGGCCGGGACCATCCAGAACGACATTCTCAAAGAGTTCATGGTCCGCAACACGTACATCTACCCGCCGACTCCGTCCATCCGCATTATCTCGGAAATCTTCGCGTACACAGCGGCCAACATGCCGAAGTTCAACTCGATCTCCATTTCCGGTTATCACATGCAGGAAGCTGGGGCGACCGCCGACATCGAGATGGCGTACACGCTGGCCGACGGTGTGGAATACATCCGCGCTGGCGAGTCCGTGGGCCTCAAGGTCGACGACTTCGCGCCGCGCCTGTCCTTCTTCTGGGGCTCCGGCATGAACTTCTTCATGGAGGTCGCCAAGCTGAGGGCCGCTCGCCTGCTGTGGGCGCGTCTGGTCCGCCAGTTCAACCCCTCCAACCCCAAGTCGATGTCCCTGCGCACGCACACACAGACCTCGGGTTGGTCGCTGACCGCACAGGACGTGTACAACAACATCGCGCGTACGTGCCTGGAGGCCATGGCCGCCACCCAGGGCCACACGCAGTCTTTGCACACCAACTCGCTGGACGAGGCCTTCGCTTTGCCCACCGATTTCTCCGCACGTATTGCTCGTAACACACAGTTGTTCCTTCAGCAAGAGTCGGGCACGACCCGTTCTGTGGACCCGTGGGCTGGCTCGGCATACGTCGAGAGGCTGACGCACGACCTGGCCGCACGCGGTTGGGAGCACATCACCGAAGTCGAAAAGGCTGGCGGCATGGCCAAGGCTATCGAGGCGGGCATCCCCAAGATGCGTATCGAAGAAGCGGCCGCGCGCACCCAGGCCCGTATCGATTCCGGTCGTCAGGCCGTCATCGGCGTCAACAAGTATTTGGTTGAGGACGATGTGCTGCCGGAGGTGCTGAAAGTCGACAACGGTGCTGTCCGCGATTCTCAGATCGCCAAGCTGAACCAGCTTCGCGCTGAGCGTGACGAGGCCGAATGCCAGGCGGCGCTGGAGCGTCTGACCTGGGCGGCAGGCAACCAAGACCCGACCGATCCGGGACGCAACCTGCTCAAGTTGAGCGTGGACGCGGCTCGGGCCAAGGCGTCGCTGGGCGAGATTTCCGACGCGCTGGAGAAGGTGTTTGGGCGTTACACCGCGCAAATCCGTACAATCTCTGGTGTGTATTCATCAGAAACCGGTTCGTCCCCCGCAGTCGACAAGGCTCGCGCTTTGGTCGAGGAGTTCGCCGAGAAGACGGGTCGTCGCCCGCGCATCTTGGTGGCGAAGATGGGCCAGGACGGCCATGACCGTGGCCAGAAGGTCGTCTCCACCGCGTACGCCGACCTCGGCATGGACATCGACGTCGGTCCCATGTTCCAGACGCCAGCTGAAGTGGCCCGCCAGGCCGTCGACGCGGATGTACATGTCGTGGGCGTGTCGTCCCTAGCCGCAGGCCATTTGGTCCTGGTTCCCGCCTTGCGCGAAGAACTCGACAAGCTCGGCGGCCAAGACATCCTGATCACCGTTGGTGGCGTCATCCCTCCCGATGACTTCCAGCAGTTGTACGAAGATGGCGCTGTGGCGATTTACCCGCCTGGTACGGTCATCCCCGAGTCCGCAGCCGATCTCATGGAGAAGCTGTTGGCCCGCCTGTAGAGGCTTTGTTCCTTTCCTTTCAGTACGCCGTTCGCCTTCGGGTGGACGGCGTACTGGGTTGTACAGGAGAGTCCCCGTCATGCTGCGTGGAGTGAAACGGAGTCGCAGTATCCAATTCAAACCTGTATGCCCGATGTCTGGCGGGGTATGTCTTGAAGGGGCTCACGTACTGCGCGTGCGGATGGGGCATCGTTCTTGAGCTCGCTCACGGAACTGCCTCCGCCTTCGGCTCCGTCACTTCCTGCGCTGCCGTTTTACGCTCGGCGAACGAAGCCCCATCCACACGCTGACAGGCGGGTGCTAGGGTTCCCAATTGGCGTTGGCGGCCAACTTTGGCCATGTTCGTGCAGATTCTGTGGTCGGCAACGGTCTTGGATCAGAGTTCGCCGGTTCCAGGCCGATTTTCGAGCTAACTTTGTACACACATCGTGGCCCAGTGCCGAGAACGTACGGACTAGGCCAAAGTTGGACAGGTGAGACCACTTCCGTCTGGGTGGGTCACCATCCCATGTTCGCTCTGCGGCAGACGTAGAGGAGAGGCCGCCTCTTGACTAAGTCCGAGGCGGCCTCGCCTTTTGCCTGTCGTTTACTTTGTGACGGGCACCTGTACCTCAGTCAGCCACTGGGCCGGGTCCTCGAAGCTCCAGGGACCGTCGATGTAACTTTCGCGCGGGGAATCGGCGATGGTGTAGCCGTTCTTGGTGACCCAATCGAACAGGTAAGCGTACGCGGCGCTGATGGTGTCGTACGGCCCACGGTGCAGCACTGCGGCAACTTGGGCTTCGGGCAGGACACGGAAGGTGTAACCGTCCCCGTCCTTGCCGAGCTTGTCGGTCTCCTGGCAGATCTCCACATCGATGTCGTGTTCCTTGTACTCGCCGTCGTGGTAAATCGCGCAGCAGTACCCCGGTTCTGGGCAGCAGATACCAGGATTGTCGGCGGAGATTTTCGCGCCAATGGACATCATGGCAGCGCCAAGGTCGGAGTAGTTGGGAAGTACCTGGCGGCTACTGAAAATGTTCGATGCCGGAATGGTTTTGATGATGACGTCGTAGCTCATGGCTAGACCCTCTTTCTGGATAGATAGGTAATGGTCGAGCCGGGACAACTGATCGGTCAGAGTCGCATGTTGGTGGGCGAGTTCTTCGCGGCGGCGTTCGATGAGGTCGAGAGATTGCGCAGTCGCCAACTGGCGTATTTCGTCAATCGAAAACCCGATCTGGCGAAGCGCGACGATGCGGTACAAGTCGAACAATTGGCTAGCACTGTAGTAGCGATACCCATTCCACTCGTCCACATCGGCAGGGCTGAGCAACCCCACCTCGTCGTAGTAACGCAAGGTCTTGACTGTCGTCTTCCCGAGCTTCGAGAACTCCCCGATCCGATACACGATTCCATCCTCCCAGTCGTTCCGGTACATCCACAATCACCCCTCCCCTTACCGGAGAGTCAAAATTGGGATGCTCTAGGGGGGTATTGAGACTTCAATCGTCGGACGAAGGCAGGCACTCACCCATGTACGGCAGCGCGAACTCGCCTTCTCCAGCATTGGGATGAACTGTTGGCCCTCAACTCCTGGCATTGCAGATTCTTGCTACAAGAAAAGCAACCAATCACCAGAAGCAACCACCCAACCGCAGCGTGGACAATCAACCTCCAGTATGGGCTTAAATCTCCCATCAGCCTCTTTGAATTGCTTCTTGTTCACTGCGAAATCCTCTCCGCAATGCCCGCAAGTAAACCGGAGGAATTGCAGACGGTGGAAGAACGAAACCACACGCTTTACCATCCAGACAACGACAAGAAGTGCAAATATCGCGACTATGACTATCTGTACAATCTGCAATATTCCCATGGAAAAGACCTCCTCCGAAGCTACATCCGATTCCGCACGTGTTCTTGGTCCCCCTGCGCGTCATTTGCGTTCATCTATGCATCAGCGTAACACCGGTTCGCATGCTCCGCGTAGACCCGAGTCCCCAGCCTCTCGTCGAAGTCAAGCCGCCCCTGCGGGAGCCAGTGGCCAAGGACGAGACACTCCTCATCAGGTTCTATCACCTCCTATCAGGTAGCTGAGAATCCGTTATGAAGCAGAGTTATCCACACGTGTCGAGGACTCACTGAGCATGAGGGTTTCCTGTGGATAAGTGGCTTTGGGGTGCGATCTTTCTGCATTCTCTTCTTGAGGCGCGCGCAGCATAACAACCTCCAATGCCTACGAAAGGGGCCTATGACTTGGAATAAGGATACATATGCGGATACTGCTAGAGTTGCAGTACAAACAGCATCTAGGAGCATACTAATGTCTACATCTACTGTGACTGTCAGGATTGACGACGATGTGAAGGCGAGTGCCCAGAGCGTGCTTGACGAGATTGGTCTGAGTCTCACGGCGGCGATGAACGTCTTCCTCAAGGCCGTTGTGCGGACCCGCAGCATCCCCTTTGCTCTGGAAGCCGAACCTGACCCGTTCTACAGTGAGTCGAATCTTGCAGCTCTGAGGCGCGGCATCGGGCAGTTCGAGCAGGGTCAAGTCATCCGCAAGACGATGGATGAGTTGCGGGCGATGGAATGAACCTTGATTTTCAGTCTGAGAGTTGGTCTGAGTATCAGTGGTGGCAGCTTCAGGACCGGAGAACGCTTAAGCGCATCAACCGTCTGTTGGATGACATCGCCCGAAATGGGAATCAAGGGATTGGCAATCCCGAAGCCCTGACAGGTGATCTGGCCGGATGGTGGTCGCGTCGCATAGATGAGAAGAATCGGCTGGTCTATCGCGTCCTGGCTGACGGGACCATTCAAGTCAACCAATGCCGGGGCCACTACGACGATAACTAGGGAATTGCTAGACGAGGGATGCCTGCTCGTATCGGCTCTTTTCAGAAAGGTAGCGATGGGATGTCATGACGAGACTCCCTCGCCATGGCGCGCAGTTGCACCCAGTGACGCAAGGTAGCAGGCTACCGAGATCTAGACACTCGCTGTATGTGCGCGTTCTTGATTTCCGGACTGACTTGCGTCAGCGGTGCGAGCTGGGACCACACCATGTCGACTTGATACTCGGTGAGAACAGGATAGCCGAGGGTCTGCACAACACGACCCACTGAATCCAGCGGGAGCACCACAGACTCAGGGCTGACAGTCACCTTCTTCAATGTGCATTGCCTCCCAAACACGACAATGGGATAGTACGGGATTGGGCCGAAGCCTTGGAGGTATCGCTGCAGGGTGAGGACGTGTGTGGCGTTCTGTTTCAGCGGATTGTAGAACCGTTCCTTGCGCTTGTTCGGGAACACTTGTGTCCATTGGTAATCGTCCTGTGACCCGAAAATCCAACCGGAATAGTTCTTCATCTCAAACACGAAGATGCCCGCCTGAGTGATCATGAGGACATCAATCTCGCTCGTGGTGCCATCCTCTTTGGGGACGTAGCAATTACAGAGAAAACGCTTGTGTCCAGCAATGCGTTCCAGTTCACGTGTGAGTTGGTATTCGCCGCGTAGGCCCTCGTCTTTGCGCGCAGCCGTCCACGTGGTTTCAGTAATCCCAGCATAAGCAGAGCGGTAATACCGTCTCCTGTCCAGCATAAGAGGAATACCTCTTATGACGAGTACGCCAACAAGCGCGACTGCCCCAAGGGCGATGAGTACTGGAATAGCAAAGCCAAGGAGGGCGTCAGTCATATCCACGTACACAGCTTATCGACCCGCGCCCCATCAACTTCGTGATTCAACCTGCTGCTGAATCCACTCAGGGTCTCGGCGCGACGGCAGCAGACCGAGCATCTGTACGGTATCCGGTGTCAGTCGGTAAATCAGCAGATACGGGAATTGTCGCAGCCCGCAGTTCTGACAGGTGGCAAATGTCGTACTGCCTGATTCAGGGAACAACTCCACGAGATCGAGGCGGTTCCCCAACACGACGAAGAACCCAAGGCTGTTCGGGGTGACACATCCCGATACCACGCCGCCGCCGCAGCGACATCGGCATCGAAGTCCTCGTGGGTTACGACGGTTCGCTTCACGCGAGGCTACTTCGCAGCGCGGCGAGGGATTCACGCCAAGGGCGTCCTACGTGTCTGCCTTCATCCAAGCCTGCTGCCCGCTCAGTAATCAGACTCTTTTCAGCATCAGTGAAGTATGCCGGTGCTGGATCAAGCGCGTCGATAGGGTCGCGCGCTTGGGAACGCTCATCGGGAGTTGCCTCGATGATTTCCTTCCTCAGCGCTGCGTTGAAATGTTCGTCCATGACTCCTGGCATTGCGGGTTCTCGTTAACGAAGGAGTTGGAATGGGTCACCATAGGCAACCACATGGTCGCAGTGTGGGCAGCAGATTGTTATTGCCGTCCTCCATCCCGCACCCCTCTCTTTGTACTGCTTCTTACTCACTTCGAACTGCTCCCGGCAATTCTTGCAGTAAAACCGGGTGAATTGTTGCTTGTAGAGAAACGAGGCCACAGAGTTTACTATCCAGGCAACGACCCAAAGTGCAAATACCGCGCCTACGACTATCAGAACAATCTGCCATATTTCCATTGAGAAGTCCTCCTCCGAAGCTACATCCGATTCCGTACGTGTTCTTGGTACCCCTGCGCATCATTTGCGTTCATTTATGCGCCAGCATAGTCCCCGCCGCGTACCGGTTGGTGCTCCGCGCCTACTGGGGGTGAACCACCCTGCGGATGGGTCAGAGTCCGCCGACTTTGGTTGAAGTCAAGAGCCTGCCCGTGCGGGGGTAGTGACCGGAGGAGGGCACTCCTTATCTGCTTGTATCAGTTCGTCTCGTGTCGCTAGCGTCCGGTCGTGTCGCCCAGATTCTGAATATCTCATCGCATGATATATTCGTACTGTGAATCAGGTGGGCCCACTGCTGAGCCAGGCCATGCACCAGGCGGGCATGACCCAGGTGGAACTGTCTCAAATGACGGGGGTTGCCCAGGGGCGAATCAGCGAGTATGTCACAGGCAAACGCGAACCGTCCGAGACCATGCTCAGCTTTCTGCTACATGGAACTGGTCACTCGCTACGGAAAACAGTGTCCGCAGAGCCGGTCAGTTTGAACAGGTCCGACCATCGGAGTTGGATGCTGCATTGCCGAATAGCTTCCCATCTCGACCAGAAGACCTTCCAGAACTGGGTGCCCACTATTGAGCGTAATCTGGACAACCTTGCCCGGAACTCCCGAGGTGAGCCGCATACGGGCAACATCGCGTACTGGCGCGACCTCATTCATGCTCAAGACCTTCGCGCTATCCGCGAGGCTCTTCTCGACCCGACTGAACGCGGTCAGCAGATGCGTGACGTATCGCCGTTCGCGGGGGTACTGACTGACACGGAACGCCAAGAAGTCCTGAGCCAATGGAGAACACCATGAACCGTGCGCAGCTCGAACATGCCATCCGTGCTGCCTGCGCAATCGCCGGTGTGGACCACGTAGGACATCGACTGGATTACACCGCAGAAACCGTTCTTAGTACTCCGAAGTAGGTAAAGAGAGGACGGATCTTCCCAAAGGCTCGCGGGTAGCAGAGCTATCCACAGATAGACGAATTTCGCGGAGTTTGAGGATTTCCTGTGGGTAAACGGTCAGCCGGTGCACAATTTTCGCATTATCTTCTTGAGGGGCGCACAGGAACACCACACCCACCAACCTACGAAAGGAGACTGATTGAAGATGACTCTCACGGTGATAGAGCACACAGAGGATGTCAAGTATGACATACTTCCTGGTATGTCAACTCTTACATCCATCAAGGTACCCATCGAAGTGCGGAACCAACTGCGTGACGCGGCCATCCGGGCAGGGACAACCCAGTCGGGACTTGTCGAGGTTCTCCTCAACCGATTCGCTGACGAGCTGTTTTGGAAGCAGATGGAAGAGACCTCTGCGCAGGAGTACCACACCATGTTGGCGGCGGACGGCGACGAACTCAATGAGGATTACACACTAGAGGACGCACTCATCGACGCGGAGGAGTCTAGCTCGCTGACCGGGACGAAGAGACGCCCATGACAGGAGAAATCAACAGAGGCGACCTCATTTGGGCAAGTCTTGACCCGGTGCAGGGTCGAGAACAGGCGAAACACCGCCCACATCTCGTTTTGTCTGATAGGCGCTTTCATAGGGCCCGAAAACTCGTTATCACCGTGCCGTTGACCACTGCAGAAAAGCCGTGGCCGACGCGAGTAAGGGTCGCAGAAGGATCATGGGCCGTATGTGAGCAGCCGCGTACCCTGTCCATAGAGCGAATCACACGAGTCGAGCATCGAAGCTACGACACCACACATGTTCAGCGGATCGTCTCCTACCTCATGGGAGGCCCCGTCCCCACGCAGGAGATATATGGCAGCTGACGATATAGAATGACGCGGTCAGGCACCAACGTCAAGGAGGATGCGCATGCCCATCACGCAGAGCTTTGACCCCGACGGCGAGGAGGTTATTTCCCCGTATCAGACGGCACACCATATCGCCAGTTTCCCCGAGACGATGATTGTGACCTTCCAGCCTAAGACTTTCGCTGTCCTGCTGGAGTTGTACGCCGTGACACCTATCGCCGACTTGTACCTGGAGGAAGCTGTTGACCAGGATCTGCCGATCTATCCGGGTCGGGCGTACACCTTCGACTATCGCGGGACGACCCTGGGCGCTTGTCTCAGCCCAGTCGGTGCACCCACGACAGTAGCCGTTCTAGAGAAGGCCATTGCCCTGGGTACACGGTCCTTCGTGGTCTTCGGTTCCTGCGGCGCACTCGTCCCCAACGTGGCAGCGCAGGGAATCATTGTCCCCACCTCCGCCTATCGTGACGAGGGGACCAGCTACCACTATGCCCCGGCGAGCGACTACATCAGTGTCGATACTGCGGATAGGACAGCCGAGATCCTGAGCGAGTTGGCAATCCCGCACACGTCGGGCAAGGTGTGGACGACCGACGCTTTCTTCCGCGAAACCACCACGAATCTGGCCAAGAGGGTCAGCGAAGGCTGTATCGCCGTAGACATGGAAACCTCGGCCCTGGCCGCCTTGGCTCAGTTCCGCCATGTCGCCATCCACCAATTCCTGTACGCGGCTGACAGTCTGACCGAAGACGAATGGGACCCCCGCATCCTGGGCAATCTACCGCGCGAGCAGCGAGCGAGGTACATCCAGATGGCCGTCGAGATTGCGCTACGACTGTGAGAGCTGGTCTCCACACGGGCACGTACGCTCAGTAAGTACTCATGGCAAGAGCCAGGCATTAGGACAGCGGAGGCTAAGCCTGCTCGCTGCGTCTTCTCCGCAGTAGTAACCCCACAAGCGCCAACACGGCGGCAGGCGGCAGGAAGAGCACCATCATCGCCTCGATCATCTGCCATGTCGATATTGAGTTCACTGTCTTCGACATGGCATGCCAGTTGCTGGCAATCGCCGCGATCATCCCCAGGACACAAGCGGCAGAAAGACCCAGGAACAGATTCCCTGCGTGGCGACGGGTTATGCGTCGAACTCCATGGTGCTCCATGCCGTATCCAACCTACGCTGCTGACTTCTTGAGGTCGTCGGCTTGGGCGTCTGACGCGAAGTGGTCGGCGCTGCGGCCTGCCATTTCTTCGTACTGTTCCCAGCGCTGGTCCGTGGTTTGTTGCGCTAGTACAAGCATGCGTTCGGCCTCGTCAGGGTCGATATTGGTCAACATCTTGTACCGCAATTCGCGGGTGATGTAATCCTTCATCTTCAGACGTGGACGCGGCGAATCGAGCAGGAAGGGGTTGTCGCCGGCCCAACGCTTCACGGGGTTGTACCTGATGAGCGGCCAGTGGCCCGAGTTCACCGCGCGGTACTGCTGATTGAGGCCCATGGTCATGTCGATGCCGTGGGCGATGCAGTGGCAGTATGCGATGATGAGGCTCGGCCCCGGATACGCCTCTGCCTCACGGAAAGCGCGCAGGGTCTGTTGCGGGTCGGCGCCCATCGCCACACGAGCGACATAGACGTTGCCATAAGAGATGGCCTGCAAAGCAAGGTCCTTCTTGTTGGTCTTCTTGCCCGCCGCCGCGAACTTGGCCACAGCGCCCAAAGGGGTCGACTTCGAGGCTTGCCCGCCGGTGTTGGAGTACACCTCAGTGTCCATGACAAGGATATTCACGTCACGGCCCGACGCCAGCACATGGTCCACACCGCCCGAGCCGATGTCGTACGCCCACCCGTCGCCACCAACGATCCACACGGACCTACGCACCAAATGGTCGGCAACCGACAATAAATCCGCCGCCTCTCTAGTGTCCAAACCAGCCAACTTCGCCTTCAGCGCCTCAATACGATCAAACTGCTTGCGAATGTCCGACTCGTACTGCTGTGGCGCCTGCAAAATCGAGTCCGCCAACTCAGCCCCAAGAACATCACGCATAGCGTCGAGCCTTGTCCGGGCCAATTCCGTCTGTAAATCGGCAGCCAAACGCAACCCCAGACCGAACTCGGCGTTATCCTCGAACAAGGAGTTCGACCACGCAGGCCCGCGTCCGTCGCCATTCTTCGCCCACGGCGTCGTCGGGAGATTGCCGCCGTAAATCGACGAGCAGCCGGTCGCATTGGCCACGGTCGCACGGTCGCCGAACAGTTGGCTCAGCAGTTTGACGTACGGCGTCTCGCCGCAGCCCGCGCAGGCCCCGGAGAACTCGAACAGCGGCTGAAGGTATTGGGCCCCGCGCACAGTCCCGAAATCCAGGCGCGAACGGTCGTTCCACGGGATAGTCTCGAAGAAGTCGACATTGGCTTTTGCCTCGGTCTTGTCGAGCATGGTCGTGAGGTTGATGGCCTTGCGGTTGGGTGCCTTGAGGGGAGTGACCGGGCAAGCCGCCACGCACAACCCGCATCCCGTGCAATCCTCGGCGTACACCTGCAGCGTGTAGCAACCCTCGGGCACACCGGCGGCGTTGAGCGGGGCGTGCTTGAATCCTTGAGGCGCGCCTTCCAGCTTGTCAGAGGAGTAATACTTCGCCCGGATGACCGCATGGGGGCACACGAACGCACAGTTGCCGCACTGGATGCACTGGGAAGAATCCCACTCGGCGACGATGTCCGACACATTGCGCTTCTCATACTGCGTCGTCCCAGAGGGGTACGACCCATCCACAGGCAGCGACGACACAGGCAAGTCATTGCCCTTGTCAAGTATCATTTGAGCGGTCACATTACGTACAAACTCAGGCGCATTTTGAGGCACGGGCTCCAAGAACTTCTCATCGGAGACGGGGGCCGCAGGCACATTGATCTTCTTGAGATGGGCCACCGAATGATCGACAGCCATGTGATTCTTCTCGACGATCTCCTGCGACTTCTTGCCGTACGTCTTGGTGATGGACGCCTTGACGGCCCCAATGGCGACGTCGGACGGAAGCACCCCGGAGATGGCGAAGAAACAGGTCTGCAAGACAGTGTTGGTTCGTCCCCCAAGACCGGCCGCACGAGCGACCTCGTTCGCGTCAATCGCGTACAACTCAACACCCAAGTCGATGATCTTTTGTTGCATTGGCTTGGGCAAATGCGTGAAAACCTCATCATCTGGATAGGGCGAGTTGATGAGCAGAATCGTCCCTGGGCGCGCGTAAATGAGAACGTCGATACGCTCCAAAATGGACCATTGGTGGCAGGCGATGAAGTCGGCCTTGTTGATGAGGTAAGGCGCACGAATCGGGTCGGGCCCGAAACGCAGGTGCGAGACCGTGCGCGAACCGGACTTCTTCGAGTCGTACACGAAGTACCCCTGTGCGAAGAAAGGCTCGTCGCGCCCCTCGGGATTGGTGGACCCCAGGATCTTGATGGTGTTCTTGTTCGCGCCGACCGTCCCGTCGGAACCCATTCCGTAAAACACCGCGCGGGTCGTCTTGGGGTCCTCGATGTCGAAGTCCACATCGTAATCGATGCTGAGCAAGGACACATCGTCATTGATTCCGACAGTGAAGCGCGGGCGCGGGGACTTCTTGGCGAGCTCGTCGTAGATCCCCTTGACCATCCCAGGAGTGAATTCCTTGCTTGACAAGCCATAACGCCCGCCAACAATCCTCGGCATGTTCTCGATGGTCCCAGCCGAATATGCCTCGGCAACCGTGGTCGTCACGTCGAGGTACAGCGGTTCGCCGCCTGCGCCCGGTTCCTTGGTGCGGTCCAGGACCCCGATTGTGCGGACAGTCTTGGGCAGGACGGCAAGGAACGCCTCAGCGGGCCAAGGCCGATAGAGCCTGACGGTGAGCACGCCCACCTTGTACCCATGTGCGTTGAGGTAATCGACGGTCTCCGTGACAGTCTGTGAACCCGAGCCCATGACAACAGTCACTGCTGTCGCCTGGGGGTCGCCATGATACTCGACCAGCCCGTACTTTCGCCCTGTCAGAGCGGAAAAACGGTCCATCACAGACTCGACGATGCCAGGTACTTTGTCATAGAACGGGTTGACGGTCTCGCGGGATTGGAAGTACGTGTCCGGGTTCTGAGCAGTGCCTCGGATGTACGGGTGCTCCGGCGACAGGGCGCGGTCTCGATGCGCACGTACCAACTCGACCGGCACCATCGAGCGCAGGTCGTCATCGGAGAGCAGGCGCAGGGTGTTGACCTCATGAGAGGTGCGGAAGCCGTCGAAGAAGTGCAAGAACGGGACGCGCGACTCCATCGTTGCCACTTGTGAGATGAGGGCGAAGTCATGAGCCTCCTGGACGGAGGCAGACGAGAGCAGGGCGAACCCGGTTTGGCGCACAGCCATGACGTCTTGATGGTCGCCGAAGATGGACAACCCCTGAGCCGCCAAAGAGCGCGCCGCGACATGGAAGACAGTGGACGTCAATTCGCCCGCAATCTTGTACATGTTGGGAATCATGAGCAAAAGCCCTTGTGAGGCGGTAAATGTCGTGGACATCGCCCCACCCTGTAGAGCCCCGTGCATGGCACCGGCAGCCCCAGCCTCAGATTGCATCTCGATGACAGTCGGCACAGTCCCGAAGATGTTGGGAATCTTGTGGGCCGACCATTCGTCCGCGAACTCCGCCATGGTGGAGGACGGCGTGATCGGGTAAATCGAGCACAGTTCGTTGCAGCGGTAAGCGACAGAGGCGGCAGCCTCGTTACCGTCAATAATCCCGCGTTTGCCCAAAGTCTTGTCAGTCGTCATGTCAGTGCTCCGGAATCATCTCAATGGCGTGGACCGGACACTGCTCGTAGCAGGTGGCACACCCCGTACATTTCTCGTAGTTGTAGCGGTAGCGGTACCCCTTGCCCAACTTGATGACCGCATCCTCGGGGCAAGCGCCCAAGCAACCGTCGCATTCGATGCAGTTGCCACAACTGAGGCACCGAATCGCCTCGAACTTCGCTTCGGCGGGTTCCAATCCGCGCACAATCTCCTCAAAGTCCGCGCGGTTCGTCAGGTCCAACTCGGATTGGACAGGGCGCTCGTGATCGCCGAAGTACCACAAGTGCAGTTGGTCGAAGGTGACCAGTGGGTGCTTCCGCTTGGGGCTCGCCACGCGATTGTGCATCCAAGCGTCAATCATGCGCGCGGCCTTCTTACCGTGGCCGACAGCAATTGTTACCGTCTTGTCCGAGCGAATCGCGTCCCCACCAGCGAAAATACCGGGAATCTCAGTCATCAGGGTGAAGGGGTCCACCTTGACCAAATCGCCGTCGAACTTCATCCCAGGAATCTGGCGCAGGAAGTTGGAATCCGTCTCCTGGCCAATCGCCAAGACGACGGTGTCGGCCTGGAGGGTCTCGAAACGGCCGGTTCCAACAGCGCGTCCCTTCTCGTCCAGTTCCATGATTTCGACTTGGACGTCGCCATCGGATTCGACCTCGGAGATGGTGCGCAGCCAGTGCATCTTGACGCCTTCGGCCTCGGCTTCCTCGCGTTCGGCAGGCAGTGCGGGCATCTGCTCGCCCGTTCGACGGTAAATGACGATGGCTTCTTCAGCGCCCAAGCGACGGGCCACACGAGCTGCGTCCATGGCCGTGTTGCCACCGCCGTACACCGCGACCTTCTTCCCGATGAGGGGCCGGTCGCCAGCCGCGACGTCGTGCAGCAGGGAGACAGCGTCAATCATGCGCGAAGCGTCCATACTCGGAATGTCGACATTCTTGGACAGGCCAGCGCCGATGCCGGTGAAGACCGCGTCGAAACGACCCTCAGCTTGCTCCTGGAGGAGGTCTTTGACGACATGGTTTTGCGTGATGACAACGCCCAACGCCTCCAGTCGAGCAATCTCAGCGTCGAGGACGTCGCGGGGCAAGCGATACTCAGGAATGCCGTAGCGCATCATCCCGCCCGGCAGTTCGCCAGCGTCGCGTATCTCGACCTCGTGGCCCAGCCGCGCCAGATGATAGGCGCAACTCAAGCCCGCAGGCCCAGAGCCAACGACGAGTACACGCATCCCCGACTTGGTCTCAGGTTCGGGGTACGCCCATCCCTTGTCCAGGGCCATGTCGCCCAGGTACCGCTCGACTCCGTGAATGGAGATCGACTGGTCCAAGCAGCCACGATTGCAGGCGCTCTCGCAAGGGTGGTAGCACACGCGTCCGTGGATCGCTGGGAAAGGATTGTTCTTGACGATCTCCAGCCAGGCCTCGTGTTCCTGCCCAGCCTTGACGAGTCGCAGGTACTCCTGGATGTTCTCCCCCGCCGGGCAAGCGTTGTTGCAGGGCGGCAGGAAGTCCATGTACACAGGCATCCGCGACCTGACCGGACCAACGCGGCCCGAAGTGGAAGACAAGTCGGGAAGCGCGGTGATGTCGCGCAGATCGGCCATGGGAATCCTTCCGTCGTTATTCGCACCCAGTCTATTCCTAGAAGCCGCGAAACCAAGGGCTTGGCAGAGATTGCCCTGAGGAAGTGCTGACTCAGTTGTGAGTCACCGGGACTCCAGGCGGGTTGGGATTCGGGGCTCCGGCGGCGTGCATGATTGATCAGTGGTTTCCTGAATAATGGCGCGGTTCCCCGTCTGGCGACAACCACACCCGCCAGCGCGGCAAGTAGGATGACACAGTGACGAGTCAGACCTTGAGACGTGCCCTGTGCGTGATGGGCGCTTTCTCGGCGTTTGTTCTCGGCCTTGGATTTCCCGGTACCGCTCACGCGGAGGTCGCCGTCAATGTCACCATGACGAGAATCACCCAGGACGCTGCGGGGCTGACTGTGACAGGCTCGGTCACCAGCACGGGCGACAAAGTGGATTCTGTGGAGGTCATCTTGTGGCGGGACGGCCCACGCCTGGCCAGCCCCACGGACCTGGACGCGGTCTTGGCCTCCGATGCTGATTCTGCCTTCACTTCGTCCCATGTGGAACCAACGAAGTACACCCTGACTACGCAAAACATATCCGCTGGAGTGGGACCTTTCACCCTGCACGCGACGTGGGCCCAATTGGGGATGCCCAACAACGGCGTGTACCTCGTGGGCGTCGATGTACGTGCGCCAGGAGCCGACCCAAGTGCCCAGCCTCTTGCCCGCGAGCGCACCTTGGTAACAGTAAGTGGCAATGCTACGGTTTCAGTCGCCACCGTCGTCGAACTCACCTCCACACCCTCGCTCCTCCATGGCGCCGTCTTCTTGGACGAGCACCTGGTGAGAGAGTTCTCTGGCCGACTGGGTTCTCTCGTGGAACTCGCTCAGGGGGAGAACGTGTCGTGGGCCATTGACCCACTGCTGTATCACGAGGTCAGCGTCATGGCATCAGGGTATGAGGTTCTCGTGGACGGCCAACTCAACACTGGCCGGTCATCCGTTGCGGCACAAGAGTGGCTGGCCAAAGTGGACGCCTTGCCGAAGAGCGCCGGTTATCGCTTGCCCTGGGGAAATCCTGATCTCGGGCTAGCCGAGTCACTGGATGAGGACGCGGTAGCTGAGGTCTTTCCTTTTGACGCTGTGACTCTGCCTCAATCCCTGGCCACTCTTCCGCTGCTTGTCAGGGCGCACGATGGGAGGGGTGACTCCGCGTGGTTGGACGTTGCCGAGACTCTACAACCGGCCATTGTCCTTGTCTCTGCGGCTCAATCGGGAACTCTGGCCGCTGGGGTCCTTGTCGCTTCGCCAGCCGCAGTCAGAGGTATGGATGGGTCGAGTTCGACCGTCCAAATGACGGCCCTGCGTGCTGCCGAAGACTATATCTACGGCCCCGCACTTTCGAGGATCGTGGACGACCCTGGCCAGGCGCAGATATCCGTACAAGGTGAGGTTCCGGTGTTGCTATCGGACCTGGCGAACAACGTGAGTCAACCGATGAGCCTTTCGGTGCTCACAGGACCCACGAACCCCATTCTGACAGCGGCATCTATGGACGCCGCGACGTACATGGGTGGCGGCATCGCGCTCTACGAGAGCCTGACTGATTCGCACGACGTGGTTCGCCAACTCGTCGCTTCGCAAAGACTTGCTGCCCTATCCCAATCCTGGGGTTCCGACTCCGACTCTCAGACGTACACACAAGCCGTCGCCGACTGGGTGACATCGCTTCCGCAGGCGGTGACCCTGACTGCCCCACCGAATGTCACGCTGACATCACGAACAGGGTCATTCCTCGTGACCATTACCAACAAGTCTCCTGCCCCGGTCTATGTGAAGGTAGCCTCGTCCTCCTCTTCGCCACTGGCGCTGACGATCCCCACAACCGACATCATCTTGGTCAACGCGGGCGACAAGGTCCCCGCAGTACTGGCGCCCCGGGTCACCCGGGACGGCGACACCGAGGTTCTCGTCTGGCTGGAGACGAGCGCCGGGGAACGTATCGGTGCAGCCACGACCATTCCTATCTCCGCGACGCAAACGGCCTGGCTCGCGTGGGTCATCATCGGTAGTGCAGTTCTATTGGTCGTTGTGGGTACGGGACTGCGAGTACGAACAATGGCCAAAGCGCGGGCTAACCAGGAACCTCGGGAGACACAAGAACCACAGGAGCCACGGGAGTCAGGGGAGTCACAGGAACCCCAGGAGACACAAGAGACACAGAAGCCTCAGGAGACAGTGGAGACAGGGGAGGTGAAGAGTGACTGACGATCCCATGGAACCAGGCGACACTGGTAGTTTACCCACGCCTGAAGCTGATGTCACGACCGAACCCGATGCCCCGACCGAACTCGATGTCCCGACCGAACCCGAGCCAATCGACCCTGACGCTCCAGTCGCCCCAAACGCTCAGCCAGCCCCCAATGCCACCGACGCCCCGACCCCGCCGAGCCGGGCACGTTCCATCGGACGCGCCACCCTCCTCATGGCCTCGGGGACCCTGGTCTCACGGATTCTCGGCATGGTCAAGATGCTCCTCTTGGGGTACCTCATCGGCATAGCTTCGCGCCAGGCGGACATCTATTCAGTCGCCAATACCGTCCCGATGAGCGTGTACGTCCTCATCGCCGGAGGTGTTCTCAACGCTATCCTTGTGCCCCAACTCGTGAGAGCCCAGCAGGAGGACGAGGACAAGGGTCAGGCTCTGACCAATCGCCTCTTCACCGCATTTCTGCTTATCCTGGCCCTGATGACCATTCTCCTCATGGTCGGCGGTCGCCTTGTGGCATGGCTATATTCCTCTTCAGAATGGCACACGCCCGCGCTGGCTCCCCACTTCGACTCCCTCGTCTTCATGACGATACTGGTCATGCCGCAGTTGTTCTTCTATGGGGTGTTCGCCTTCCTCGGACAGGTGCTGAACGCCAACGGTAGTTTCGGCCCGATGATGTGGGCGCCCGTGGTCAACAACGTCGTCCAAATCGCGCTCTTTGCCTTCTACGCGACGGTGTACGGTTTCGGCAGTGATTGGTCGCAGCCCTTCTCGACGGCACAGGCGCTCATCTTGGGCGGCGCCACCCTCATTGGAGTCGTCGCGCAGGCTGCCGTTCTCATACCTGCTTTGCGGCATATCGGCTTCCATTACCGGCCTCGTTTCGACTTCCTGCACACCGGTCTGGGTCATTTTGCCGGTCTCGCCAAGTGGGTGATCGTGGTGGTCATCATCACGGAGGGCGCGGCGTGGTTCGTGACTCGATTGGCGACGATTGCGACGGCTGGAGGCGAGGGCGCAGGCAACTCGGCGTACACCAATGCGTACATCATCTTCATGGTTCCCCATTCCCTGCTCACCGTCTCGCTCGTCACCGCTCTCATACCGACGCTCGCCGCTGACTCCAGTGCCGGGCGGTGGGGCTCCTTCGCTCATAGCGTGACATCAGGTATTCGTTCTTTGTGTGCTGCTACTGTGCCTCTCTCTTTCCTTCTCGTCGCCGTCGGTGTGCCTCTATGCGAGATGGCTTATCGCGGCAAGGTTGGGGGGACGTACGTCGGCTGGACGCTAGTCGCTTTGGCGCTGGGCATAGTCCCCATGACAGTGCAATATGTCACGCAGCGCTCGTTCTACGCGAAAGAAGACCCTCGAGCGGCAGCGGCATCGCAGGCAATACAGATGGGCGTGACCCTGGCTGTCGACTTTATTCTTGTCCTTGGCGTCAAGGTTTCTCCGGCCTGGGTCGCACCCGCTTTGGGCATCGGATTGGGAGCAGGCTATCTGGTGTCTGCCATCGCTACCCTTGGCATGTTGCGTCGCTCTGTGCCCCAGTGGAAGAAAGAGTCCCTGTTGCGCCCCATCGTCCTTCAGTGCCTCGCCGCCTTGCCCGGTTCGCTCATCGCTGCAGTGATTTGCTTCTATCAGAAGGCACATTTCGTTGGCCTGATTCCTGACATCATCGGCCTCGTTATCGCCGTTTTGGTTGCAGGTGGTGTGTACTTGGGAGTGGCCAAGCTCGCGCACATTGAGGGCGTGGACGAACTCTTGGCTATGGTCCATCGGAGAGGAGCCCGTCGTGGATGACTCAAGTGTCACTCCTGAGAAGGAAGACTCCTTGCCGACAGGGTACATGCCCATCGACGCGACCGGCGGGACGCAACCCGTCCTAGCGGGACTGACGCCGCTTGTGCCGGGGGTACTTGTGGCCGACCAGTATCGCCTGGTCAGTCCTGCGGGCCGGATGGGTTCGGCTTCGCGTTGGAAGGCCAATGACGAGTCCTTGTCGCGCCCAGTCATGGTATTCGCCTTCGCCAACGATCATGACGCAATGGCGGTATTAGAGGCGGCGCGGGAGGCGTCAGGGGCAATGGATGCGCGGTTCCTGCGCATCCTCGATGCCGGCCAAGATGCCGATGGGGCGTACATCATCTCGGAGTGGGCCGAGGGGTACACTCTGACCGAATTGCTTACGCAAGGCCCATTGTCCAGCGTGGAGGCGGCCTGGGTCACGCGAGAAGTGGCGACCGCCTTAGCGAGTGCCCACGCCCTGCACCTGTTTCATATGCGAGTCAACCCGTCTGATGTCCATATCACCGCCAATGGGTCAGTCAAGCTTTCGGGCCTGATGGTCGAGGCTGCGTTGACAGAAAGTGCTTCTGACAAGGCAATGGGCCGTGCCGAAATGGAGGCAGCGGATGTGGCCGGTTGCGGTCGAATCCTGTATGCCTGCCTGACCGCCCAGTGGCCGGGAACAACGCCCGTACTGGGAATGGAGACCGCCAAGCGTACGGAGGCGGGCCTGCCGACTCCCGCCCAAGTTGCTCCTGGCACATCCGCCGCCCTCAACAAGTTGACCTATCAAATACTCTCCTCCACAGCGCCCGGACACCCCTCGTCGCCCAACCGAATTGTCGAGATGTTGAGCGCTGAACTTGGCACGACGACGGGTGTTGCTGATTTGGCTCGTCGAGTTGGAACGGTGCCGAACTTGTCTGTCGTGAGTGCGGGAGCGGATGGTATGTCGGGGGTGTCCCAGACGTCCGAAACCCTGACTGGTCAGGCTGGGCAAGGAGCCTCTGTCGTTGCTCCACAAGCGGGCGGAACTCAAGGGGGAGCCAAGAGACCAGTCTTCATACCTTCTGGTGAACCATCTGTCCCGACCGCGCCCATGCCGAGTGGATTCGATGCTCCCACTGGCGGGTTGGTCCCATCGGCTCCGGGTCCTGCTGTTGAGTCTGGGCGTGTCACGATACACACAGTGGACGAAATCGAGTCTGACGAGGATCGCCGTCGCCGCGTGGCTTTCCTATCACGACGCCAGATACGCCAGTGGTCCGTGGGCATTCTCATTCTGGCGGCGCTCGTCGTTGTGGCCATTATCACAACAATCATTCTCTTGGGGTACAGGGGTGCCAACAAGGCACCTGAGCCGCCTGCGGATACGAAGATTCCTGTGGTCTCCGCCCAAGTCTTCGACCCCTTGGATGGCCCTGGGGACGAAGATGAGAACAATGATATGGCATCCTTTGCAATCGACGGCAATCCCGCGACTGGATGGCGCACGTACGATTACCCTAGCCCACAGGAGAATCCCAACCAGTGGGGGATGGGCGTAGGTCTCGTGCTCGACCTTGGGACGTCCAAGACCATCACGTCGGTGACGGTGACTCTTCGTGGGATACCTTCCACGATTGGGGTGTACGTTCCTTCCGGCGACCCTGCCACTGTGATCGAACCCCCCATGGATTCGCTCACGTCATGGACCCAGGTTGGGCAACTCACGTTCACGACGCCAACAGCAAGTATTCCCGTATCCACCACGTCACGGTACGTGGTTGTGTACATTCTGAGCCCCGCAGAAATGACCCCCGGCAATTGGGGACAATCCGTCATGGAGATTGTGATCCGGTAAAGGGCTGGCACTAATTTCCCTTGTCAGAGGGTATAGAGGTGCGATATGCGAAGAAAGCAAGTAGACTTAGCATGTGCCAAAGAAAGAAGAGATCGCAGACAAGGTCGAGGCCGGCGTAGAGACTCAGACTAGCACCGGGATTCAGGCTAGCGTCGGAACTCAGGGCACCGACATCCAGGCAAGCACCGACACTCAGGGCACCCACCGCTCTTTCTTTGACTTGTGCTTCATTCTCCTGATCTGCGGTGTGTTTGGGTGGGTCTGGGAGACCTTGGACATACTCATCACCCAAGGGCAGTGGACGGATCGCGGGTACCTCTTCGTCCTGGGTAAGTTGCCGGAGTATCTCCCCTGGCTGGCCGATGTGCCGATTCTGAATCAGTGCCATCTGATCTGGGGATTGCCCTTCATCGAGATATACGGGGTCGGGGCAGTCTTGATCACTGTCTTGTTCGCCCGCCTGCGGGGCAAGCCCGTCATCCTCTTCTTCTCGGGGATGGTGGCAATGACCCTGTTCGAGCTTGGCGCGAGCTACCTGCTCACCTGGTTGGTCCACAAGTCCTATTGGGATTACTCCAACCAGTTCCTCAACTTCCAAGGCCGTATCTGCCTGACCTCGTCCCTGGCGTGGGGCATGCTCACCCTCGTTGCCGTGTACTGGCTCGACCCCTTCCTCGACAAGTTGTACGCAAAGTTCGGCGGGGTCAAGTACTACAAAGCCATCATCCTTGTTCTCATGGCGTACACGGTCTTCTGCGCGATAACGAAGTACTGGCTCGACCCCAGCCTCCCCGGAAGTTGAGCAGTCCTCCCCCCACCGCGTCTGCGCGACAGCTATTCTTGGTCAACTGAAGTGCCCCTCCGGATAGTCGAGAGAGATGAAAAGTATATAACGTAACGATTTGTGTTACGATACTGTATATGGCGATAAGGCATATGCCGGAGACACCAGTGCGCGGCGCGCAGGCTGCGGACTGGGCACTATCGCACGGTTTGTCAGCCTTGACTACTGCGGAGGTCGCTGAACTACTCCGCGTGCCGGAAAACCAGGTGCGGGTGCGCTTGGCCGCGCCAATCAAGCGTGGTGAGTGGGTGTCGCCAGCCCGAGGTCTGTGGGTGCCGGTGGTCCCAGGGCATAGGGCGGTCGGAGGACCACCTGGGGTTGAACTGATAGATGATTTGGCCCGCTATGTCGGAGTCTCATACTACGTCGGCTGGCTGAGTGCGGCTGCCCGTTTTGGCGCAGCCCATCATGCTCCTCAGGTGTTTCAGGTCGGCGTTGATGGCCGAGTCGCTGACCGAACTGTGGGTCGAGTGCGCTTTGAGTTCATTCGCCGCGAAAGAGTCGGGCAAGTTCCCACGACTATGGTGCGGACTCACAGTGGTGACGTGCCGTTCTCAACGCCTGCCGTAACAGCCTTGGATGTGGCTAGCGACATCACTCTTGCCGGAGGGCTGGACAACACTGCCAATGTTATCATCGACTTAGTCAACGAGGCTGGCATGACGGCATCTGATGTTGCCGAAGCGGCGTGCCACTTCCCGGTGTCTTCAGTGCGTCGCGTCGGTTGGGTCATCGCCACATGTACCGACCTTGGCAATTTGGGACCGCTGCGTCTGGCGGCTCAGACCGATGAGGTGGCGCTATCTCTCTTGCATCCGTCGTACCCACGACGCGGGCACACCGACCCCGAGTGGGGTTTGGTCATCAACAAGGAAGTGGACCCCGACACATGATTCCTCCACAAGATGTCACAATCTGGGGTATTGCCCACCCATGGCCGGAACAGGCTCAGATCGAGCAAGACCTCCTGCTTTCACGCGCCATCTGCCTTATCGCCGCCCATCCCAGCCTCGGCGAGGAGTTGGTATTTCGGGGCGGTACGGCGTTCCACAAACTCCACTTGCCGAATCCATACCGCTACAGCGAAGACCTCGATTACGTGCGCTCCACCGCCTCAAACGTAGGGCCCCTGCTGTCAGCGCTGCGGCAGATTGGCGACGGGGTTGGATTCAAGACGAACTCTCAGGTCGGGGCTCACCCGAAAGTGCTGTGGCGCACGACCACCGACGAAGGGGCGCCTCTGAGAATCAAGATTGAGATGAACACACACGAACGGTCGCCTGCAATGCCGCTTGTCAGGGTGCCATTCCGAGTCGATTCGCATTGGTGGAGCGGCAATACTCAGGTCTTGTCATTCCAGACTCCTGAGTTAGTTGCAACGAAAACTCGCGCCCTGTACCAACGGTCGAAAGGTCGGGACCTGTTCGACATGTGGCTGGCGCTGACCCAGTTGGACATCGCCCCAGCCGCCATCCTCAATGCTTTCGCTCCATACCGTCCGGCAGGGCTCACGTCTGCGCTTGCAGTCGCAAACCTTCGCACCAAGACGGCAGACCCACAATTCAGGGACGACACCACGCGCCTTGCGGTGAGGCTCCCTGACGACTACGACATCGACATAGCCGCCGAACTTGTGGTCGACCAAGTGCTCTCCAGACTGGACGATTAGCCTGGATACTGAGCATGGTGATGCCAAGGGAGGCTGGCGAATCTCCTTGCTCAATGTAACTGACGGATGTCTCGCGTTTGTCTATCGTTACGAAATCTGTAACGTTGGGCTGACGCGAGCCCACTATCACACCTCTAGGACGAGGGTGACCGGGCCGTGGTTGGTGAGGGACACGTCCATCATGGCGCCGAAGACACCGCACTCGACGTGGGCGCCTAGGGAGCGCAGGGCGGAGACGAAATACTCGTACAAGGACTGGGCAACATCGGCGGGAGCGGCCTCGGACCAGGAGGGTCGGCGACCTTTGCGGGTGTCGGCGTACAAGGTGAACTGGCTGATGACAAGCAGCGGCGCGCCAATATCGGAGGCGGAAACGTCTCCCTTGCTCCAAGCCTGGCTGTCGGACCCGCCCTCCCCTTCGATGATGCGCAGGTCCCAGACTTTGCGGGCCAACTTGTCGGCTTGCGCGGCGGTGTCTGTGTGGGTGATGCCGAGAAGGACGACCAAACCGGGGCTCGGAAGTTGACCGACGACCTCCCTGTCGACGACGACATGCGCACTTGTTGCTCGTTGTACAACTGCTCTCATGACAACTCCGCTCTCATTTCAAGTCCGTCTTTAGCTTGCCACATCATGCCGCTGTCGCAATCTCGTACCGCGCTAGGGAGGCACCGATTCTCTCTCCCCCCTCGGCATGCTGCGCGAAGTCGCACAAGCGATTGAGCCGAGAGACTCGAAGCTCGCTTCGTGTCCGAGGCGATTGAAGGTTGTTGCAGGCGCGACAGCGCTGAACAGCATCCATCTGATAAGCGCAGAATGACAGTTGACATGGCCACTGGTCAGTGGTTCCATGGCATCACAATACCGTGGGTGCTTGGGGATTCGTTACGTTGGGACGCAGTTTCTTGGGTATGAGGTGACGTACATGCGGATGTACCAGTTCGGAGGCCAGAGCTCCCACTTGCAGACCAACCGCAATAGCAAGGATGGTTCCCATAACGGGCATGGCGACGTCCCCGGTGTCCACATGACCTGAGGACGACAGAATTCCTACAAGGCCCAAAGTCCCAGGAACAAGCGCCCAGAAGGTCGGCCGGAACAAGATGAGCGGCGGCAAAGCAGGCGAATACCTCTCGACACTCCGAGAAATGAACAATGCAGCAGCGGCAGCGATTCCGGTGGCGATGGGGGACCCCATCAAGGGGCTGCACACCGTGAGGATGGTATAGGCGATTTCCAAGACCGCGAGCATGAGCAACGCGGGTTTCCATGGGAACCACACAAGCAGGGCAAAACCGATTCCGAGACCCAACATACCCAACCAACCAGTCCATGCGGGCGGAGCCGTCGCCCACCAGCCGAGCGCCCTTGTTGTCAGCTCCGAACCCCACGGAAGAATGACGTAATACCCGCTGGGACGGCCGCCAAACACGGCCACCGCCAGCAAGACTCCGCCCGCCATCAAACCCCAGGTGAGAAGGCCGGCCACCAGTCGGCCGCCGCCTGAGATAGGGTCGCCGCCCGAGATCTCCAGGACTGCTTGGGTGATGACAGCGCCGGGAACAAGAATGACTACTGGGACGGCCAACGCGACGAGTGGAATCGTGTGCGCCTGGATGAGAGCCGCTACAGCAAGCAAGAGGAGCGTCGTGATGAAGGACAAGACCAGCGGCATGATGGAAGCGACCCTCTTGGTGAGCTTGATCGCACCCATACCCGCCGAGGAGATGAAGCCGAGGAAGAAGCTAATGCCGATTGCCCAATAGGGCGCGTCGAAGGCGATTCCCAGGCCGAGGCTCACCAGGCCACAGCCGAGCATGATGGCCCAACGAGGCGGGTTCGTTCCTGCGGCGAGCGCGCGTTTTACCTCGTCAGACAAGGATTCGAGAGGCACATTGCCGTGGGAGGCAGCCGCGGAGAGTTGGGTGGTCGCCCGCGTTTGCCCGTAATTGAGGACACGCCCGGAGGTCAGTGCCGTGCGTGTGCAATTGTCCATTGGGTCGTCCACAATGAGTTGGTCTCCGAGAGCGGACACGACGATATCGGGCCTGCCCTGTGCAGCCGCTGCAGCCCTGAGAACCGCCTGTACATCCGGGACCGGATACCCGGCGTCGGCCATGAGAGTGCCCAATTCCAGTAGCCCAGTCGCCTTACCGCTAGTCACGCGCATCCCCCTTCCGAATCCCATGTACGTCCAAGTGGTCTAGGGCAACGCTGATAAGTGACCACATTCTCTGTCGTTCGCGAAGTCGCTTAATCCACGCCTGTCAGAATGGATTCTGCGACTTCGCGCAGAATGACGATCAGCGGTAGTCAACATCGCCCGAACTATTCTACTGTCGAGGCAAGCCAGCCATGCAGCGCGAAACCAGTCGAGGTCGCAGTATCTACAGGCTCACACCACGAGACACCACTAGACTCACCATGTGCCGACCATGCCACCTGCGGGGTACCGCGCGACCCACGAGACCGAGATCAAGAAGTCTCGGTTCATCGCGGACTTCGCTCGCACGGACTCGTCAGAACAGGCACGGGAGTTCATCGCTTCCATCAAGTCGGTATACCCAGACGCTCGCCACCACTGCACAGCCTTCGTCATATGTACGGACAATGTACGGACTGCTCGCTCGTCAGATGATGGCGAACCAGCAGGCACAGCAGGCATCCCCATGCTCACCGCTCTCCTCAAAGAAGATGTGGAGAATGTGACTGTCGTTGTCACACGGTATTTCGGCGGTATCAAACTGGGTGCAGGTGGTTTGACACGGGCCTATGGGGGTGCGGTCGCGGACGGGTTGGCAGCCATGCCTAGGGTGGTCAGAGAGGTACGCCCAATCTGGGAAGTCGCACTTCCTCATGCCGATGCGGGCCGTATCCAAGAAGACCTAATCCGAGAGGGCGCAGTCATTCTCAGAGTCGACTACAGCGAAAGAGTGTCCGTACAATTGACGTACAACGGTGACGTTCCAGACCTACTCGCCCGCACCACCCAAGGGAAACTGGTTCCGAGCCTCATCGGTGAAGACACAATCGAAGTACCTGCGCAATAACTCGCGCTCGGAATGGCATAAGGACAGGATGTCGGACAAAGAATGTCACTCCCCAACCCCGCCGCGCCCGGCGCGGGGGGTCCCCACATACCGGAGGACGGCCGCGCCCATATTCAACGCGCCCAAGGCTGGGCCGCCCGAGGATGTGTGGGGGTTAGCCGAGGCAGGTCGGGGAGTTGGAAAACACCAACGTCAACTGGATCCTGCGACTTCGCGCAGGATGACGTTCGGCTTGACTAGCCCCTACAACGCCTGTACATGCCAGATGCGGTCGATGTAGTCCTTCATGGAACGGTCGGAGGAGAAGTACCCACAACGCGCGACGTTGAGAATCGCGGAACGAGTCCATGCGTCCTGGTCGGCGTACTTCGCATCCACCTCAGCCTGGACCTTCATGTACGAAGCGTAGTCAGCCAACGCCATGAAGCGGTCGTCATACAGCAGGTTCGACACGATGGTCTCGAAGTCCGCGTCATTGCCGTGAGAGAAACCGCCCGACCCGATGAGGTCGATGGCCGCGTGCAAGTCCGGATCAGATTCGTAGAACGCGACGGGATGGTACCCCTTCTGTGCCAGCGCCTCGACTTCAGGTTCGGCCATACCGAAGAGGAAGAAGTGATCGTCTCCGACGAGTTTGCGGATCTCGACGTTGGCCCCATCATCCGTACCGACGGTCAAGGCTCCGTTGAGGGCGAACTTCATGTTGCCCGTTCCCGATGCTTCCTTGCCGGCGAGCGAAATCTGCTCGGAGAGGTCGGCGGCCGGGATGAGGCGTTCAGCCAGAGTGACATTGTAATTGGGCGGGAAGATGACCCGCATGACATCGTTGACGCGCTTGTCGGCGTTGATGGTCGCGCCGACCGCGTTGATGAGGCGGATGGTTTCCTTGGCCATCCGGTAACCGGGGGCGGCTTTGGCACCAAAAACGAAGGTGCGTGGTGTCACATCGGACGCCTTCACCTTGCCCGACGTGAGCTGTTCGTACATGGTCACAATGTGCAGCAGCTTGAGTGATTGTCTCTTGTACTCGTGAAGACGCTTCACCATACAGTCGAGCATATGTCCTTGTGGGAGTTCAATTCCAGCACGTACTTTCAAGACAGAAGCAAGGACTGCTTTGTTCTCATTCTTGATCGCGGCGAATTGGGCACGGAAGTCCTCATCCTCGGCGCATGGCTCCAACTCGCGCAGACGCGCCATGTCGGTGAGCCAGCCGACTCCGATGGCGTCGGTGACCAGGTCAGACAGCTTGGGATTGGCGAGCTTGATGAACCGGCGAGGAGTGACACCGTTGGTGACGTTGGTGAAGCGCTCGGGCCACAGTTCTGCGAAGTCAGGGAGAACCTTGACCTTGAGCAGTTCCGAATGCAACTCAGCCACACCATTGACGTGGACGGCGGCCACGGTGGCCAAGTGGGCCATGCGCACAGTGCGTTCGGGGTGCTCAGAGATGATGCTCACTCGGCGAATACGTGCCTCGTCATCGGGGAACTTCTGACGCACAAGGGCACAGAACTGAGCATTGATTTGCTCGATGATTTCCATATGGCGGGGCAAGAGACGCCCGACCAAGTCGACGGGCCAGGTCTCCAGAGCCTCAGGCAACAGGGTGTGACAGGTGTAATTGAAACAAGCGGAGGTGATGTCCCATGCCTCGTCGAAGTCCAGTTTGTACTCATCCAGCAGGATGCGCATGAGTTCCGGCACGCCAATGACCGGGTGGGTGTCATTGAGCTGGAAGGCGATACGCGAGGGCAGGTCATGGATGTCGAACTCGGGTTCCAAGTGGCGGATGAAGTCACGGATAGACGCGGCAACGAAGAAGTACTGCTGTTGCAGGCGTAGCTCCTTGCCCTGGGGCGTTGAATCCTCGGGGTACAAAACCTTTGTGATGTTCTCCGCGAAAGTCTGGGCGCGAACGGCCTCAGCGTAATCGCCGGAGTTGAAGATGTTGAGGTCGAAAGCCTTGGTCGCTTCGGCGCTCCACAGGCGTAGGGTGTTGACCCATCCATTTTGGTAACCAGCAACAATGTAATTATATGGAACGGCGATGACATTCCACGACGGCTCCCAACGACTGCGGGTCGCGCCGTCCTCATCGACGTACGTACTTGTCTTGCCGCCGAATTCGACCTGGACCGAGTTTTCGGGGTGCGGGAACTCCCATGGGTTGCCCAGCGCCAGCCAGGTGTCGGGCTGCTCGACTTGTGCGCCATCCACGAAGGTCTGGCGGAAGATGCCGTACTCATACCGGATGCCATAGCCAATCGACGGCACGCGCATGGTGGCGAGTGAGTCAATGAAACAAGCGGCAAGCCGTCCCAGACCGCCGTTACCCAAGCCAGGTTCGACTTCCTGTGCGCGCAAAGTGGACAGGTTGATGCCGCACGAGGCCAGCGCTTCTTGGGCAATCGAGGTCAGGTCGGCGGCCAAGAGGTTGTTTTCAAGCTGGCGACCTAGGAGGAATTCGGCGGACAGGTACCCCACCATCTTGGGGCGACCCTCGAAGACGCGGCGGGTGGATTCCAGCCAGCGTGCCATGAGGTAATGCCTCACTGTTCGAGCGAGAGCGAGGTACTGATCGTTGACAGTTGCACGGGGCAGCGTTACGCCTTGTCCCATGTTCAATTCGTGGAGAAACTCCTTCACGAAACCGTCCACGGTCAGCTTGGGCGATTGGACCGGGCCGGATGCGAGAGGACTTGCCACTGCGAATTCAGGGCCAAGACGCTTGTCCATCATTTGGGACTCGTCGGCGGGTTGGGACAGTAGGCCAGGGGCCAAGTCCGCATCACTCACAAAGTTACTCACTGTACCAAAATACCTTACAAACCCAAGGGCTCAGTATCTCCAAGAGGCAATTTACGTAAACTCTGTAACAATTTACACAGAAGGTAGCCGGAAAGCTGCCTAGGCCAACTTCTGGCAACACGGTAATCTACCTGTCATGGTCGACATCCCTGACGCGCCTCCATCGTCGAAGAAGACTCGTCTCACTGCCAAGCAGCGACAGCTTGCGGCAGCAGCTCTTGCTGTCTTGATAGTTGCCGCACTCGTCGCGGCGCTTGGCGGTTTCAATCGTCGGGTGGACCGCGAGATTGTGGTGGCTCCTGGAGTGGATATTGATGTACATGCGGCGGCGATTCGAATCAACAGTGCGACTGTGGAGCATCACGTCTCCGACATTCTGGGCGAATCGTGGACGATCAAGATCATGGGCGAAATACTCAATGTCTCGGACAGGCAAATCAAGTCGACAGACCTACGTGACATCGTTCAGTTCCGCTACACGAACGGCGAGGGCGCGGACATGGCCGCGCCGACAGTATCAATGAACGTGTGCCAAAGCCTGACCAGTTGCGGGTACTCCGTTCGGCGAGTACTTCCTCCGACTGCCACTTTCTTTCCAGTGCGCTGGCAGTTTCTGGTGTACGACGGGTTCACCGCGCATGAAGCCGACGGTAAACCCGCTTCTCAGGGCGTCGTCGTGGGGATATGGCCCATGGAGTATCGTAACAATACTATTTTGGGCCTCAGTTCAGAAGACGAATGGGCGCAAGAGGAGGGCAAAGACAACTACTGGACGGTGAGACCTCCCGTGGAGTTCATCGACCGCTAAGCACTCCGGTCAAGACCGCCTCTTCCTGGGGCCGGTTGAAGTCAAGGAATGTGTCTTTGTCTGAAGCCTGGGCGACGCCGAGATGTACACCCTCCAGTTCGTCAAGCAAAGATGTCGGCACCTCAAAGATGCGGCCAAGAGTGATGGTTTGTGTTGAGGGCACGTCATCGCCGGGGCACGAGGTCAGGTAGGACTCGTCGATGTTGGATGCGGCGGAGACGGCCATGTACCACTCCCGCCCGTCGCCAATCAGGCTCAAGTCGCACAGCAGTCCCTCCACTCGATTCGTCACATCCACAGTGACAAGGACAAACGTAGCTCCTTCGACAGGAAGAGTGGGATCACCCCACGTAGATGGCACTCCTTCAAGGACCATCATCTGGGTCAACTGTGCCTGCGCGAGGCGAGTGTCCCATGTCTGGCTCTCGGGCACGCGCGGCAGGTTCTCGACTGCCCAAGCAGCCGAACTGAAGCGAATGATGAGCACCCAAGCAACGGCGATTACTCCTAGAGCCACCCAACCCACAATGAACCAGCGCTTCATCGTCCCTCCTTGATGACGACCGAAGACGCAGAGACCTCTCGAGCAACAGGGGTGTCTGGCGGTATCCGGAGAGTCCCCCAGGCGACGGTCGACGTCACGTTTTGAGCAGTCGTGGCTCGTAGGACGAGGTCATCAAGACTCGACAGCGGAACTTCGAATACCAAATCTCTCGTTGTGACGAATCCGGGTGTCGATGACACTGACCCGGTTCCTTCGACCGTGGCGTACACCTCGGAGCTAGCACGCAAGTCCGCCCGAGAGAACAGATTCTGGTCGGCGTACACGGACACCGTGGCGACCACGAAGACTCCTCGACTGAACAGGATTTCCGGCTCACCAAACCCACTGCTCATACTCAGGAAACGTCCGATGCGCACATTGGAAAGTGTTATCTCGCTATCCATGACCATTGCTGGAGTGTCCATGGTCATCTCGATAGTCGCGTCCGGGCTGGGTGGAGTCAGGCGCGACATCCCGATGGCAAGGGCAAGAGAAACTAGGACTATGACTACGGACACTCCAATTCTTCGGGATTGGCTTCCTGGAGACCTCGTCATTCTGCGCGAAGTCGCAGAATCCATGCTCGGCACAGTAGTTCTCGCAGGCATCGCCGCCTGATTTTCAGCCTGCTTGAGTTGGGCATACGCGACAGACAAGAGCACGGCGGCTATACACGGCGCAAGAGCAAGCGACACGATATCTTGTAACGGACCCAGCAGCAACACCATCTTTGGCCCCACTGGCCCGATTGCCTTGTTGACAAGGTACGTTAGCCAGGTCTCTACCCATTCCAGGGCGGTGTACGACACGATGAGCGCACAGAGAAAAGGTATCCCAGCCGTGAGGATGACGCCAAGAAGGTGAAGGAAGGGAACGACAATCTTGCGGAGGAATCCAGGGGCACGCTCACTCGTCGCCGCGGTGAGCACAGTGGCCACCTTGGTGTCATAGTCCGAACCGAGGCGACTACTGACAGCACTCCTTACTGTGTCTATGGCGGGCAGACTCGTGCCGGCGACGAGCGCGACGACCGCGAGCCAGAGCACAGGTTGGGACAAGACGCTCCAGAAGACAGGCCATGCTGTGCTGACGAGCCAGCCCCAACCGGTATCCACGATGAGGGGCAAATTGATGCGGACAAGACTTCCCGCCCAGGCCAGCGCGTCGTTCCACCACTGCATGAAGACCCGGTCCCGGGCCCAGAAGGAGAGTTGCTCGTACACCCGGAACACAGAGAAGAGGACCAGGAAAGTCGAGCACGATGAGAGGAAAGTGGCGAGCAGGGAGAGGTACGTCGCATGTGCCTTTTCGGCGAGGAACTTGACGCCACGAGTGGCCAGCCATAAGGCGACGAAAGCGGCAATAGTAATAATGAGGGTCCTGCGGGACTCAATGGGACTGACGGCCAAGAGAAAGGACTGGTGCGCCAAGTCGCCCAACATAGCGTCGGAAGCAAGCAGCGCATCCTTCGCATACTGTGTCATGAATCCGAACGCGGAGTAGGCGGCGGCGAAGGGGATCATCATCGTGGAAATGAGCGACACGAGGTCCATGCGCTCCTCCCGAACCATCCCCATGGCGTCTTCGGCAGTCTCAATCGACGTGCGATAGGCGACAAGGGTCACGCTCAACTGGATGAGGCAACCCAGGCCCATCAGCGGGAAGACCAACCAGGGCACGCGAGGTGCGACCGTTCCGCACGCGAGGGTCGTGACGTGGTACCCAGCCCAGCCGAGGAGGAAAAGGAGAAGTAGGAGCGGACCTTTGGCGGCGAACACTCGCGCAGTCATCGACCACAACCGTCCTGAGGTGCGCGCAGTCTGGGCCAACATGACCAAAGTCTAGTGGTTTGCCTCAGGCGGGCAAGCGCAGGGCTTCCCCGATGCGTTCGGCAAGGCTGTCTGCGAGCAAGGACTCGACGGCTCGTTCGGCTTGGTCGCGCCGGGGCAGTGCGGCCAGCATTGCCTCGATGGGTACCAACTCACCATCGGCCTCCCGCAACATAGCTAGGACTCGTCCGCGTGCTTGACGGTCAGTGCCTTCGTACCCTTGGGGGCGGCGCTTGCCTGCATGGAGGTCGCCGGGATAGGAGGCCGCTCGCCATGCGCATAAGTCCTTGACAGGGCATGGTTCGCACATTGTGCTTCGGGCTGCGCACAAAGTGGCGCCCAGTTCCATCGTGGCTTGGTTCCAACGTACAGACTCTGCCGGGTCGTCGGGCAGGAGGGAGGCAGCAAGGGCACGCTCTGGGTTGGTAAGTGCCGGATTTGGTAAGGCTTGGCCACCCACAGTTCGCGCGATGACTCTGCGGATATTGGTGTCCAGAACGACCGTACGTTGTCCGTACGCGAAGGCCGCGACGGCAGCGGCCGTGTACTCCCCAATCCCCGGCAGCGTTCGCAAGACGATCTCGTCCCTGGGAACTGCCCCGCCGTGGGAAGTGGCAATGACAACACCGCACTCCCGCAAGCGCAGGCCGCGTCGTGGGTAGCCCAGCGTTCCCCATGCCTGGATGACTTCAGCTGGTGTGGCATCAGCAAGGTCGACGGGTGTGGGCCAGCGTTCCATCCAGCGCGTCCAGTACGGAATGACCCGTGCGCCGGGGGTCTGTTGCAGCATGATTTCCGACACCAGAATCCCCCACGGACTCACCTCGGGGTGTCGCCAAGGCAAGTCGCGGGCCTGGCGCACGTACCACCGCGCAAGGGGAGCGGCCAAGGGATTCACTCGCCCAACGCCTCCGTGGCTAGCGCGATGAGCGCGTCAAGGTCGGCGCGCATATCGATACTGGGGTCGAGCAGCCATTGAATTTGCAGGCCATCGGAAGCGGCGATAACGATGCGTGCGAGCCACGCGGCTTGGTCGGGGGGGAGTCCTTTGAGACCGGACAAGCCTTGCGCGAGGACGGCGTTGAACCGTTCGTATCGGGCGCGCAACTCATCATGTGCGGGATGACTAGGGCTAACGGCTGCAACAGCCTGTTCCAGAAACAACTTGACCAAGCCTGGAGTCGAGGCGTTGTGAGCAATCATCTGGCCAAGGCGAGTGAAGTCGGTGGCCGTTACCTCCTCATCATCGACTTGGAAGCGGTCAGACTCGTCGCGTGCCTTGACGATTGCCCAGAACAACTCTTCGCGGCTGCCGAAGTGGTAAAGCAGTGCCGACTCAGTCAGTCCCACCTTGTCGCCGATGGCTTTGAGGGTCGGCCCGCCAGCATCGGATGTTGCATACGCCTCAAGGGCGGCTTGGAGGATTTCGGTCCTGCGCTCGTCCGACTTGCGGTAAGGGCCGCGCGGTTTGGTTGACCCCATGAATCTCCTCCAAGGCTCTTGACATTCTCGAAAAACTGAACTACATTCAATTTTGAATCTAGTTCAATTCTACCAAAGGAGTCCCGAATTGAGCACTTCAGATCACACCGTACCTCGTTCGGAGACCTTGCCCGAAAACGCGGAAAACACCACTGCTCCCGAGAGCGTCGACGACGTTGCCCAGGCAACTTCGGAACGGAAAGGCTATTACACCAACAAACTCGGAGTCTTCGGCATTCTGATGCTCATCGGCACCCTGTCTTGGGCCATTCCATCGGCCAACTTCGGCACATTGAGTCAGGCCCTGTTTGCGGACATGGATCCTGCGAACAAGGTCCGCCTCGCCGCGATTACTGCCACGGTCTCGTCAATCGCCGGGGCAATCGCCGTCATTATCGGAGGGCTGGCTTCCGATAGGACTCGTTCCCGTTTTGGCCGTCGAAAGCCGTGGCTGCTCATCGGAGCACTAGTGTCTGCCCTTTCCATGACGGCAATGCCACTGGT
>JAISJO010000083.1 GCA_031261485.1 Propionibacteriaceae bacterium | reverse complement strand
CGCAACTCGTCGCGGCCCAGCGGGGTCTTCATGTCGACGACGGTGTAACGGCCGTGGATTTCGATGCGGCCCACTGATGCGGGCGCGGCGCCATGGTCGGCCATGATGTCCACGATGGTTCCCGGTGCCACGCCGTCTTCGCGGCCAACGCCCATCCAGTAACGCGAAGGTCCGTCGCCACGGTAGCCACGCTCCGTTGTTTGTCGTCTGGGCGTCTCGTCGCGCTGGCGGAATCCGTCCGACCTGTCATCTCTCCACGACTCACCACGGTCGCGGGAAGGACGGTCGTACCTGTCGCCCGACTGCGAACGAGAGTCGCGGTCGTTGCGAGAATTGCGCCCTGACTTGCGGGGATTGAAGTCCTCGCCGGCCTGGCGACGTTGGGCGCCCTTGCGTTCGGCCCGATCCAACTCCATGTCGAAGGATTCATCCTCGGAATTGCCCGTCAAACCGTCACCGACAGCGAATGCGACGAGGACAGCGGCCAAATCTGTCAATTGAGCGATTTGTCTATTTAGCGATAAGTCGTCAGCTTTGTTGGTAATGCCCGTGCCTTCACCGTCTCCGAGCAAACTCTCGAAGTCGGTCGTCTCGCTGAGCGTTTCGGCACTGGCCTTACCTGTTATCCCGGCAACATAGGTATTGACCGACCGACGCGCCGCTGTGAGGCGACCCAAGGCGATACGTTGGGGAACGAGTTCCAACAAAGCAGATGCACGACGGGCGACAACCTCACCTGTGCGGGGAATCGCGGTTTCGACAAGGGACTTGCGTGTGCCCTTCTCAATGCGCTTGAGTTTGCCGGTTTCGGTGGGGGTAACGAAGCTGAAGGCCACCCCTGTACGTCCGGCGCGACCTGTACGCCCGATGCGATGAACATACGTTTCCGCGTCGTCGGGCAAATCGTAGTTGACGACTAGGCCGATACGGTCGACATCCAGTCCACGCGCGGCAACGTCAGTGGCAACGAGCACTCGTACCTGGCCCGAACGCAGACGGTTGACCACCTTCTCACGCTCAGTTTGGGGCACGTCACCCGATATGACAGACGCGGCGATGCCCCGCGAGTTCAGGGCGACCCCGACCTCTTCGGCAGCCGCGCGTGTACGAACGAAGACCAGGGTGGCCTCGGCGTCGTACGCAGCCAATACGCGCGACAAGGCGAGTGTCTTACGCTTGTACGGCACGACCGCGTAACATTGTTCGGTGGCGGACACGGTGGACGACTGGCGAGCCACGGAGACCTCGACCGGGTCGTGCAGGTGCTTTTCCGCTGTGCGCCGAATGTCGCTCGGCATGGTGGCCGAGAAGAGAGCCACCTGTCGGTCCGACGGGGTGTCAGACAAAATGCGGTCGACGTCTTCGGCGAACCCCATGCGCAACATCTCGTCGCCCTCATCGAGGACGAGGAACCGCACGCCATCGAGTTTCAGGGTGCCGCGGTCGAGGTGATCGATGATGCGGCCCGGAGTGCCGACCACCACTTGCACACCATCTTGCAACGCACGTTTCTGCGGCAGGAAAGGCGCACCGCCGTACACCGCGAGGGTCCTTACTCCTGGAGTGGTCACAGCGAAACCAGCGATGGCAGCCTCATCTTGAAGCGCCAACTCGCGTGTCGGGGCCAGGACGAGCGCTTGTACATGCTTGTCAGAGGGGTCAAGCCGAGAAATCAGGGGTAAGCCGAAGGCGGCTGTCTTGCCCGTCCCGGTCTGGGCGACGCCCACGACGTCGCGTCCAGCCATGAGCGCAGGGATCGCCTCGGCCTGGATCGCAGTGGGTGTCTCGTAGCTTTGTGCAGCGACGGCGGCCAGCACAGATTCGGGCAAGCCGAGGTCAGAAAATGTCAATGGGGCGGTAATAGCGCACAACCGTTCGTGTAGGGGGAGTCAAGTTACTCCAGCGGCATATCGCTGGGTAAGCCGCTTGGTGCGGATGCGAAATGCCCACTTAGTTTACCGCAATTGCTCAATAATCACGAGTTGGGACCTTGCCTGTGGTATTCGATAGCCCTCCGAATGACTTGTCGCCGTACTCCATTTGTTGTATGAAAAGTGCCTCCTGTGGGACGACGCGCGACTGTGCGCCTCGGGCGACGATGGATTTACCGACCTCAGCAGGGTCGTACACAACGTCAAACAAGGAACAGCTCATGTCCATGGCAACAATGCCCTTAACGCTCGGGACTCGCATGGAGGGCCAGCGGAAGACTCACTATGGGGTCAGTCCAACAGATGCGACGGTATCGGCAGGTCTCGCGGTACATCCCGCACTGCCGCTCAGCCGAACCGCGACCGCCACTGCCGCCCTGGCAACAATCCGCCTGTTTTGGATCATCGTGTTCGGTGGAGTCACCGGGTATCTCGTCGAAACAATATATTGTGTCGTCACGAATGGGCACTTCGAGTGGCGCGGGTCCATGATGTTCCTGCCGTTCAACGCGGTGTACGGGATCGGCGCTCTTGCCCTGTCCGTCGCCACGATGAGTTTGGGACGAACTCGGAACCAAATCTACGTGTTCCTTGTAGGCGCTCTAACAGGAACGCTTGTTGAGTTTGTTTGCTCCTTCGTGCAGGAATCGTTGTTCGGTAGCGTGTCATGGGATTACTCGCAGTTCCCTCTGAACATCGGCGGGCGGGTCTGCCTACTCTTCTCTGTATTCTGGGGTGCCCTCGCAGTCTTATGGTCGCGTGCGGTCTTGCCGACGTTTGAAAAGGTGTACGCCGGGTTTCGGCCAGGAGTATTGAAACGACTAACCATGATTCTGGCAATAGTTTTGGTGGCTGCTGTGTTGCTTTCCGTCCTGGGCCTCGTCCGGTGGAGGGCACGCCTTGACGGAATACCTGCATCGACAAGCTGCGACGCATTCTTCGACGCTGTGTTCAATGACGGCGTCATGGCTGCGTTTTACCCGAACATGACGTTTGTTGGGTAAGAACCGACACCATCCAAGACCAAGTCCACGGCAACTCTGTACCCAGGAAAATGCTGATTACGCATTTCGCCATTTCACTCGAAGTCGCAGAACCACAACCACCTTATGTCTGTAGTCTTGCCGTATGGCCCCATGGAATCCTGAGCAGACCCTCGGCAATCTGATTGACCGGCAGGCAACTGCGTTCATTGCGTCCGTCGACTCCGACGGCTTCCCGAACTTGAAAGCGATGCTGGCTCCGCGCAAGAGGGTGGGCCTGAGACAGTTCTGGTTCTCGACGAACACGTCATCGATGCGTGTCGCCCAGTACCGGGCCAACCCGAAGGCGGCGACTTACTTCATGGACCGCCGGTTCTTCCGGGGCGTGATGCTGCGCGGCCTGATGGAGGTTTGCGAGGATGCGGCCACAAAGGAGATGGTGTGGGCCGAAGGCGATACGACGTATTACCCGCTGGGCGTGACCGACCCAGACTATTGCGTCTTGCACTTCACCGCCGAGAATGGGCGGTACTACTCCAATTTCCGATCCAAAGACTTCATCGTCGGGGAATCGGGGCCGCAGCAGTAAGTTCGCACGTTGCTGCTTGTTTCCTGCTGTGTCGTCTGAACTTACTCCCGTTCCGCTATGGTGACATGCACGGTGTCGCCGACTTGTTTGCCGATTTTCGCGCGGATTTCTTTGCGGATACCGATGATGTAACAGATTGTGCCGTCCGGGTTGGTGACGCCCATGTTGACGATGCTGCCGTCGTAGGGCTCGCCATCGAACGTGGCGTGGACCTTGACCCGCCCCTTGCCGAACTCTTCGCGGAGGTTGTAGGGGAAAGCCAGGAACGCACCACCCTTGTCCGCAGGCTGGATGACCGCGTCGTATTCGTACGTTCGCGGGTTCACACTCGCAGGACCTTCTCCATCGGACGCCCCTTCGCCAATTCGTCAATCAGCTTGTCGAGCCAGCGAGTTTTCTGTACTAGTGGGTCCTCGATGTCCTCCACCCGGACGCCACAGACTACCCCTGTGATGGCCTCGGCCTTGGGGTTGATCTGCGGGGCCTGCTCGAAGAAATCCCCAAGACTCGTTGCTGCTTCAATCTGTGCCACCAGTCCAGACTCGTCATAGCCAGTCAGCCAGCAGATGACCGCGTCGACTTCGGCTTTGGTACGCCCTTTCCTTTCGGCCTTTTGGATGTATAGAGGGTAGACACTCGCAAATGTCATCTTGAAAATACGTTCGTTTGCCATGGTTTTCTTACTCCTCCCGAACCCGACAAGGCCAGCCTATCGGCCCGCGAATGTCCAGCGCGGAAGACACACGACCACCTGGTGAACGTCTCAGAATTGTGCGGAAATCCTCTCTGTTACGCTGACGCCATGTTGTCAGGTCGAGTTGTCATGTGCGCGAGACGTACGTCACTGACCTGCTGTTGTCGCTAGGGAAACGCTGACAATTGACCAGGTTCCCTGTCATTCCGCGCGAAGTCGCAGACTGACGATAGACATTAGTCAGCGTTTCCCTGGTGGGGTACTCCCCTGTCACGTCTCGACGGATTGACCCCACTTTGAGTCTTGGCCTCGCGACACCTAGTCGTTGATGGCCCCATTCCATACCACCAACAACACCCATACAAAAGGAAAGAAATGCCTATCAGCTTCTCATGCCCCGTCTCCACCGAGAGAAGAGACAATAATACAGTTCGGATAGTGGCTGGCGAGACACTGCTCGTCACGCTTGCCACCCTTGCCGTCGCAATCATCACGGGGTCGCGCTGGTCCGCCGCAATCTCCGGGGCGCTGGCACTCGACTTCATCATTCGCGCCTTCCTCAAACCGCGCTACTCCCCCTTGGCGACCCTGGGGCGGGGCATCTCGTCCGGCCTGAATCTGCCCAAGGTCATGGTCGATGCCGCACCCAAGGTATTCGCCGCCCGAATCGGAGTCGTGTTCTCCTTAGCTGCCACTGTCCTCCTTGCGCTCGGACTTGTACTCCCCGGCGTGATTGTGCTCGGCATCCTTGCCGTCTTCGCCTTCCTGGAATCCGTCTTCTCGTTCTGTGCCGGTTGCTGGGTGTACTCCCTGCTCCCTGGCCCGGTGAGAAACCTGCTGGCCCGAGACTTCTGGCGAGAATCGACCCCATCGACTCCACTGGCCGGTACTCTTGCAGGGCAGCAGTCGTTGCTCTGAGCCAGTTGGTATCGGCGGAAGCGTGGTTTCCTCCCGACGCTCACCCAGTCTGACGCTTGGGCTTTCGCGGTTTCGGCAGAGGCGTGATGGGCTCCAAGACTGCTATTACGTCGGCTGAGAACTCGGAGTTATCGATGTTCAGTACCCAATGCTCGCGGGCACCTTCGTAAGGGAAACCCGTCTCGGAGTCCCCCATCAAGGCTTCTATCTCTGGCAGCATCTTCACAAAGACCGTGTTGTCGCACACCAAGAGGATCGGCTTGTCGTTGGCGTAAACCATGTACTCGCCAAACATCTTCTTGTAGCGCAGCGCCCACGGGCCACGTGCCTGGTCCAGAACGTATTCGATGAAATCCGGTGTTGTGGCCATTATGCGGTGTCTCCCTGCTCAACGAGAACGAGCATACCTTGATACTTGCGCACCAGACATAGACACATGGTCACCAGACTTGGACACTTGAGCACACGACGGAGGCACTCGAATGCCAGAATCAGTGCCACTGAGGCTGGGCACCGTGCTGGCTCGCGACATAATCCATCCTCAACCGTGCTGTTTTGGTCCTCTTTGTTCGTTTGCGGATGGGTCGTGTAGCCAGAACAGGCCGGATATGCGACATGAGCCATCCGCAAACGTTCGTACAGCCTACATTCAGGCCGGTTCTGGATGGGTTGTGTTGTCAGGGTGGGCGGAAATGGGGTTCTCGCTGACGGGCTCTAGTCAGCGCCCGCTCCTTGGTATATATTCCCTCTATGATGCCCCAATCAGCAGAGAAAGGAGCTGACGATGGGACTACTTGACAGCTTGCTCAAAGGTGAATCCACTGCAGGCCAGTTCATAGGCGGGCTGATCGACAAAGCGGTCGATGCGGCCAAGGAAGTCGAGGAGTTCGCCAAGGACAAAGTCGACGGAGCCGAAGAAACCGAGGGTACGGCCCCAGTCGACTCTTCTGGAACTCCGGTGAGCGAACCCGACAAGAACGCAGCCTTCTTCGCAACTGTTCTTGCTGAGGATTTCCCCCAATATCAGGTGCGCGAAAATGTACCGGTCAGTGAGTTCGGTGGCGACGGAAAGCCGTACGACTTCGTATTGTCCTTGGGCGGTAAGACTGTCGGCGTGATCTCCCTGGTCCAGCACAACAGGGACCGCAACAAGGCGTACAGGAACTCGCGCGCTGCAGCGCAAGCCGCTGGCGTGCCGTTCATCAACTTCTATCTGCACATGCCGAACGAACGGGAGTTTGTGAAGTATCGCATCTCTCACAACGCCCTAGCCGTCTAGGGCGACTCAATGTCTTCAGGACACGGATACCCTCATGGGTGCCTGCGATGGGATGAGGCGTCAGCCGAGCCGGTTTGTGCCGGGGTTTTGTGGGCAACCGCTGGCGTTCAGTCCGGTGTCAGCAAATGCTGCCTTTAAGCAATTCCGTTGTCTTGGAAGCCGCGGGTTCGAGCTTTGCTCGGATTTCCCGGCAAACTTAGATTATGAGTAGCGTGTTGGCGGACTGCACAAGCGAGGTTGCTTGGCAGGAGTTTCTCGGCGACCGCTTGGAGAAAGGTCATCTGCGTTCTGACGATGAGGCGCGACTGCGCGAGTACATCGAAGAGCGGCGTTACCTTGGAGTTCTAGAGCAGATACAGTCTGGGGCCGGTTTGGGATTGCCGACAAAGAAGCTGGTCAACAAGCTGGGTAAGACAAAGAAGCGGGTGGTGTACACCTTCCCCGAGGACCAAGCCAACACTCTCAAACTCATCGCGCACCTGCTGTACCGCTTCGACAACGGACAAGAAAACGGCTGCTATTCCTTCCGGCGCGGTTTCGGGGCACATTCTGCGATTCGCCATCTGACCCGAACGCCCAACCTTGCCGAACTGTGGTGCTACAAACTCGACATTGCCGATTACTTCAACTCAATCGACATACCGACTCTCCTGCCGATTCTGCGGGGCATACTCGTGGACGACCCCGAACTCTTCGCATTCTTCGAGAATATGCTGACCGTCGACCAGGCCATATTCGAGGACGAAGTGATCACCGAGAATCGTGGCGTCATGGCCGGGACTTCGACCGCGCCCTTCCTAGCCAACATCTATCTCGGGGAACTCGACGCGCACTTTGTTTCGCTTGGGATCCCCTATGCCCGGTACTCCGACGACATCGTGGTCTTTGCTCCTACCCAGGAGGAACTGAACACCCACCGCGCCTTCATTCTGGACCTACTGGATCGGTACCACCTGCGCGTGAACCCGGATAAGGAGCACGTCTCAGCCCCGGACGAGTCTTGGGAGTTCCTGGGCATCAACTACCAACCCGACGGCAATATCGACCTCGGTACAGCGACGAAGGCGAAGCTGAAAGGCAAGATTCGGCGCAAGGCTCGGTCCCTCAGGCGCTGGCTGCTCCGCAAAGACGCCGCGCCAGAACGAGCAATGAAAGCGATGATTCGCATCTACAACAACAAGTTCTTCGAAGCCCGTAGTGCCCACGACCTGACGTGGTCCCGCTGGTTCTTCCCCTTGTTGACAAGGGACGACAGTCTCAAGGAGATTGACCGTTACTTACAACAAGAAATAAGGTACCTAGCGACCGGAACCCATTCCAAAGCGAACTTCCGCACGTCGTATGAGACCCTGAGAAGTCTCGGGTACCGGACCCTAGTGCATGCGTACCACGATTGGGCAGCGGCCGAAAAGAGGCCACGGCCTACGGTCTGATTCCACCTTTGTACGCCAGGGCTACCAGGGCGGCCCGGTCTGATACGCCGAGTTTCATCATGGCTCGGTTGATGTGGGTTTTCGCGGTCAGGGGGGAGATGTACAACTCGTCGGCGATTTGTTGGTTGTCGAGACCGCGAACTGCGGCTTGGAGGGTTTCGAGTTCTCGGGCGGTGAGGTAGGACAGGAGGCGGGCGGCTTCGGGGTCGACGGGCGTGGAGTTGTCGTCGGCGACATGGCCGATGACCGCGCGGGCGGCATTGGCGCTGAGTGCGCCGCCACCTTCGTACACCTCCGTGATGGCGGTGGTGAGCTCGGCGGGTCCGACCCCTTTGGACAGGAAGCCATTGGCCCCTGCTTTGATTGCGGCAAGGACGTTGTCGTCCTGGTCGAACGTCGTCAGCACAACGATTCTTACTTCAGAGGCTGGGTGCAGGTGGCGGATACGGCGAGTGGCCTCGACCCCATCGATGCCGGGCATGCGCAGGTCCATGAGTATGACGTCTGGGCACTGCGCCTCAACCATATGCACAGCCGCGAGCCCGTCGCCAGCCTCGGCTGTCACCTCCATGTCGGGACAAGCGTCGATAATGGTTTTCAACCCGACACGAATCATCTCCTGGTCATCGACCAACATCACGCGAATCATGATGTTCTCCCTCTCACTGGCAAGACGGCGCGCAGCGTGAAGAGCGCGTCGTCGGAGTCGATATCGATGCGGCCCCCTGCCGACGCGGCTCGTTCCCGCATCCCGATCAGGCCGTACCCGCCCGCTGTCTGCTCATCGGATGTGTCGAGAGAGCGGCGGTTGACTGCTTCGATATGTACATTGCCCCTCGCCACTGTCACGGCGAGTCGGACGATGCCAGTACCGTGTTTTCGGGCGTTGACAAGGGCTTCCTGCACGACCCTGTACGCGGCGGCGCTTACCTCTGGATCGATTCCTGCGGGCTCTTCGGCAATACTCGCTGTCACATCCATCCCGGCCTGGCGGAACTCCTCGACCAAGTGGACGATCTGGCCAT
>JAISJO010000077.1 GCA_031261485.1 Propionibacteriaceae bacterium | reverse complement strand
TTGTCTGTCCCGGTACATGGGTGGGTCAATTTACATTTCTCCCTGTTACCACGCTGGAGGGGTGCAGCGCCGGTGCAACATGCCCTGCTGGCCGGAGATTCGACGACAGGGGTCACGGTGTTCCGCCTTGTGAAGGAACTCGATGCTGGGCCGGTGTACGTACAACGCGAGGTGCCGATTGAGGCCGACGAAGTCGCGGGAGAACTTCTCGACCGCCTGTGTCTTGCCGGGGCCGACGCTCTATGCGAGGGACTCGATGCTATTGAATCTGGAATGATTCCTGTCGAACAGTCGGGCGATGGCGTGACGCTGGCTCCGAAGATTGAGGTCGAGGACGCGCGCCTGAGCCCGTCGATGACGGTGGCTGAGGTGTTGGCACGAGTTCGGGCCATGAGTCCTGAGCCGGGGGCGTGGGCGACGTTGTCTGGTGCTCGGTTCAAGATACTGGGTGCCAAGCAGGCCGGTGCCGAAGTGGCGCTCGCGCCTGGTGACGTGGCGGCAACAAAGAGGGCACTCTTCTGGGGCGTCGCAGATGGAGCCGTCGAGTTGGTCGAGGTACAAGCCAGCGGCAAGAAGGTCATGAGCGGGTCTGATTGGGCCAGGGGAGCGGTACGCGAAGGAACTCGCCTTGAGTGACCCGACCCCGCAAACTCCTGTGTCCGACTGGGGCCAGCAGATATCCGCCGACGGCGCTTTTCCTGCGGACCGTGCCCGCCAAGCAGCCCTGAAGGCAATGAAGGCCATCCGTGGGGGAGCTTATGCCAACTTGGCCCTGGGAGATGTCCTCGCGCACTCTGGCCTGTCCAGCCGGGACGCGACCTTCGCCACCGAATTGGTGTACGGGACCTGCCGGAATCTGGGGGTTCTGGACGCCATCATTGAGGCGGCCTCTGGACGCTCGCTGAAGACTCTCCAACCTGGCGTGGTCGACGTCCTGCGACTAGGCGCCCAGCAGGGCCTGAAGATGAGGGTGCCGAATCATGCAGCGGTGTCGACATCTGTTGCGCTCGCCGCATCGGCCGTGGGGCAGCGTGTGAAAGGCCTTGTCAACGCCATTCTTCGTCGTGTCATGGTCCGTGATTGGGAAGAATGGATCGACCATCTTGCCTCAGGTATGGGCGAGTTGGACGCCTTGGCACTGCGAACCAGCCACCCGCGCTGGATCGTGGATGTGTACACATCTGTCCTGCCTGCCGATGAGGTGGAGTCCGCGCTGGAGGCGGACAATGTGGCCCCGGTGCCCACTCTCGTCGTGCGTCCTGGGCTCATCGCCCGAGACGAATTGCTGACCTGGGGCGGAACGCCGACGACGTATTCTCCATGGGGAGTGGTGCGCGAAGGCGACCCAGCCCAAGTCGAAGCAGTGCGGGACGGACGGGCCGGAGTCCAAGACGAAGGCTCCCAACTGGTCGCCAGCCTCCTCGCCATCCCTGACGCGCCTCAGGGCCCCTGGCTCGATATCTGCGCTGGGCCAGGAGGCAAGGCCGCCCTGCTGATGGGATTGGCTCGTGAACGCGGGGAGGCCCTTGTCGCCGGGGAGATCCATCCGCACAGGGCTGTGCTGGTTCAGCAAGGCCTTCGAGCCTATAGGACCCCGGCTGTCGTGGTGGCCGACGGTACAAGACCAGCCTGGGGGCGTTGCTTCGCTCGCGTCCTGGTCGATGCCCCCTGTACAGGTCTGGGAGCGTTGCGCCGCCGCCCCGAGGCACGATGGAGGAAAGGCCCCAAGGACTTGGACGCCCTCGTGCCGCTGCAAAAGGCTCTTCTGGCCTCGGCATTTGCGTCCACCGTCAGTGGGGGACTCGTGGTGTACATCACCTGCTCGCCCCACCCACAAGAAACCATTGACGTCATCGAGTCAGCCACGGGCGTGGAGATTCTGGACGCCCCCGGACTTCTCGGTGTGCCCGACGCGCGTTCCTTACTCAATGAACAATGCGTACAACTGTGGGCCCACCGTCACCATACGGACTCAATGTTCGCGGCGCTGTTGCGCGTGCAATAGCTCAATGCCTGTGCCACTCTGCGCGTGGCGCTAGGGCTCTCACGCCACGGCGTTGCGGCGCTTGCTGACCAAATCGAGAGAGACGGCGAATAGTAGGACGAGGCCCTTGATGGCCATCTGCCAGTTGGAGTCCACATTGAGGATGGACAGGCCCATGTTGAGCACGCCCATGATGAGAGCGCCAACCACGGCCCCCGCGACCTTGCCAACCCCACCTGTCACGGCAGCACCACCGATGAAGCAGGATGCGATGGCGTCCAACTCGAAGTTCTGTCCGGCTGCTGCCACGGCGGCGCCTGCTCGGGAGGTGGTGACGACAGCAGCGACTGCTGTGAGGAAGCCCATGTTGACGAAGATGCCGAAGTCGACACGCGCGGTGTTGACGCCGGAAAGCAGGGCGCCGTTACGGTTGCCGCCGACAGCGTACACATGGCGACCGAACACGGTGCGTGACGTGACGAAGGCGTAGATCAGGATGAGGACGCCGACGATGATGAGCACGATGGGGGTGCCACCGATCAGGTTCATGGAGAGCAAGTAGGTGACAACGAGAATCGCGACGGACAACAAGGCCCAGCGCACAACGAGCAGAGACAGTGGTCCAACCGGCAGGCCGTGGGAAATCTGGGAACGCCTTGCCCGCCATGACTGGAGGATGAGTCCGACGATGCCGATGATGCCGATGGCCAACGTCAGGCCGTCGAGAGGTTGGCCGAAGGGACTTCCTGCCGCGAAGAGGCCAGCCAAGGGGTTGGGGATATGGCCGAAGATATTGGGCAGTGAACCCCCAGCGATGGCGTTGAAGCCTGCTGGGAAACCAGCCATGGTTTTGGCTGCGACGACTTGGGCCAGACCGCGGAACAGGAGCATCCCGGCCAGGGTGACAACGAAGGCGGGGACCTTCACGTACGCCACCCAGAATCCATGCCATGCTCCGACGAGCAGACCGATGACCAGGCCAGCGGCGACTGCCAGGATCCAGTTGACGTGCCAGGTGTACATCATGTACCCGACAACGGCGCCGATGAATGCCACCACAGAACCCACAGACAAGTCGATGTGGCCTGCGATGATGACCATCAACATGCCCAAGGCCAAGATGAGAACATAGGCGTTCTGCTGAACCAGGGCCCAGAGGTTGTTTGGAATGATGAGCCGACCCTTGGTGGCAAAGGCGAAGATGATGACAATCGCCACCAGGGCCAACATGATGCCGTACTGGCGCAGGTTCTTCCCAACGAGTTCTTTGATCATTGCAGGTCATCCTTGTCTAGTGTCATAAGTGTCATGAGCGATTCCTGAGTCGCTTCGTCGCGGTTCAGACATCCGGTGATGTGTCCCTCGCTCAGGGTGTAAATCCTGTCACAAACTCCGAGCAGTTCTGGTAATTCGGAGGAAATCATGAGAACGCCACGGCCCGAGTCCGCCAATTGGTCGATAATGGTGTAAATCTCGTACTTCGCGCCGACGTCGATGCCGCGTGTGGGTTCGTCCAAAATGAGGACGTCGGGGTCGGTGTACATCCACTTGGCGAGGACGACCTTTTGTTGATTGCCGCCTGACAGTTTCGATGCGGGCACCTCGATGCTGGGGGTCTTGATGTTGAGTTCCTTGCGGTACTCCTCAGCGACGCCAGTCTCGGCTTCAATTTCGATGACGCCCATCTTGGCGAGTTTGTTGAGTCCGGCGGAGGTCACATTCTCCTTGACGGTCTGGATGAGGTTGAGTCCATACTTTTTGCGGTCTTCGGTCGCATATGCGATGCCATGGTGCATGGTTTCTTCGACAGTGCGGGTCTGGATTTCTTCGCCATTCTTGAAGACCCTGCCCGAAATCTTGGTGCCGTATGTGCGTCCGAACAGGCTCATGGCCAATTCTGTGCGTCCGGCTCCCATGAGTCCGGCCAGGCCGACGATTTCGCCCCTGCGGATGTTCAGCGAGGCGCCGTCCACGACTTTGCGTTCAGTGTCGATGGGGTGGTAGACGGTCCAGTCCTCGATGCGCAGAATCTCCTCGCCGACCGTCGATGTGTGGACGGGAAAGCGGTTGTCGAGAGGTCGGCCCACCATGGCCCGGATGATGTGCTCCTGAGAGTGGTCGGTGTCCCCATGCATGTCGAGGCTCTCGATGGTTTCGCCGTCGCGGATGATGGTGTTGGTGTCGGCGATCCTCTCAAGCTCGGACAACTTGTGCGAGATCATGATGCAGGTGATGCCCTCCGCGCGCAGTTGGCGGATGAGGTTGAGGAGGTTGTCAGAATCGTCATCGTTGAGGGCTGCGGTCGGTTCGTCGAGGATAAGGAGTTTGACCTCTTTGGACAGAGCTTTGGCAATCTCGACTAGTTGCTGTTTGCCGACGCCGATGTCGGCGATTCTGGTCGCAGGGTCTTCGTGGAGGCCGACTTTTTCGAGTAGTTCTTTGGCCTGACGAGTCGTGTCGAGCCAGTCCACCACTCCCAAGCGGGACCGTTCGTTGCCCAGAAAGATATTCTCCGAGATGGAGAGGAAGGGGCTGAGCGCGAGTTCTTGGTGGATGATGACGATGCCGACGCGCTCAGAGTCACGGATCGTCTTGAAGTTACAGATATTGCCTTCATAGACAATGTCGCCAGTGTACGAACCTGAGGGGTGGACGCCGGAAAGCACCTTCATGAGGGTGGATTTTCCAGCCCCATTCTCTCCACAAATCGCATGGATCTCGCCTCTGCGCACCCGAAGGGTGACATCGTGGAGAGCCCGCACGCCGGGGAACTCTTTGGTGATTCCGCGCATCTCTAGGATGTAATCGTTGTCCATGTGTCCTGCCTCGATAGTCGACTCTGACAAGGAAGTGTTGAAGTAGCAGTAGTTCTGGAATGTGGTGGCATCAGGCGAGCCCGATGCCACCACATTATGAGAGTGTATTACTCAGTGGTCCAGGTCAGCCTCACAGGCCGATCTGATCCTTGGTGTAGTAACCCTTGCCGACGAGAATCGACTCGACAGTGTCCTGAACCACAACTTCGGGAGGCAGAAGGAACGAAGAGACGTTCTTGACGCCGTTGTTGTAGTCGGTCGTGTTGTTGACGTCAACGGTCTCGCCCTTGACAATCTGGTCGACCATCTTGGCAACCTGATCACCCAGGGTACGGGTGTCCTTCCACACTGTCATGGCTTGCTTGCCAGCCAGAATGTTCTTGACATTGGCGATGTCGGCGTCTTGACCGGTCACGATGGGCCAATCGGTTCCAACCTTGTAGCCAGCGGTCTCGAGAGCCTGCTCGATGCCCAGAGCCAGTGAGTCGTTGGGGCTGAGCACAATGTCAACCTTCTTGTCACCGGTGTAGAACGAGGAGAGGCGGTTCTGCATCTCGGACTGAGCCTTGGCGGTGTCCCATCCCTGGATGCCAATGGAAGTCCAGTCAGCCTTCGTGGCCGGATCCTTGCCAGAAGGAACCACGATCTGGCCCTTGTCGATGTAGGGCTTCAGAACATCCCATGCACCGGCGAAGAAGACGCCAGCGTTGTTGTCATCGGGAGACCCAGCGAAAGGCTCCAGGTTGAACGGGCCTTTGCCGTCCTTGAGACCAAGGGTGGCCTCGATGTACTCACCTTGGAGCTGGCCGACGAGGTAATTGTCGAAGGTCGCGTAGTAGTCGATGTTCGGGGTGCCATTGATGAGGCGGTCATAACCGATGACCTTGATGCCAGCAGCAGCAGCGGTCGCGAGAACCGGGCCCAGTGCTGTGCCGTCGATAGAGGCAATGACGAGAACCTTGGGGTTCTGGTTGATGAGGTTCTGGATCTGAGAGATCTGATCCTCAACCTTGTTGTTCGCATATTGCAGGGACGTGGTGTATCCCAGGGATTCCAGCTTCGCAACAACGTTTGCGCCGTCATTGTTCCAGCGTTCCAGCGACTTGGTCGGCATGAGGATGCCGATGAGGCCACCAGCTTGGGGAGCTTCGGCGGCCGCAGTCGTGGCTGGCGCATCGGTGGTCGGTGTGCCAGAGGGGGTAGTCGAGCAAGCAGCCATGGACAGGGCCAGCGCTACGCCTGCTGCCGTTGCCACGAGTCTTTTGAACTTCATTGTTTCGTCTCCTTGAGGTATCGCTCGTGTCGGCAAGACGCCTAGCGAGCAGGCAACCGAATAATCGGTATGGCTTGACGCTACAACTTGTTGAGTTTGGAAGTCAACGCCAAGGACCAGCCGTTATCAAATTGTTACTATTCTTCTCAAACACAAGCATTCGCCTGCCGCGCATGTGCCTGTAACATGGTCAGTCATGGCGGACACCGCAACACCGTTCGGCTCGCAGACCTCTCTGCGAGAAGCGAATCGCGCGCGGATCCTCGACATGGTCAAGAAGTTCGGTGCCATCACTCAGGTGGAACTCGCCGATGCGACGAGACTGTCACCCGGAACTGTGTCTGTCATCGTCAAAGAACTTCTCGAAGCGGGAATCGTCAATACTGCTCCCACATCGCGCTCTGGGCGCCGCGCCGTGCAGGTGACCTTGGCCCGACGATTGGGGTTAGTTGCTGGAATCCACATCGGTCGACGCGACTTGAAGCTAGCCCTAGCGAATCCCTCGGGAGAAATACTGGTGCGCCAACACCTTCCTTTGGCCAAAGAGCACAGGGCCGACACAGGTTTGGACAGGGTCAGCCTCCTCATCTCCGACATGCTGGACCACATCGGGGCGACTCACGAGGAATTGCTGGGGGCCGGGGTCGCGCTGGATGCGCCCGTCGACTCCCACACAGGGATGGTGTGCTCGCCAGGGCTGATGCGGGGCTGGGACCAAGTCCCGATTGCTGAGTCCTTGACCAAGAGGGTGGGGTGCCCGGTCGTGGTGGACAATGGGGTGAACCTGGGAGCGCTCGCCGAATGCCGTCTCGGAGCCGGAGTGGGTGCCAACCCAGTTGTCTATCTGTCCACGTCGTATGGCATCGGCGCAGGGATCGTCTTGGATGACGTTGTCTTCCGAGGGTTCTCAGGCACTGCGGGGGAGATTGGCCATGTCAGCATCGATCCCGACGGCCCCATCTGCTACTGTGGCAATCGAGGTTGTTTGGAGGTGGTGGCGGGGGCCAGCGCCATGTTGGAGGCTCTGCGTCTCACCCACGGCAACCTCTCACTTCCCGACCTCATCGAACAAGCACTCGCAGGTGACGTTGCCAGTCGTCGAGTCATTGAGGACGCGGCACGCAACATCGGCGTGGCGCTCGCGGCGCTGTGCAACATCATCGACCCCCAGCGCATCGTCGTTGGCGGGGAACTAGCTCGGGTGGGCGACCTTTTCTTGGCTCCGCTGCGCTCCGTGACGTCTCGTTTCACTTTGCCAAGCTCGACTCCCACGATTGAGATCGTGCCTAGTGCCCTCGGGCAGGACTGCGAACTGGTGGGTGCGGTGTGCCACGCGCTCGATTCTGTAACTTTGCCAGGGAACCTCGAAGGGGTGGTCTTCCATGACGTATCTTGATCCTGCTCAACTCGCTTCGCCTCGGCCGGGTCCAGCGTTGGCCCTGCGCGGGGTCAGTCTCACCTTCGGGGGTGTCCATGCCCTGGAGGATGTCGATTTCGAGGTGAGCCTGCATGAAGTCGTGGCTCTCGTGGGGGAGAATGCTGCGGGGAAGTCCACCCTTGCCAAAGTGTTGTCGGGTGTGTACAGGCCGACGGCGGGCGTTATTGTTTCTGACGGAGTAGAAGTCACCATTCCGTCCCCGTCCCATGCGACGCGATTGGGCATTGCCACTGTCTTCCAGGAGCAGGTTCTGGCCAACAATCTCGATGTGGCGTCCAATATGTTCTTGGGCCACGAGTTGAACAGCAAGTTCGTTCTACACACGGAGGAGATGGAGACGGCTGCCGCCGAAGTGTTGGAGGAAATTGGCGCGCGCATCCCTTCTGTGCGCTATCCGGTCGCCCATTTGTCGGCGGGGCAGCGCCAGTCCGTCGCCATAGCGCGCGCCCTCTTGGCTCGCCCCCGCATTGTCATTCTGGACGAGCCCACATCCTCGCTTTCTGTGACGCAAACCGCCGATATCTTGGACCTCATTGTCAAGATGCGCAGTTTGGGCCACGGGATCATTCTGATCAGTCACAACCTCGCGGATGTACAGGCGGTCGCCGACCGGGTGGTCGTCATGCGCCATGGTCGAGTCGTGGGGCAGGCGCCCATGTCCCAAGTGACCTATGAGGACATCATCGCCGCCATCACCGGTGCCACAAGGACATTCCCACCGCAGGAAACTCCACGAGCCAGTCGAGTCGTCGGGGCGAGCGCGGGGGAGTAGCGCGACCTGCGCTTGTAAGAAGTGCTCTGCATCCTGCGACTGATGCACTTCGGTGACGACGGACATGGCGATGGGCCCCAACCAGTGCTCTCTGAGCGTCGAACCTGGTCCCGATTGGCGACACGCGGGAGGAAGTGCGAGCAAAAGTCGGTGTGGTCAGGCATGATGACACTCGTACTATTATCGAAAGCGAGCAGACATGGGCAAGTGGTTGAAGAGGGTCGTTGTGCTCCTCGTCGTGGCTTTCATCGTGTTCTTCGTCATCTCGCGCCCCGCCGATTCCGCGCACGCCGTCCAGGCATTCTTTGGAGGGATCAAGGACGCTTTCTGGGCTGTGTACGATTTCTTCGCCACTTTCGGACGCTGAGCCGTGGCCAGGGGCAAGCGTCCGTCCCTGTTCGCCCCCCATGTGGAGCAATATCTCCTCAAGGATGAGGGCGAGTTCATTGTGGACGAGATAGTCAAACATTGGGTGTGCATGATCGTCCCCGTCCTCACCACGCTCGGCGGCATTGGGCTCATTGTGCTGTCAGGGCTTGTGGGAGGCTATTTCTGGCCCGTGCTCCTCATCCCTGGGTTGGTGGTTGCCTTCATCGGGTTGTGGAAGTATCACTTCTGGTCCATGTACCGTTTCGTTGTCACGAACACGCGAGTGTATAGGGTCAGTGGCATCGTCACCCGGGACGTCGCCACCATGCCGCTCACCCGTATTCTCGACATCTCCGTCAGGACGCCTTTCTTCGGCATGATACTGAATTACGGGACTCTCACCTTCGAGTCAGCCGCGGCTGGGCAGGGGTTGCGCGAGATCACCTATGTTCCTTCGCCTGCAGAACGCGACCTGACCATCCAGCGAGTCATTCAGCGTGCCGGCCTTCGGGCCATGGCCCATCGTCATGGGCACGAGGATGAGGAAGACGATGGGACGTGAGGTCCTGAGGCATCGGGTTTGAGTTGCGACAAGGTGGACGTACTCCCGCGAAAGCGACAAGATAGTGACATGACTGATCCGCGCGCTGGCCTTCTGGCGGCCCCCTCCGACCTCATCGACATTGACGCCGTTTTGGGTGCCTATTACGACATCGTTCCCGACCCGGACAATCCTGACCAGCGTGTCGCTTTCGGGACATCCGGTCACAGGGGCGCCTCGCTCGACGGGGCTTTCAACGAGGCGCACATCGCCTGCATCACCCAGGCCATCATCGAGTATCGGGCCGCACAAGGGACGACTGGGCCATTGTACATTGCCAAGGACACTCACGGGTTGTCAGTGCCGGCCTGGAAGACCGCCTTGGAGGTGTTGTCTGCTTTCGAGGTGCCTGTCCTGTCCGACCGCGAAGGGGAGTACACGCCGACTCCCTCCTTGTCGCGGGCCGTTATCGCGCACAATGAAGGGCGCACGACTGACCTGGCTGATGGCATCGTGGTGACTCCCTCGCACAACCCTCCCCGAGACGGCGGCTTCAAGTACAACCCGCCGAACGGTGGGCCAGCAGACACCGACGCCACCGGGTGGATCGCCGCCCGTGCCAATGACCTGTTGCGCAACCCTTCCCAAGTCAAGCGTTCCTCCGGCCTCGACACTGTGACATGGTTCGACTTCCGCACCCCCTACTGCGAGGCCCTTAGTTCGGTCGTTGACCTTGATGCCATTCGTGCGGCGGGCGTGCGCATTGGGGCGAATCCGCTCGGCGGCGCGTCCAAACAGTATTGGGAGTACATCGCGGAGCACCTCGGGCTCAATCTCACCGTCACCGACATACGCCTCGACCCGACGTGGTACTTCATGACCCTCGACCACGACGGCAAGATACGCATGGACTGCTCGTCGCCCTATTGCATGGCAAATGTGGTGGCCGACAAGGACAAATACGATATTTCAACCGGCAACGACGCCGACTCCGACCGTCACGGCATCGTCACCCCCGAAGAAGGACTCATCAATCCCAATCACAACTTGGCTGTGGACATCGAGTACCTGTTCACCCATCGCCCAGGTTGGTCGCCCGTCGCTGGAGTGGGCAAGACTCTTGTCTCCTCATCCATCATCGACCGAGTGGCTGCCTCCATCGGGAGACGCCTCGTCGAGGTTCCCGTGGGGTTCAAGTGGTTCGTGCCCGGGCTAATTTCCGGAGACTTGGGTTTCGGAGGCGAAGAGTCGGCAGGGGCGAGTTTCCTCACCCGAGAGGGTAAGACGTGGACCACCGACAAAGACGGCATCATCTTGGACCTCTTGGCGTCCGAGATCCTGGCTGTGACAGGGAAAAACCCGTCGGCCCACTACGCCGAAATGGAAGAGCGTTTCGGGGTGTCGTCGTATGCCCGCATGGATGCCCCCGCGAACCGTGAGCAGAAGGCCAGGCTGGGCAACCTGTCGCCCGCTGACGTGACTGCGACGACGCTGGCAGGAGAACCCATCACCGCAACCCTGACCGCTGCGCCCGGAAATGGGGCTGCCATCGGCGGTCTCAAAGTCACCACCGAAAACGCCTGGTTCGCCGCACGTCCCTCCGGCACAGAGGACATCTACAAGATCTACGCCGAATCCTTCCTGGGCCCAGACCACCTAGCCAAAGTCCAAGAAGAGGCCCGCCAAGTAGTAGACCGCGCACTCGAGTAACCGTCCTGGGGCGCAGCCGCCGGCTTGGAGAGGCACGAGATTGATACAGAAGTCGATGGAGGGCTGGCACAGCGCGGTGGCATGGGGGCATCGCGACCTTCAGTAGTGGAAGAATGGACCCCATGGCACAGATTTCAGGAGCATTTGACTTGTCCCAGGTGGCCCCCAAGGCTGCGGCCCCTGGCGGGACCTTCGTCACAGAACTGACCGAGGCGACATTCGAGTCAACGTTGCGGGGGTCCCTCAAGTACCCCATCGTGGTGGAGTTCTATTCCTCTCGCGCGCCGGAGTCCTCGCAGATGGGTCAGGCGCTCGCTGAGTTGGCGAACGAGGCCGGTGGGTCATGGCTGTTGGCTCGGATGAATGTGGACACGTCCCCCCAGATCGTGGCACAACTTCAGATTCGCGCGGTCCCCATGGTGGTCGGCGTGCTGTCTGGACAAATGGTTCCCCTGTGGCAAGGGTCGATGCCCAAAGAAGATGCTGCCAAGGTCATCTCGGAATTACTCAAAATGGCCGCTGGCAACGGTATTCTCGGCAAGGCTGAACCCCAAGGCCCGGTCGCGGAAGAGGGGGCGGAACCCGTCGAAGACCCTCGGTACACTCCTGCGTACGATTCGATGGGCGCAGGCGATTATGCCCAAGCCGTCATCGAGTTCGAGAAAGTATTGGCTGCGACTCCCGGCGACGCGGAGGCCAAAGTAGGCAAGGCCCAAGCAGGCTTGCTGGCTCGGGTCTCTGTCCTGGACCCGGCGAAGGTACAAGCGGCGGCAACCCAAGACGAGCCCACGATTGACGCCATCCTCGACGCCGCCGATCTGGATGTCGCCACAGGGGCAGTCGAGCAAGCGTTCTCTCGTTTGACTACGGCAATCGCTTCCACATCGGGCGACGACCGCGACAAGCTCCGGTTGCGACTGTTGGAGTTGTTCGACACCCAAGACCCTTCGGACAAGGTCGTTCTCTCGGCCCGCCGCAACCTCGCGACCGCCCTTTTCTGAGAAAGCGCCCATCGTCTCGTTTGGCTGGATTTGTCATACCTGGCATAATTGACCGATGGTGCCGGTTCACGTACTCCCGACCCGGCTAGAACTGAGGAGAATTATGAAGCAAGGGATCCATCCCGATTACGTTGTCACTGAAGTGACATGCACGTGCGGGAACCATTTCACCACCCACTCGACCAAGAAGGACGGCCAGATTCACGCGGAAGTGTGTTCGCAGTGCCATCCGTTCTACACAGGCAAGCAGAAGATCCTTGACACCGGTGGTCGCGTGGCTCGCTTCGAGCGCCGCTACGGCGGTCAGGCCAAGGCCAAGTAGCTTTTTCGTCAGCACTGGGCGTATCCCACATGGGATGTGCCCGGTGCTGTCGCATATTCGGGCCCAATTATCGAACAATCGCCTCAACAAGACAGGACACCCATGGCAGGACATGATTTCATCGCGGAGTACAAGGACCTCGAAACACAGATGTCCGACCCCGCGCTGCATGCCGACATGGCACGCTCCCGCAAGGTTGGGCGGCGTTACTCCGAGCTGACCCCCATCGTCAATGGATTGAACGAGAAGGCACAACTCGAAGGAGATATCGAGGCGGCACAGGAATTGGCGGAGGAAGATCAGTCTTTCGCCGACGAGGTCGTCGCACTCAAGGCACGACTCGCCGAGGTGGATGAGAAACTGACCCGTCTCTTGGCTCCCCGCGACCCCAATGACTCTCGGGACGCCATCATGGAAATCAAGTCAGGCGAAGGCGGGGAAGAGTCGGCCCTGTTCGCCAAGGACTTGTTCGAGATGTACGCGAAGTACATCGAATCGCGCGGATGGTCGATTGACGTCATGGACTCCCAAGAGACCGACCTTGGCGGCTACAAGTCACTGACGTTCCTTGTCAAGGGCAGTTCCAGTGCTGAGGAAGCGCCCTTCGGGGTGCTCAAGTTCGAGGGCGGTGTACATCGGGTGCAGCGCGTCCCCGTCACCGAGTCTCAGGGGCGTATCCACACGTCGGCAGCGGGTGTGCTGGTCATGCCGGATGTAGATGACGCTGAGGTCACCATCGACGAAAATGACCTTCGCATCGACGTGTACCGTTCGTCTGGGCCGGGCGGGCAAGGAGTCAACACCACCGACTCGGCCGTGCGCATCACCCACCTTCCCACAGGGACAGTCGTCTCGTGCCAAAATGAACGTTCCCAGTTGCAGAACAAGGAGTCAGCCATGAGAATGCTTCGTGCTCGACTCACGACGCTGGCTGAAGAGGAAGCAGCCGCTTCGGCCTCCCAGGCTCGCAAGTCACAGGTCCGCACGGTGGATCGTTCCGAGCGGATCCGCACGTACAACTTCCCCGAGAATCGCATCGCCGACCACCGCATCAATTTCAAGGCGCACAACCTCGACCAAGTGCTCGCAGGCGATCTCCAGCCGCTCATTGCCGCACTTCAAGAGGCCGACTTGGCTGACCGTTTGGCCGCCGCCACGCAGGCTGACAGCGACTGATGCGCGACGTGACACCGGCCCAACGATGAAGCCGACCGACCTGATTCGAGCAGCCACGGCGCGTCTGACCGAGGCCGGTTTCCCATCGCCCAGCGCTGACGCCCGTGTGCTCTTGGCCTACGTCTTGGGAATCGAACCCAAGCGCTTGATCAGCGTGGAATCTGTCAGGCAAGACGACGCAGACCTCTACGACAGTGTCGTCGAATCTCGCCTGTCCGGTACACCCGTTCAGCACATCATGGGTATTGCCTATTTCCGCACAGGCGAAGTGGAAGTTGGACCCGGTGTCTTCATCCCACGCCCTGAAACAGAAGCCTTGGCTGGCTGGGCTATCGACTGGTTGCGGTCGACCGCATCCAGCCGTCCTCCCACCACGCCACCTTGTGTCGTCGAATTGTGCGCCGGAACCGGTGCTATCTCAGTCGCCATCGCCCAGGAACAGCCAGGGGCGCGCCAATGGGCGGTTGAAATGTCGGCCGACGCATACCCTTACTTATGCAAGAACACTGCCGACACGCCCATCATCCCGGTTTGGGCGGACATGGGCGAGGCTCTCCACGAGCTAGACGGAACGGTCGACCTCGTCGTGGCCAATCCGCCGTACATTCCTGTGGCTGGCAAGGCCATTCTCCCGTCGGACGTGGAAGCGGACCCCGACCTGGCTCTGTTCAGCGGTCCCGACGGTCTCGACGCCACTCGCACAGTGGCGCAGGTCGCCAGGCGATTGCTCAAACCTGGGGGAGTCCTCGGTTCCGAACATGGGGACGGCCAGGAAGCAGCAGTGGCCGCGATCTTCAGGCAGACCGGTCTCATTCACGTCGAATCGCACAAGGACCTCACCGGTCGCCCGCGTTTCGTCACAGCCGCTCGTGCACAATCGCCCGAGATTCCCGTCTCAACAACACCGCGAAATCTGACTCCCGCCGGGCAAGACGTGGAATGATGGACCCATGACTGTGCTGAGAATGGGCGATGCCGCCCTGGAAGCCGCCGCCCAAGCCATTGCAGCGGGTCAGTGCATCGTCATCCCGACCGACACCGTGTACGGCATCGCTGCCGATCCTTTTTCCGCTACTGCAGTCCAGCGCCTCCAAGACGCCAAAGGCCGAGGCGACGGGTTCCCTCCGCCTCTTCTTGTCGCCGACGTGACGGATGTGGACCCCCTTGTCGCTGATTTCCCCGAACCAGCCAGGCGTTTGGCGAGGTATTGGCCCGGCCCCCTGACCCTGATTTTCCGCGCGGCCACCACGGCGTCTCTAGCAGGTACCATTGGCACCATCGGCATCCGTGTGCCCGACCACGAGTGGACACGATCCCTGCTTCGCAAGACGGGCCCGCTTGCCGTCTCCAGTGCAAACCTTCACGGATTACCTGCCGCCTCGACTGTGCATGGAGCTATGCACCAATTTCAAACCGCTGAATCACCTGCCCTCTACATCGACGGCGGCACAACCGGTTTTCCTGCCCCGTCCACAGTGGTCGACTTCTCCGGCGAGGCCATGGTGATTCGCCGTGTGGGCGTTCTGACCACCGACGACATCGAGGCGGTTGCGTCCGATGCGTGAATACGTCCTCGTTTTTCTCATCGGTGTGGCCGTCTCCTTCATGCTGACACCACCGGCCCGCTCTCTGGCCCTTCGTCTGGGGGCGGTGGCTCGCGTGCGCAACCGCGATGTACACCACGACGCCATCCCGTACTTCGGAGGCCTTGCCATGCTCGGGGGAGTAGCAGCAACATTTTTCCTTGCCTCTCGCTTGCCTTTCCTGACCCGTTATTCCTTTGTCACGAAAGACTCGGTGACCATCCTCATCGCTGGGGCGATCATTTGTGCTGTTGGAGTCATCGATGACCTCATCGAGTTGAATGCGCTGACCAAGGTTGCTGGTCAAGTGCTCGCAGCCGGAGCGACGGTTCTCGGGGGGGTGCGGATGCAGTGGATTCCTTGGAGAGGAGGGATCATCACTCTTGACCCTGCTGCCAGCGTCCTCATCACCGTCGTCGCAGTCTTCCTGTGCGCCAACGCCATCAATCTCATCGACGGACTGGACGGATTGGCAGCGGGCATCGTGGCCATCTCGGCTTTCTCCTTCTTCGTGTACTCCTATTGGTTGACAGTCGCGGAAGACTTGGCACGGGCACAAACGGCCTCTTTGGTGACCATCGCCATCTGTGCCATCTGCATCGGATACCTGCCCCACAACTTCCATCCCGCGACCATCTTCATGGGCGATTCGGGCTCGATGCTGCTCGGACTGCTCTTCGCATCCTCGATGATCTCCCTGACGAGCCAAATCGAACCTACGTCCTTGGCGGACCGCTCAGGACTGCTCGCTGCGTACATCCCCCTCATCATGCCCATCGTCGCCCTCGGACTTCCCTTCCTCGACATGGTCATGGCGTACACCCGACGCACATGGAAGGGCGTGTGGTGGTTCGTGGCGGACAAACAGCACCTCCACCACCGACTCCTCCAACGCGGGCACACGCAAGTGCGGGCGGTGTTCCTCATGTACGGCTGGACGGCTCTCCTCGCCTTCTCCGCTCTGGCGCTCGGTCTCCATCCGTCGTTGCTCACGGCTTCCATCGTGGTGGTCGTCGTCGTGTCCACTGTCATCTTCGCCGTGGTGTCCGGCCGCAACCTTGTCCTCGAGGAGTCCGAAAAGGAGGGGTCGTCATGAACCGGGACCCGCTGAGCCTCGCAGGCATGAAGATGCTGGCGTTCGGGATTGTGGCTTGCGCTGTCGCCACCGGCATCCTGACCATCGTGGCCGGTCTCGTCAGTGGTGCCATGGCCGCAGGAGGGGCACTCATAGGATGCCTGGCGTCCCTGATGGTGATGGGTCTGGGTCAACTTATTCTTGTTGCGAGCGCCGACTTGCCACCAAAGCGTGTGCTGGTTCTCGCCCTGGCGACGTACCTCGTGTCCATCGGAGTCTTCCTCTTGGTCATCCTGGCCTTGCGCGGATCGGCACTGAATCTTCTGTGGGTGTCCATCGGAGCAGCCGTTGGGGCGTACGGATATCTGACCGGCGCGATCATCGCCTACCAGAAGGCGCGCATCCCAATTCTGGAACAAGTCCCGAAAACAGACCCACCTCGTGATACGCTAGCCTCAAATGAGTGAGCACTCCAGCCAATCAGATGCAATGACTGCGTTGTCATATCTGCTTGCGGGCTTCCTTCTGTATGGAGGTTTGGGCTGGTTGGGCGACCGGGTCTTTCACACGGGCTTCTTATTGCCGGTGGGTTTGAT
>JAISJO010000068.1 GCA_031261485.1 Propionibacteriaceae bacterium | reverse complement strand
CGACAGATACGGCACACTTCATCCTCGGTCAGGTTGAAGCAGACCGCGCACAAATGCACTGTCTCTTTGGCGTGTGTAATGGCGTTGGCTAGGGAATACACATCCTCGGGCAGGCAATCCAAGAGGTAAAAAGCGATACGTTGGGCGCTCTTGGGGCCGATGCCAGGAAGGCGGGACAGTTCGGCTATGAGATCCTGAATGGGTCCGTCATACACTAGGAAGACTTCTTTCTAGGGGCTCTGGTGCGTGGCTTCGTCTTCTCTTCCTTGACGAACTCAGCCTCGAAAATCTCTTCCAGAAGCTCTTCTTGGGGGGCGGCTCCCTCGACAATGGCGTCGCCTTCCACATCGGGCTCGTCGTCAGGTTCGTCGTCGGGTGGCGGTTCCCTGAGGTCCGGTGGCTCGTATTGGTCGGTTGTTGGGACTCGCCGGGCAGACGCACGGGAGGCGCGCGACGAAGAGGCAGGCGGCATGGAGACCGAAGGCGCGTCAGACATCGGCGGCTCAGCGAAGGAAGAAGCGGGAGGCGAGGAGTGCGTGGACCGTCCTTCGGCGGAGCGAACTATCGACAATGGCGCGGTTTCTTCGGCTGGGAAGAGACCGGAAGCAGATTCCGCGGGCACAGGCACGTCGAGCGAAGCAGACCGCGCTGAAGGCACAGCCGTCGACGCCTCAGCGGGAGGTCGGGGCGAGCGCCCTGGGTCAGGCGTCTTGGCCGGGAACAGGATGGCCGTGCCTCCGTTGGTGGGGATGGGCTCGGATTCCAGGCGCGCACGAACGGCGATAGGGGCGCCCACACGCTCGGCGATGACCTGGCTGACAAGGTCTTCCCCATTCGAGCGGTTGAAATTGTCGCGGGAGCCCGCGTCTTTGAACGTGAGCCACAGCGTCGAGCCACGCAATTCAGTAATGATGGCGAACTGGGACAGAACCATCCAGAGGAACTTACGCGAGCCTTTGACGCGCGACAGAATCTCAGGCCATATGCGGCGCAATGTCTCAGTGGTCAGTTCCCCCGGCGGAATCGGAGCAGCGGGACCGGGGGCGGGAATGAGAGCCGAGTCGATGGCTGAGGACGAGTCAGGGGCAGGGGCAGGGGCGGCCGGGCCTGACGCTGGCCGGGCGGGAGTTTGCCTGGGTTCGGAGCGCGGAGCATCGGGGCTCGGAGTCACGGAACCAGTGGCAGGTGAAGCCGCGCCCTGGCTTCGCGGTCGTGTGGCCGATGCAGGCGAGTCGGCAGCGGCCGGTGGGGCAGAAGAATCGGAAGTGGCGGACACTCCCGGAGAAGTCGCGGGACCGCCCGTCTGGGATGGGCCCGAGGTTGCCTGGGCAGAGCCCGAGCGCGTGCTCGAGGGAGCAGACGTCCCTGCCGACACAGCCGAACCTCCGATAGAACCGCTTGGTGTACCCCCCATGTCGAGGCGGCGTTCCAGTTTCTCCAGCCTCGCGTGGATGCCACGTTCCCCTGCGTCCGCACCCGGCAGAAGGATGCGCGAGCACATGAGTTCCAGATTCAGCCGTGGCGCAGTTGTCCCTCTCATCGACACCAGACCCGCCGCCAGTATCTCGGAAGCCCTTGTCAGACCGCCAATACCAATCTGTCGGGCTTGGGTGGTGAAGCGCTCGGCCTGATCTTCAGAGACTTCCAGAAGACCGGTGGAGAACGCATCAGGAACAGCAGCAACAATGACAAGGTCGCGCAGCCGACTCAACAAGTCCTCGGTGAAACGGCGTGGATCCTGCCCCGATTCGATGACCTTGTCAATGGCAGAAAACACTGACTTGGAATCAGAGACGGCGAAAGCATCTACCGCTTCGTCGAGCAGGGAGTCCGGCGTGTACCCCAAGAGCGCGGCAGCCTGGACGTACCCCACTCCGCTCGACTGAGCCCCGCCCAGCAATTGGTCGAGGACCGACAGCGAGTCTCTGACCGACCCGGCGCCCGCGCGGACCACCATGGAAATCACGCCCGGTTCGACGTTGACCTTCTCGTCCGCGCAGATTTTGGTGAGGTAAGCGGCCAAGGTCTTGGGTGGGATGAGACGGAAGGGATAGTGGTGTGTACGCGAACGAATCGTCCCGATGACCTTCTCGGGTTCAGTGGTCGCAAAGATGAACTTCACGTGAGGCGGTGGTTCCTCGACCAGTTTCAGCAGGGCGTTGAAGCCAGCAGTTGTGACCATATGGGCTTCGTCCACGATATATATCTTGTAACGTGAACGGACGGGAGCGAAGAATGCGCGTTCCCGCAAGTCACGGGCGTCGTCGACCCCACCGTGGGAAGCCGCGTCGATTTCGATGACGTCGATGGATCCGCCACCAGAGCGCGAGAGTTCCCTGCAAGAATCGCACACCCCGCATGGCGTGGGAGTCGGCCCTTGCTCGCAGTTGAGAGAGCGAGCCAGGATGCGAGCGGACGATGTCTTACCGCAGCCCCTCGGTCCGGAGAAAAGGTAAGCGTGGTTCACGCGGTTATTGGTCAGGGCCCGTTTCAGGGGCTCTGTGACGTGTTCTTGGCCGATGACTTCGGAAAACACCTCCGGCCGATAGCGGCGATACAACGCTAAGGGCGCATCAGGCACGTCCCGTCGGCCCGAGGACTCTCCCTCGAACAGCCCGGGTCCGTCTTGGTCAAACAATTCCTCGCCATCCACGAGTACAACTCTACTGGGTGGGTCGGACACATTTTGTCCGGTGCCAGTTTGCCAGCCTGGGTTGCGGATTCGGTCGACAAGATGGACGTAACGCCGAGGGCGCGGTCGTACTGTTGCCATGCCCGCCACCAATGCTCGGGCTCTCTTGCCGCCACGCGGAATACCCTCAGATGGATACTCGCATTGTTGCATTGCGGCCAACCGAAAAGTCCCAAGAGTTCGGCTCCAAGAAGGAAATTCTGATTGTTGGAGGCAACACCCGGCACGGCGGACCCAGACCAGAGCGTTCGAGAGGGGCGTCGGTAGAATAGTGAGGTACCGAACTCAAAGGACGAGAACCATGACCACCGAACCTGCCAATTTCGCCGAGAACATCCACCGCGTGGATTACCTCACTCCCTATGCAGAGCCTCTCACTGACGCCGGCGCGTACATCGACCTCGCCCTACGCGAGCGGGAGTCACTCGACGGTGACTGGCATTTCGCCATCGACCCTTACGACACCTGTCTGCGCGCTCGCTGGTTCGAGGAGAAGTACGTTGATGAGGCCGGGCGGCCCTACCCTGTGGACTTCAGTTTCGACCAATGGGAGACCATCAGTGTTCCCAGTTGTTGGAATGTGCAGAAGGAGCTGTGGTATTGGTACGAGGGCTCAGCGGTGTACGTCCGCAACTTCAGTTTCGAGCCCGGCCCGGCTTCCGAGAGGGTCTTCCTGACTTTCGACGGCGCTGCTTATGCTGCTTACGTCTTCCTCAATGGGGAGTACCTCGGCTGGCATCAGGGCGCGTCGACTCCCTTCCGCTTCGAAGTAACCGGCAAGGTCCGCGATGACAACCGGCTCCTTGTCGTCGTCAACAATGATCGCACTCCTGAGCGTGTGCCGATGGACAATACTGACTGGTTCAACTATGGCGGTTTGCATCGTTCGGTCAATCTGGTGCGCCTGCCGAAGACCTTCATCGAGACTGCTTCGGTTGCCCTGCGCCCCGATGGGACGTATTCGACTGTGGCCGTCGGGCTGACCTTGACCGGACCGGATCTCGACGGCCAAGCCGAGGTCACCATCCCTGAGTTGAACTTCAACGAGATTCTGGATGTCTCCGGCGGGGTTGGAATCGAGGAGTTCGACCTCTCCCCTGAGCTTTGGAGCCCTGACAACCCGAAACTCTATGACGTATACATCCGCTACGGGGCTGACGAATGGCATGACCGCGTCGGTTTCCGCGAAATCCGCGTTGTTGGACAAGATATTCTGCTCAACGGGACTCCCCTGTTCTTGACTGGGGTTTCGCAGCACGAAGAGTCCGTGGCCAATGGGCGCTCGCTGACCGAAGAAGAAATACGGGAGAACTTCCGCGTCGCCCGCGAGATGGGCTGCCGGTACGTGCGTCTCGCCCATTATCCGCACTCCGGCCTCACCTCACGCATCGCCGACGAAGTGGGAATGTTGCTGTGGGAGGAAGTGCCTGTGTACTGGGCCATTGACTTCGCCAACGAGGCGACGTTCGCCGATGCGGACAATCAACTACGTGAATTGCTTCTGCGCGACCGGAACCGCGCCAGTGTCATCATCTGGTCGGTGGGCAACGAGAACGCGGACTCCGACGCACGCCTGTCCTTCATGTCCCGCCTCGTCGCAACCTGCAGGTCTCTCGACCCCACGCGCCTGGTTTCCGCCGCCTGCCTGGTCGACTCGACCGCCCTCGTCATCGCAGACCGCTTGGCCGAACACCTCGACATCATCGGTATCAATGAGTATTACGGGTGGTACGAACCGGACTTCTCCAAGCTCCCCCGCCTGTTCGAGAACTCCGCGCCCACCAAGCCCGTCATCATCTCCGAGTTCGGAGCCGATGCGGTCACCGGGCGACACGGCGGCGCCGACGAGATGTTCACCGAAGAGAACCAGGAAGCCATTTACCGTCGTCAGGTCGAGGTTCTGGGCTCAATCCCGTACATCCGAGGCACCAGCCCCTGGATCCTGTACGACTTCCGCTGCCCCAGGCGAGTCCATGTCCTCCACGGCTATTACAACCGTAAAGGCCTACTCAGCCCCGACCGTACACAGAAGAAGTTGGCTTTCACCGTCATGCAAGAGTGGTACAAGACCAAGTAAGAGGTGTCGACTCACATGCCATAGGTGGTACCATATATGGCATGACGAAGACCACTATTTACCTCGAGGACGACCTGAAAGCGGCTGTGTCTTTGGCTGCGCTGGACGCAAGAGTGTCAGAGGCGGAGGCGATACGGGCTGCGCTACGGGCAATGTACATGAATGAAGACATTCCAGCCCCGCAAGGTGGTGTGTTCGAGGGTGGCCAAGTCATCGAATGGAACAATGATGACTATCTTCGGGGGTTTGGAGAATGATCGTCGTTGACACCAGTGCATTGATGGCGTTCTTTGACGCGAAGGACCGCGACCATGCCCGGGTGGAAAAGTGCCTGATGGCCGCGCCGCGCCCTCTCGTTGTGTCGAGTTACGTGGTCGCCGAGTTAGATTACCTCGTCCTGACTCGATATGGGGTGCATGCCGAAGTTGCCGCTCTGACAGCACTCAATACTCCTGCCTGGCGCATCACGAGCCTTGAGCCAGACGAGTTGACCGAAGCAATCAACCTGGTGTCGCGCTACGAGGATGAACGAATCGGGCTGGCCGATGCCGCCAATGTCGTCTTGGCGCGACGATACGCGACCCGACAAATCGCCACACTCGACAGGCGACATTTCTCTGTTCTGCGCTTTTCCGATGGGTCAGCCGTGGATATCGTGCCTTCGTGAAGCAAGAACGGGTCAGACCCCCACATAGCAGACCAACTTTGGCCTCTTCCGACGAAATGTCAGCATCGGGCACGCAGTTGGATCAGAGATGGCCGAAATCCGGCGGCGGAATGGGCGTACTTTGAGCCTACATCGTTCCTTACCCTCGAAATCAGTCGGTTATGGCCAAAGTTGGGAGGTCTTACAGCCAATCGACGAGCGGGGCGAGAAGGGCGTACCCGACGAAGGCGAAGGCGTCCATGAAGAAGTGGGCGATGACTAGGGGAAGTACCCTTTTCCAGCGCATGTAAAGGTAGCCGAAGACCAGGCCCATGACGAGGTTGCCGATGGCGCCGCCCCACCCTTGGTAGAGGTGGTACGTGCCGCGAATGAGGGCGGAAAAGACGAGGGCGACCCAGGGGTTCCATTTGAGGTCGCGCAGTCGGGTCAGGAGGTAGCCCAGCATGATGACTTCCTCCGAGATGCCAGCGGCTGCGGCAGACCCGAGGAGGATGGGGATGCGCCACCACACGTCCGTCAGATTGGCGGCGGTCACTTGGGTGTTGATGCCTTGCCAGACGGCGAAGAGGTACCACCCGATGCCCACGGAACCGACCACCGCGCAGATAGCCAGTCCCTTGCCGAGGTCGCGCCAGAAGTGGGTGAGGTCGAAACCGATGAGGCGGCGAGCTTGGCCCCAGGCGAGGTGCAAGAGGTAAAGAGCCAGCGCCGCTTCCGCCAGGGGCAGGATGAAATAGTAGACCTGATAAGCCAAATCGAGCCACGGCCTGTCGGGGGTGGCTGAGTTGTTCATGGAGGTCGTCTGCTGGTTCAGGGGGATGGGGCGGGTGAGTTTCTCGATGAGCGAGATGACCGAGTACACCGCCGAGCGGCCCAGCGAAATGGCCATGACGATGACGATTTCGATGCCGATGAGTCGGCGTACACGAGGGGCGGAAGAGGTCTCGGCAGCAGGGTCAGAATCGGACGTGAGGATGGGACCCGCCGATTCAGTCGCGGTATTTTCGGCCGCAGAATCGGACGTGGTGGCTTTGCCTTTCAATTCGGATTCGGCGTCCGACATCAACTACCCTACTTGCCAGGAAGGAAGGATCGCGCGACGAAGGTCAGATTGCCGGGACGCGCGGCCATCCTCTGCGCGCAATAGTCGTACCAGCCAGGTCCGAAGGGCACGCATACCCTGACCGTGTGACCGAGTTCTGCCAGGCGCTCTTGTTCGTTTGTACGAATGCCGTACAGCATCTGGAACTCGAAGTCGCTCAGGCCCCTGTTGGTGTGGGCGACCAACTCTTGTGCGATCTCGATCATGACGGGGTCGTGCGTGGCGACCAGCGGGAACCCTTGCCCTTCCATCAGCGTCTTGAGGCAACGTACATAGTTGAGATTGATGTCGTGCTTGCGCTGGTAGGCCACCGCCACCGGCGAATCATATGCGCCCTTGACAAGGCGGGTTCGCGCACCTGGAGTGCTGAGAGCCGCGCAATCGGACTCACTGCGCTTGAGCGACGACTGGAGCGTCACGCCGACCCAAGGGTATTGCGCACGAAGTGCCTTTGCCACACGGATGGTCTCTTCGGTCGTCGTGAAGTCTTCCATGCCGATAGTCACAGTCGTGCCGAGCTGCTGCGCCCTCTCGCAAATACGCAAGGCGTTGTCAATGGCGACCTGTTCACCACCAGGGAGCCACAAGCCAACCGAAGTCAGGTTGAGGGACAGTTCAGCGACGTCTGCCCACTGTTCTTGGTCGATATGGTCAAGGACATCAATATTGGCGGCGACTATGGCGTCAGCCTCATCCGTATCGTCGACGTCCCCACCCAAGTAGTCGAGACTGACCTTGAGACCCCGTTCAGTCAGGGCAGCGATGCCCGCGCGCGATTCCTCCCAAGACTTGCCTGCCACAAACCTTCTCACGACGCTTGCCGCCGGTGGAAAGGACCCAAGGATCTTGTGGAAGCCCGCGTTACGCGACAGGCCGAGCAGAATCTTGCGGTACATGACGCCACCTTTCTCCAATGCCAAGAGCCTACCGCTTTCGGGCCCGCCGCTGTGGGGGCCTAGCCGTGCGGGCCCTCATCTTCCCCAAAATGTGAAGGTCGTCATCTTGTTCTGAGACGACGATTTCAGGGGAAGGGCGATGAACCGGCAGAATAGGGGTATGCATCTCGACCATGTCATCTACGCCGTTGGACCAGAGGGGCTTGCCGTCGAAGCCGCACGCTTTGAGTCTCTTCTGGGTATCCGATCAATCGACGGCGGACTCCATCCGGGGTTTGGCACTCGAATGCGCCTCGTTCCACTGAAGGACGGGCGGCACTTGGAGATTGTCGAAGTCCTCGACCATCCCGTAGCCGAGAAAGCCCCTTATGGCCAGGCAGTGCGCGCTCGCTCCAAGTTGGGCGGCGGTTGGCTCGGATGGGTCGTGTCGGTCGACGACATGGCACCCTACGAACGTCGACTCGACCGCAAGGCAGTCCTCGGCACACGTACCTTCCCCGACGGCCGCAAACTCGAATGGGAACAGCTCGGAGTCAAGGGCGTCATCGCCGACCCGCAGGTGCCCTTCTTCGTCCACTGGATTTCCGAACCGTCCGTCCTACCGTCGGCTCTGCCCGCCGAACTCGGCCTCGCCGAAGTGCAAATCGCTGGCTCGCGCGACCGCGTCGAAGAATGGCTCGGCGAACCCGTGCCTGAGGTCTTCGACGATGTCACCTTGGCCTTCGATTCCCCCTCTGGTTACCCCGGAGTGGTGTCCGTCACCTTCTCCACCCCGAATGGGCTTGTCAGGGTCTAGGACTGGCAAGCAGCCGACCAAGTCAAACACCTGAGTGTTTCACTGTTTGATGACCCCAAATTGCCAAATGCGGAAGTAAAGTGCCGCCAAATGCGGAAGTAACTTCCTGCCAAGTCAGGAAGTTACTGGTAGAATTGGCGAGCAGAGGGACGACAGGAGGTGTGCGATGGCTGAGTACCTCACAAGAATTGCCGACCAAGTGGTGGCTGACGCGCTCAAGTCCGCTGGCGCTGTTCTTCTGGAAGGCCCCAAGTGGTGCGGGAAAACCTGGACATGCCAACGACTGGCGAAGAGTGCCCTTTTCATGCAGAACCCCGACGAGGCCGCCAATTACCTTCGGACTGCGGCGGTCAAACCATCTCTTCTTCTGGCGGGCGAGACACCGCGCCTACTGGACGAATGGCAGGTGGCCCCGGTTCTCTGGGACGCGGTCAGATTCGCAGTCGACCAGCGAGGCGAAACTGGGCAGTTCATTCTCACAGGGTCTGCGGTTCCCACTGATGACGCGACGACTCACAGTGGAACCGGACGAATTGTTCGACGGAAAATGCGCCCGATGAGCCTGTATGAGTCGCTGGAATCGACCGGCGAGGTTTCCCTTTCATCGCTCTTCGACGAGGAAAAGGATCTTCAGGGCACCTCGACACTCACTATTGAGGCTTTGGCTTCTGTTCTCACCAGAGGAGGATGGCCGGCGTCCATCGGTAGTGGCCAGTTTGAGGGCTTGCGTCAGGTGAATGACTACGTTGATGCTGTCATCAATACTGACGTGTCACGAGTGGACGGAATGGAGAAGAACCCACTGCGAGTGCGCGCTCTGCTTCGCTCCCTGGCTCGTAACACTTCCACCGCTGCCACTATTACCACCTTGAGAAACGACATTGCGGTTGACGACACTGATGTGTCAGAGAAGACAATTGCTCTTTACCTGAATGCTTTGAGGCGTATCCATGTGGTCGAAGACCTTCTTGCCTGGACTCCGGCTTTACGGTCCAGGACACCGGTCAGGTCCACTCCAACGCGCCACTTTGTCGACCCTTCCATTGCCTCAGCAGTGCTCCGGTCCACTCCTAGTCGCTTGCTCGCCGACTTCAACACTTTCGGACTGTTGTTTGAGTCATTGTGCGTTAGAGACTTGCGGGTCTATGCCTCGGCATTCGACGGAGAAGTGTTCCATTACCGAGACAAGTCCGGGCTGGAAGCCGATGCCATCGTGCAGTTGGGAGATGGACGTTGGGGCGCCGTCGAAGTGAAGATGGGGGCCGCCGAAGAGGACCGCGCCGCTGACAATCTTCGCGCCCTCGCCGACAAAGTGGATGCGGACAAGATGTTCGGACCCTCTTTTCTGCTAATACTGACCGCAGGCCAGTTTGCCTATCAGCGCTCCGACGGTGTTTTGGTCGTGCCGCTGGGTTGCTTGGGGCCGTAGCCTGCCGGACTTGTACGAGGGGCACCACCGCGTGGCGGCACCACTCATGCTGAAACGAGTTGAGAAACCCGTTCTGGAAACACAACAAGCGGCAGGACCGTCATCCGCGCCGCCGGGAGACTACACGCTTTATGGCGAAACCTATCTTGGACTCGGGAGTTCCCAGCCTAGAGTCGGTGTCGAACTGGGTAGTCTCGATGGCTTTGAGCGCGGCACCTTGGGACAAGAGGGGACGATCCTATCCCCTTCCTTCTGTCTTACCATATCTCTACGCTACAATGTAGTGCATGGTAGCTCCTACGAATGTGCGTATTCCTGAGGATGTGGATTCTGAGTTGCGGCGCTTGGCCCGCGATGATGCCGCATCGAAGTCGTCCATCATCGTCCAAGCGCTCACGGAATGGGTGAAAACCCGTCAGCATCCGCTCATCCATTTCGTCTCGCCAGTGCCCGGGGAGAGGCGGGCATCGCTGGTTGGCGGCCCAGAGGTATGGTCTGTGGCAGAGGTATGGCTTCAGCATGAACCTGCACAGCGCACGGTTCAGGCGATGTGCGAGGCGACGGGGTTGCGTGGCGACCAGGTCGAAGCGGCTTTGGCGTACTGGGCGGCGAATCGCGAAGAAATCGACGACCTAGTTGAGCGCATTCATGAGGCGCAGGAGCGTGAGTATGCCGCATGGAGTGCGAGGCAAGCGCTGGTCAACGCATGAGCCGACCGACCCCTAGGATTCTGCTTGATGAACACTATCCGGCGTCACTAGCTTCTTTGCTGATGGCTGAGGGAATAGACGTTGTGGCAATCAGTGTGTCTGGCTCACCTTTGCTCGGGGCGACAGATACTGACGTACTCAAAGCGGCAACTTCGCAGGGGCGGGTCGTCGTCACGGAAGATGTGTCCACCTTTCCTTACGCAATCGCGGCGGTTCCCGACCATGTGGGCGTCGTGTACTGCCGCTCGTCAGTCTTTCGTCGCGCGCCTGACGGCATCAGGCATCTTGCGAAAGCGCTCACACGTCTCTTGGCCAATCCTCCCGTCGGGCTTGGTAGTGCGCCGATTGTCTGGTGGCTCGAACCTGTTGAGTGATTCCTGCGTATGGCCTCGGACACCAAGGCAGAGTCGGCGGGAGGAAGGGACCCAGCATTTGCATAGCACGCAGTGTATTGAGTGCCATGCATGCAGTTACACCGCCAACCCTGAGACCGCTCACCTACCGGTATTCCGCTCCCTAGAGGCCATTCCAGACGCGGTCTCATCGTTGTACGGCGCGGTCACGTCGAAAGGGCATGCTCTCTGTCTGCGCCAAATGGGGAAGTAACTTCCCGACAAAGCGCGAAGTTACTTCTCGCATTGGCGAGAACGGTTGTGAGACTCGGATATCACATCAGATTCTCCTCGCTACCTTTCTTCTTGCGTAGGCCGAGGACGCTGAGCGCGTAGGCCACGGTGGGGGCTTCGATGATGGTCAGGCCTGCGCTCTTTGGCTTGTCTTGGGTTTGGGGGATGATGGCGGTGGTCACACCCAACCGGGCCGCTTCGGCTAGGCGTTTGGAGACGTCGGGGACTCGGCGCACTTCGCCTGCTAGGCCTACCTCGCCGATGGTGACCATGTGGTCGGGCAGGGGGCGGTCCAGCACGGCTGACGCCACCGCACATGCCAGCGCCAAGTCAGCACCTGGGTCGGACACCCTCGCACCACCGACTGTCGATGCGTACACATCTGTCGTGTGCAAGCGCATCCCGGCTCGGCGTTGCAGAACCGCCAGTATCATCGCCAACCGCGAGAAGTCCACGCCGTTGCCGACTCGCCTCGGGGACTGCGCGGACGTGGGAACGACCAAGGCCTGGACCTCTGTCACGAGGGGACGACGACCTTCCATCGCCACGGTCACCGCCGAACCGGAGACGGGCTCGACGTACGAACCCATGAAGACCCCGGACGGGTCAGGAACCTCGGTGATGCCGGTCTCCCCCAACTCGAAGCATCCGACTTCGTCACTTGGCCCGAATCGGTTCTTTACTGCTCTGACAAGCCTGAATCCTGAATGCCGGTCGCCCTCGAAACTGGCGACCACGTCCACGAGATGTTCCAGAGTCCTCGGCCCAGCCACCGAACCGTCTTTCGTGACATGGCCGACCAGAATGACGGGAATCCCCCGCTGCTTGGCCACCCGGATGAGAGCGCCCGCCACTTCTTTGACCTGGGCGACCCCGCCCGGCGAGCCGTCCACACTTGCCGAAGCGATGGTCTGAACGGAATCCACAACCACCAAGGATGGCTCGACCTGCTCGATATGGCCCACGACCACACTCAGGTCAGTCTCGGCGGCCAAGTACAAGTCAGGGCAATCCGCACCCGTCCGCAGGGCTCTCATTTTGACCTGGCCCGCCGACTCTTCGCCCGTGACGTACAAGGTCCGGCCCTGTGAGTTCGCCCACCGGGCCGCCACCTCCAAGAGGAGCGTGGACTTGCCCACACCTGGTTCACCGGCGAGGAGAACCACCGCACCCGGAACCAATCCACCGCCGAGGACTCGGTCCAGTTCCCCAATCCCGGAGGAATATCGAACGGTGTCCGCCGGGTCGATGCTCGTGATGGAGATCGCCCTTGTCAGGGGTATGACCGGCGCGATGGCGGGCAAGGTGGCACCACCACCGATCTCCCCGACGCTTCCCCATTGCTGACACTCTCCACACCGGCCCACCCAGCGCACGGACGTCCATCCGCACTCCGAACACTGATACGGGTCCTTCGTCGCTCTTGCTGCACTCTTTGCCATACCCAGACCATAGAGGACACCCCCGACAAAACTGAGGCGCCCTATCTGACAAGGGAAAACCCCAACCTAAAGGACGGATGCTGTGACTACGTCCGGCATGATGGGAGGGGCCGCAAGAATAGGCTGCCCATTTGGATACTGCGCCCTGCGGCACCCTGTCTGACAAGCGCAAACCGCAGCGCCAAGGATGGGTGTTACAACCTCAAGCAGCACGACAAGCCCAAGAGTCGCGGGACGGGATCGCCGCCTTGGATGCTGGACCCTGCGAGGAGCCTGTGCCATGCGAAGTGGTAGTGCGAAGGGCGACGGTGCGACGAGCACTAAACTGGCACCCTGGCCGCACACACTTCCCAAAGGAGCAGAGGATGGATGCGATTGCGAGCGCCGAGGTCTTGGTCACCTGTCCGGCGCGAAACTTCGTCACGCTGAAAATCACAACAGTTGACGGTGTTGTCGGCTGGGGGGACGCGACCTTGAACGGGCGAGAACTGGCGGTGGCGTCCTATCTCCGCGACCACATCGCTCCCCTGCTCATCGGTCGGGATTCGGCGCGGATAGAGGACATGTGGAATTACCTGTTTCGTGGGGTGTACTGGCGCAAAGGGCCCATCACGATGACGGCCATCGCGGCGGTGGACATGGCGCTGTGGGACATCAAAGGTAAGGTGGCGGGCCTGCCCGTGTACCAGTTGCTCGGCGGTGCCGCGCGAGACGGTGTGCTGGTGTACACCCATGCGTCCGGCACGGACATCGGCTCGCTCATGGACGACATCGCTGCTGTGAAAGAACGTGGTTTCAAGGCCATTCGCGCACAAACCGCTGTGCCCGGAGTCGAAGGGACCTACGGGGTCAAGCATGGGAAATACTATGAACCCGCCAGCACGTCCCTGCCCGAGGAGCAGTCGTGGAGCACCGAGGCCTACCTCAATTTCGCGCCAACTTACCTGGCCAAGGTCCGCGAGCAATTCGGTTTCGACTTCCATCTCCTGCACGACGTTCACCACCGGTTGACGCCCATGGAGGCCGCTCGGTTCGGACGCAGTGTCGAGGACGTGAAACTGTTCTGGATGGAAGACCCCACCCCAGCGGACAACCAGGAATCCTTCCGACTCATCCGCTCCCACACGACGACCCCCGTGGCCGTCGGCGAGGTCCTCAGTTCGATTTGGGACATCCAACACCTTGTCAGCGAGCAGTTGATTGATTACATTCGCTTGTCCGTGACGCACGCGGGCGGCATCACACACATGAAGAAAGTCTTCTCGTTCGCGGAGTTGTACCAGGTTCGCTCGGGTTCCCACGGGCCATCCGATATTTCACCAGTAGGCCAGGCTGCCGCGATCCACCTCGACATGGCCATCCCCAACTTCGGCATCCAGGAGTACATGGGTTACCCCGACCTCGTCGCCGACGTCTTCCACGGCGGACCGACGTACGAGGACGGCTATCTGCATCCGAGCGAGGTCCCCGGTTTGGGCATTGACTACGACGAAGAGGTGGCGGCAAAGTTTGAGTATGCGCCGAAGTACCTCCCCGTGGCGCGACGACTCGACGGGTCTGTACACGACTGGTGAGGTTGCGCCGTCCCGCCGCCGTCATCCTGCGCGCAGTCGCAGGATCTCTGGTCTGTACACGACTGGTGAGGTTGCGCCGCCCGCCCGTGCAAGAATGGTCCCATGGATGCTCGCCCCCGTATCAAAGACCATGTCGTCGAAGTCATGTCCGCTGCGGACATTACACCTTGGTATCGACGGGTGACAGTGGACCCGAAGGGGCTCTTCGAAACGTATGACCCGGCGCCTGGGGCGTACCTCCTGCTCGCTGTTCCCACCTTGGACGGGTCCGGGACCGCACAACGGATGTACACCCTGCACGACATCACGGACACGTCGTTCTCTTTCGAGTTCGTCCTCCACGAACCTGCCGGCCCCGGCTGCCATTTCGCCCAGACCGCGCAACCGGGAGACACAGTGGCGGTGAGCGAACCCCCTTACCATGTCGTGGTTCCTGAGGTTACTCATGCCTTGTTCATTGCCGACACGACCGCCATCCCGGCCATCTCCTCTTTCCTCGGGTCCCTGTCGCCCGATATGGCCACCACCGTCATCCTCGAAGACGGCCATCCTGACCACGACCTCATCCCCCTGAAGACCAGGGAGAACACCCGCCTGACGTGGGTTGACGCTCTCACCGAAGCAATACTCGACCAGGCCAGCGCCGACCTCGACCCGAACAATTGCTTCCTGTGGGCGGGCGGCGAACGCCATATCGCCAAAATGGTCAAAGAGTACGCGCGGGACCGCTTCGTCGTGCCGCGCGAGAACCAGCACATTCAGACGTATTGGATCGCGTCTTAGTCAGACGATGCTCGCACAAGCGTGTGGATGAGGCTTCATTCTTGGAGCGTAAAACGGCAGCGCAGGAATTGGCGCAGACAATTCCGTGAGCGAGCTCAAGAAGGAAGCCTCATGCGCACGCTCACCACATCCAGCCCTACCCCGACGCTTCCAATTGGCCGACGATTGCCCTGGCGATTCCGCGCGCCGCATCGGGGCGCGCCAGGTTCGCACTCGCGGTGGCGTACTCCTTTCGCATCGCGTGGTCCGTTGCTAGTTGCCTGACGGCTTCGACTGTGGACTTCGCTTTGGGGGCCCAGATGCCCGCACCGCCGTCCAGAACGTAATCGACATTGCCCTCTTCTTGACCGGGCATGCAGGAGTACATCACAATCGGCAATCCGCAGATGAACGCCTCAGAGACCGACCCCGGACCAGCTTTCGTCACGAAGATGTCCGCCGCTTTCATATACTTCGGCATTTCCGTCGTGAAACCGTAAATGTGATGGGGGATCTTCCACTCCAAGGATTCCAAGTCATGGGCCAAGGTCTCATTGCGTCCGCAAATCACAGCAAGCGTAACGGGCAATTCTGCTTCATTGATGGAGCGTACCAACTTGCGCAGGGGTCCCATGCCGTCTCCGCCTCCAACCAGCAGAGCGACTGGACGATCCGGCTCCCATCCGAGGTCAGCGCGCAGTTTCTCCTTGGGCCCGATGTCTTGGGAGAACACAGGCGACACAGGTTGCCCGATGACAACCAACTTATCCGGTTCGATACCGAAGCGGATACCCCTGTTTCGAGCCTGCATCGTGGGAACAATGATCAGGTCTGCCGTAGGGGAATACCAAATGGCATGTGTGGACACCATGTCGGTGACGACGGTCACGAAGGGAGTGGGGTTGCGCTTCATGGCCCTGGGGATGATCCAGTTGGCGAAGTGATGAACCGAGACAATGATGTCCGCCGGATTTTCCTCAATCAGTTTCTTCGAGAGGTGAGCCATGGCGGGGTAAGACACGTGGTTGACGAACTGATTCCGCTTGAGACCGTTGCTCGCCGCATAGGCCCCTTTCCACACCAATTTCATCTTGGCCAGCGGTGGGTAGATCTCTGGGGAGTACTTCAGCGGGGGCGGGGAATAGTAACGCAGGAAATCAACCATTTGCGTTTCGTACTGGCCGGGGTACTCCAACTCCAAACCTTCAATGATGGCGTTGGCCGAGGCTCGATGTCCTCCGCCCGTGTCAGAGAACAAGAATAGTATGCGCTTCATGGGGTCTCCTGTCGGTACGACCCCAGTCTAGTGGTGCGCGGTGAAAGTGCGTCGGGACACACACCCAGAGGGTTGCTTTGCGGCCTTGAACTCAGCGACCAGTACCGCCGTACACGACTGCCTCGCCCGTGTCAGAGTCGAATCCGAAAGCGGTGTGCGCCACACGTACTGCCTGGTCAATGTCCTTTTCGGCAATGACGACCGAGATACGAATTTCCGAGGTGGAAATCATGAGGATATTGATTCCGGCCTCGGCGAGCGCGTCAAAGAAAGTGGCTGTCACGCCGGGGTGCGTCCTCATACCGACACCGATGACCGAAACCTTGCCGATTGCGTCGTCGAAAGTCATGTGGGAGAAACCGATCTCCTCCTTGGCTGCTTCCAGCGCCTCCATCGCTTTGGGGCGGTCAGCGTCGGGGAGCGTAAATGAAATCGCTGTGGTGTTGCCCCCGACCGCGACATTCTGCACGACCATGTCAATGTTGATGTCCTTCTCGGCAATGATGGAGAAGATACGTGCAGCCTTACCGACAGTGTCTGGAACCGAGGCAACAGTAATTTTGGCTTCGGAACGGTCGTGGGCGATGCCCGAAATGATGGCGGCTTCCATTGAGTTTCCTTCGTCTAGCGCTGAAATCCAGGTGCCCGGTTTGTCGGAGAATGAGGAGCGGACGTGGACCGGAACCAACTCTCGCCTGGCGTATTCCACGCACCTCAGATGCAGAATCTTTGTCCCCGACGCGGCCATCTCCAGCATTTCTTCATAGGAGAGGGTCGGAATCTGGCGGGCCTGGGGAACGATGCGGGGGTCGGCAGTGAACACCCCGTCGACGTCAGTGTAAATCTCACAGTACTGCGCGCCCAGGGCACCAGCGAGCGCGACTGCCGTTGTGTCCGAAGCCCCACGTCCCAGTGTCGTCACGTCTTTGGTGTCCTGGCTGACTCCCTGGAAACCAGCGACAATGACGATAAATCCCTTCTCAAGGGACTTTTCGATACGACCAGGAGTAATGTCGATGATCCGGGCGTCCCCGTGCTTGGAGGTCGTGATGACGCCTGCCTGAGACCCGGTGTACGAGCGGGCTTGCGCCCCGATGTCGTTGATGGCCATCGCCAAGAGAGCAGCACTCATGCGCTCACCCGCGGTCAACAACATGTCCAGTTCGCGTCCAGGCGGGTTGGGTGTCACCTGGTGGGCGAGGTCCAGCAACTCATCGGTTGTGTCGCCCATCGCGGAAATGACGACAACAACATCGTTGCCTGCCTTATGAGTCGCCACAACCCGACGCGCCACACGCTTGATGCTCTCGGCATCCGCGACCGATGACCCGCCGAACTTCTGCACAACGCGACCCATACCGCTCCTTCCTGGGCGAACCCACAGCGGTCAATATTACGCGATAAGCAAAGGGAGCGTAGTCCCCTTCTCCTCCATGGGACAATGTACGGGTGACGTACTTCGACCACGCTGCGACCACGCCCATGCGGCCTGGGGCTATTGCCGCGTGGGCCGAGGCGGTCAGGGCCGTGGGTAATCCTTCGTCGCTGCATGCGGATGGGCGGTCGGCCCGAAAGGTCGTTGAGGAGTCGCGGGAGACGATTGCCGCTTACCTGGGGTTGGCGAGTCACGATGTTCTGTTCACTTCGGGGGGGACCGAGGCCGACAACATGGCGGTCATGGGAATCGCCCGTGCCCGGAGGGAAGGCGATTCGGGTCGCGTGGAGGTCCTGCTCAGTCCGATTGAGCATCACGCTGTCTTGGAAGCTGCACAATCCCTTGTCAGAGAGGGGTTCTCTGTCTTGTACATGCCCATGGGCGACAACGGCGCTGTGGATGGCGACGCTGTGGCTGCCTATATCCGCGAGCACGCCGCTACCTTGGCTGTCGTGAGTCTCATGAGTGCAAACAACGAAACGGGAGTGATACAACCGGTACACGCGGTCGCGCGGGCGAGCCGTGAGGCTAGTGTCCCCTTCCATTCCGACATGGTGCCGGTGGGCGGGTTGTGGCCTTGGTTCATTGGCTCGGGAATGTACAATGCTTCGGTCGCCGGTGCCACTAGCTCACCAACCGCAGAGAGCCTCGATTACCCAGATGCAATGACTTTCTCTGCGCACAAACTGGGCGGGCCTATCGGAATCGGGGCGTTGGCCCTGCGACGGGGCACGCCGATAACTCCCACGACATTCGGTGGAGGCCAAGAATACCGCCTGAGATCCGGGACGATCCCGACACCTCTCGTTGCTTCCTTCGCCGCTGCGGTGCGGGAGGTCCCCGCTTCCCTGACCACCGAAATCGCACGTCTGGAGTCCCTGCACTCCCGGTTGGAAACCCTTCTGACAAGCATCGGCGCTCTCATCGTGGGTGAGGCCGTCTCTCGCGTCCCGACCACGACCTGCGCGCTCTTCCCTGGTTGCTCGGCCGAATCCCTTCTTATGGTCCTAGACCAAGTCGGTGTTTCAGTGTCGACCGGCTCCGCATGCACGGCAGGAGTCACACAACCCAGCCATGTCCTGATGGCCATAGGGTACGACGAAGCCACCGCCCGCTCGGCCTTGCGCTTCTCGCTGGGGTGGACCTCCACGCAGGCCGATGTGGACGAACTCGCACGAGTATTGCCTGATGCCGTGACCCAGGTGTCGAGAATGGGTAAGGTCGTGGGCCTGCCCCCCACCACGGTTGCTCTTGGTCAGGCGGCAAAGGCAGGCGGTCCATCATGGCCCGAGTGATCGCCGCACTGTCGGGCGGGGTGGATTCTTCTGTGGCTGCGGCCCGCATGGTGGATGCCGGACACGAGGTGACGGCCATCCATTTGGCCTTGTCACGCAATCCTCTGACGTACCGCACTGGCTCGCGCGGCTGTTGCTCGCTGGAGGACGCCAATGACGCTCGCCGAGTGGCCGATGTCTTGGGAATCCCGTTTTACGTCTGGGACTTTTCCGAAGCCTTCCATACAGAGGTCGTCGAGGACTTCCTTTCTGAGTACCGCGCAGGACGTACCCCCAACCCTTGTTTGCGCTGCAACGAACGAATCAAGTTCGCTGCACTGAGCGATAGGGCATTGTCGCTTGGCTTTGATGGGGTGGTCACTGGACATTACGCTCGCCTCGTCACGCGACCCGATGGTGTGGCCGAGTTGCACCGTGGAATCGACGAGGCCAAGGACCAGTCGTACGTCTTGGGAGTCATGACACAGGAACAGTTGCGCCATGCTTACTTCCCTCTTGGCGATTGCGTCAAAGCCGAGGTCCGTGCCGAAGCTGAGTCGCGCGGATTGAGGACTGCCCACAAGCCGGACTCGTACGACATCTGCTTCATCCCGGAGGGCGACACCGCCGATTACCTCCATGACAAGCTGGGATACGCGCCCGGCGACATCGTGGACGAGCAGGGCGCGGTTCTGGGGAGTCACCAAGGGACCTTCACGTACACCATCGGCCAACGCAAAGGACTGAGGCTTGGTCGGCCCGCCGCCGATGGAAAACCAAGATACGTCGTTGGCCTGGACACGACAGGCCGCAAGGTTGTTGTCGGTAGTCATGACGCCCTGAGGGTGGACAGACTCACGGGCGTCAAGCCCCTGTGGTGCGATGAGACACCCCCTGTCGAGGGGAGTGGTTCGGAAGTCTCGGTCCAAGTGCGTGCTCACGCGCGCGAAGTGCCCGGTCTTCTCAGCCTCACTCCGAGTGGGATTTCCGCCGAACTAGACGAGCCTGTGTACGGTGTTGCCCCTGGTCAGACGGCAGTCTTCTACCAGGGCACGCGCGTTTTGGGCAGTGCCACTATCGATACAACTGGGTGAGGGACAAGACAAAGACACGGAGCGACACACCGTCCCTCTTTTGTCCGCCCCTATCCGCGCGACTTCGCAGAATCTAGGGGATGGCCAAAGGGCTCAGCCTAGCTGGACATGAGGTAGCCCTGTGCGTCTTTGGACATGTCAGTGCCCGGCTGCGCTACAAGAACCATGATTCCTTCAATGAAACCCCACAAGGCACCCACACCGCAGGTAACAATAGTTACAGCGAGTTGTGCGACGCCGAGACCCGTGAATCCGCGATAGAAGCGACCGATGCCAAGACTGCCCAAGAAGATTCCGAGGAGGCCCGCTGCCAACTTGGACTTCTGGCCCACCATGATCGGACCAAATGCGGTTTGTACCACTTGGCCGGGAACCAGGTTCTGCACCGCAGCCGCCGAGCCGACATAGGGCTCCGGGTACTGCGCCGCAGTATAGCCAGCTTGGGGCGCACCAGCGTTGTACACAGGGTATCCCTGAGGCGGTGTGGCTTGCGCAGTGGCAGGATCCGGTGCCCAGGCATACGCCGTGCCAGGCTGGGGGGCGGGAGCAGGAGTCGGCTGCCATGGAGTCTGCGCTGCATCCTGGTAACCCGTCGCCTGAGCCGCATCCCCGCCCAAGGGGGTAGCAGTCGCGGACGACACATCAAAGGGATTGGGAGCAGGGGTGTACGCCGCAGGGTCGACCGGGGTGTACACCGACGGCTCAGGGGGCGTGTACGGTGCGGGCGCAGCATCGAAAGTCGGCACCGGAATCGGCGCTGAGGCTACACCAAAGCTGTCCGTTGGAACCGCAGGCGCCTGATCAAAACTCGCCACCGAAGCCGAACCGAAATCGGCCACGGGCACCGAACCAAAGTCAGGAACTGCTGGCGCACCAAAATCAGGAACAGGGGCCGACCAAGGATCAGAGGTCTCCGCAACCGCGACATCGGGGACGACCGATTCCGCCGCCTCAGGCGCGACCGCCTCGGCGGCTCCCTCGGCAACCGGAGTGGACCACGGTGCTGCGGACGGTTCCGCGCTGAAGGCATCAGTCGCCACTTCGACGGCAGTCGCCCCAGTTTCCGCTGCGACTTCGCCCCCCTGACCTGCATCGACAGGCCCGGCGGACAGCGGCTCGGACTGCTCCGGTTCCTGGACCGGTTCGCTCGGGGTGTACCCCCATGATTCAGACATGTTTACCCTTCAATAACGGACGCTATCGCGCCGACTACCCAATCAATGTTACGTGTGTTGAGCCCAGCCATGCACATTCTGCCGGAATCGAGGCCGTACACATGGAACTGCGAACGCAAACGTTGCATCTGTTCCACGTCCAACCCTGAATAGGAGAACATGCCCGCCTGGCTTGTGATGTAGGAGAAATCGCCCGGCACACCGGCGGCTTCCAGTCCGGAGCGAAGGGCTGATCGCATGGCCTTGATACGGTCGCGGTAGCCGTACAGTTCCTGCTCCCACAAGGCCTTCAACTCGGGCGTTGCGAGAATGGTCGAGACAATCTTGGCTCCATATGTCGGAGGGTTGGAGTAGATCGAACGCACAACCATCTTTGCCTGAGACATGACGCGCTCAGCCTCGTCAGCATCGGTCGTGACGTAGGAGATACCGCCCACGCGCTCTCCATACAGCCCAAAAGTCTTGGAGAACGAGTTGGCAACGAGGAAGGGCAGGCCTGAGTTGGCGAACTTCTCGATCCCTGCCGCGTCCTCCCGAATGCCGACCGAGAAGCCCTGGTAGGCCATGTCGAGGAAAGGAACAAGTTCGCGTGCGACGCAGATGGTGACCACTTCGTCCCACTGCGCGGGGGTCAGGTCATAACCGGTCGGATTGTGACAACAGGCATGGAGCAAGACGATAGACCCGGAAGCGGCATTACCCAAGTCTTCCAGCAGTCCAGCGAAGTCGATGCCTCGGAGTTCAGGGTTGTAATAGCGGTAATGTCCCAGCTTGAATCCGGCGCGCCCAAAGATGGATTCGTGGTTCTCCCACGTCGGATCAGACATCATCACTGTCGCATCTGCGCTTGTCAGAGCCAGTAAACCTGCACCAATCCTGAGTGCGCCCGTCCCGGCGAGCGTCTGGAGGCTCGCAACCCTGCCCGCTTGGAGTGCCTCAGAGTTCGCGCCAAAGACGAGTTCCTGAATTGCCTTGGTGAGGTCTGGCGAACCAGACATCGGGAGGTAGGGATGAGCAGCACCCAAAGCGGGAATGTCTTTTTCGACCGCCGCGACCGCCGCCATGAGGGGCACCTTGCCATCCTCGCCCAAGTACACGCCGACGCCGAGATTGGCCTTGCGGGGGTCAGGATCAGCATTGAACTTGTCAGTCATCCCCAAGATGGGGTCGCCAGGAACGAGTGGTAGGCGGGTGAACACGGACATGAGGGTACTCCTTACCCTCCAAGTGTAGTGGCCCGTACCCCCGCCCTGTGACGCTGCTCGGTCCGCCCGCTGACTCCTGCATCAAAGTCGTGTGCTCTCAAGCCAATCCCCGACCGTTCCTGATACAGGAGTCGCCGGAACACGACAGGGGTTGGACACCACCGACGGGTATAACGAGTTATACTGTTGGCATGAAAACCGCGATCTCTGTCCCCGACGAGCTTTTCAGACGGGTGGATGATTTTGTCACCTCTCGGCATCTCACTCGGTCTGCTCTTTACGTTCGAGCCGTTCAACGATATATCGATGACGCTGAAGCAGGCTCGCTGAGCGAGCAAGTGCGTCAGGCTATGGCCCTCGAAACACGACAGTCCCTCAGCGAAGCCGCCGACTTGCGCGATGCTATGCGCACCCGCCTTGCCCGCACCTCCCCCGAGGAGGAATGGTGACCAGCCGTGGAGCCATTCACTGGCTTGACCTGGGTGAGATTCGCGGCTCCGCTCCTGCCAAACGCCGCCCGGTAGTCGTTATCCAAGCTGATCGCGTCAATCGAACACCCATCGCCACAGCCGTCGTTGTTGCTCTCACGTCGCACACCGCAGCAGCTGCCTACCCGTGGAACGTCTTCCTCCCCGCCAGCGCCACAGGTTTACCCAAAGACTGCGTGGCACGTGTCAATGAAATCTTCACCGCCGACCTCGACGACCTGGGTGCACCAGCGGGCCAAGTCCCCGCCGTCTTCATGCACGACATCAGCCAAGGCCTGAGCCTGCTCCTCGGACTGTGACATCATCCCTCTGCGACCGATGCTTTGCGCAGAGGTGCTAACCACAGGACGTGTTCATTGCCACTAACTGCGCGCCACAGCGCTGGTGAGGTGGGTCATGCCTGCTTTCTTTACTGCGGCCTTGTCGAAAGTCACAACGGACGTACACCCAGATGCTTGAGAACTGACTGCGATGAGGGCATCTGCCAAACCTGCGCCACTGCGCGCTATGACCAGCCCCGCGCGAAGGTCGTCTGCTGACTCGAACACCAGGTCATCTGAGTCGATGAGTTCCTCGAACAGGGCGCATAGCTGATCGTGCGTACGCCGATACGAAGAGCTGAGCACCCACCACAGTTCAACCGCTGCCACCAGGGGCACATAGCCCGGTTTCGAAGCCGACAGGCTAGCCATGAAGGAGTCAGCGATGGCCGTCTGTTCTGCATCATCGCGCATAATCATGCGGACAAGAACATTTGTGTCGATTCCTTTCATCGGGCGGCGGCTTCCGCGATGTCACGCTCCATTTGCTCAATCGTGATTGGCTCGGCCCGCCATGGGCCAAAGAACCCGGCGAGACGGCTGGCTGGCTTGTCTGACGCCCGGACAAAGAATCCATCGGTCACTGGCTCGAAGACAATTCTGTCTCCTTGGGTAAGCCCTAAGCTGGCGCGCACGTCCTTCGGAATGGTCACCTGCCCCTTGCTTGTCAGTGTGGCGGTCAGCATAAGAATCTCCTTACTCTTTCCACATCCTTACCTGAGTATATCGTAAGGACCAGGGTCGCAGAAGTCATGTCCCACACACTGGTCCCCATGACAGGACAGCCACGCTTCAGACGAACGACCGGCGCTGAGAAATGGACCTAGCTCAAGCACCGGATGTAGAACGGATCGGTACGTTTGCTGAAGGAGGACAACTCGAAGTCATGCACCGTCTCGCCATCGCCGTCCACCACAACTCGTCCCGTGCCCATCCTAGTGACGCTGTACTCCAGGCAGTAGACGACCTCGCCGATATTCGATTTGGTGGAGGATTCACCCTGCTCCACCAGAGAGATACTTGCGCCGTACCATTCGTCCAGCTGGTCCCAGGAGGATGGTATGGAGGCGCGTTCGATGGGCAGAATCTCCGGCAAGTCATTGAGCACGAGTTGTTCAGCCTGCTTCACACTGATGGGGTCCGACAAAGTGCCGCAGCTAGTCGGTGAGTACCAGACTGAGTCGAGAAGTTGCTGGAATTGCGCATAAGCGCGCCCCTTGCTCGCCTCTCCCATGGCGACATCGAACTTGAAGATCGCACCACCTTTGCCTACCTCGGGTTCCGCTATGCCCCACATCACGCCTGAAGGATACCCTTCGTATTGTGCAGTATCTTCCACGAGCGTGCCCCTCACGCCATTCGCGTTCTTCCATGTCTTGCGTTCGACTGGCAGGATATCGTCCCACCCGCCCGCACCGACCACCGTAAACTCGTCCACGTGCTTGGCGACATCGGCTGTGGGCATTGACGGGAAGACGCTGACTAGACCCATGTCAAGATTGGCATCCCCATAGAGTCTCCAGTCCGTGACGTGCCCGCCAGTAGTCCCTGTGGGCTTCCACGACATCGGATACGCATAATGAAGGTGAGCAACGCATTCCTCCACCCAACCTGATGGCACCTGGCCCGCTGGCGCGAATACGCTTGTTTGAGCCTGCTCCGCGACAGACGTAGATTCTTCGGTCACTTCATCCGACGCGGATTCTTCTGGCCAAGGTCCTGGTAGATTGTCAGAGTAGTTCCATATGGCGTAGCTGGACAAGAAGTTCTTCGCTTCTTCCACCGTGAATGTCTCCGGAATGCCTCGTGTGTCTGTTTCGACACCAGGGGGCTTGATCAGGGTGTAGCCAGCGCCATCTGAATCTGTGAAATCTTCGTTCCGGAGGGTGAACCCCTCGGGATAGTCGTCGCTAACACAGACAAGGCCGTAACCCTCCCACAGACAAGCGGCAACGGTCGGAGTGTTTCCTGGCCTCTCCGCAGTATTATCGAGTTCAAGCTCGTTTAGTTGTTCACTGGTCAACGCCGTATAGTTCCCGGCATCGATCCATCCTGTGACCGGAGCTCTGCCGGAGAAGACGAAGTCGTGGGCATACATGACAGCGGGAGGAGGAGGCTGTCCTGGGTCAATCGAGTCGGATGCGCAGTGATAGAGCGGGCCGTAACTGCCTGAGAACCGACTGTCCCTTTCATCCGGTATTTGGACGGGACCGGCGCCGGTCGGGATGCAGACCGCTGCAGGACGCGGTGCCTCTGGGGCTGTTGGACTGCTCTCAGTCAGGGGAACTTGGGAGCAGGCCGCCACAAGAAGCATCGACGCAAGAGCGGCAATCGCTACGAGACCTCCTGCCCTTGCTCGGCTCCTCTCCATCAGAATTCGCGCCCGCAGTGTGGGCACTTGGCAGTGCCGCCGCAGTTGGAGTTGAGGTAGGCGGAACTATATGACCTGCCTCCACAGAAGGGGCAGGTGCGAGGCATGTTGGGATCCCAACCGGTCTCTCCTTGTGTGTAGTATTCGTATCCGTACATGACATGCTTCCTTTCGTGGTATTTGTAGCATTGGTAATTGTGGGAGTTCTTCTTGGGGGCGCACGGGGTTCGCCGGGTCATGCATCGGCGACGACGCCAAATTTCTCGGCCAGGTATTTCTTTAGCCCGATAATCTTGAGAGACGTGGGCCAAAACCAGATCTTGCCGAGGCCGCCATACATATAGGAGACCCAGATGTCGACGGTATATTCCTGCTGCGGCTCGGCTTGGGTGAAAGGCACCAAACTGGTGCGCCCATATGCGTCAGTGATCGAGGTAGACAGTTCGACGGAAACAATGTATTTTGGCCCCAGTAAACCCTGGCGTAGATTCAGGAATATGGCCCACTCTTCGGTGCCTTCCTCAGCCAGAAACGAGGCGTCGGACTTGGCTGTCCCGAGGGGCTTCCAGCCCGCCGGGAGTGCGGACACTATGGAGTCTTTGGTCTGAGCCACGGTGGCGCCTTGGGGCAGGCGGTACTGGAACTGGACTTGGCGTCTTGCCATTATCTTGAGAACAGCCAAAGGCACAAAGATCACAGCGATCATTGCAATCAGAACTACGGCAGCACTGGACGCATCCATATGTGTTCCTTTCGGTTGAGGCGCAGCCCCGAGTGGACTGCCTGTCACATAAGGCTAAGTTGGCGTCCGGGCCCCCAACTACCTCAATTTCCTACCCTCCGTTTTCCGGTGGGCACGGAACAGCCGATGGAAGGATAATGGAGGGGTGCCAGGCTTGATCTCCGCGTTGCGAGGCTTCGACGCAAACGGGTGCGCCCTGAAATCTGCGCTCCAAGTCGAAGCGGCTATCGTGGTGGTGCTGGCGATGCTGCGCTTGGGCACTGTGCCCCTCGTCGCCGTGTCGGCCTGGGCATGGCGCGGCCTGGGAGTTTCGCCTGCAGCTTGGGTGGTGATGTACGTAGCCGTCGGTTGGTCAGTGGCATACTTCGCGGCGATCATCTATCGAGGGTCGTTTTCTGCATTGTCTTGGTGGTGGGGCGCAGTGGATGTAGCGGTCGCCGTCGCTGCTTTGGTCGTGTCTGGGCTGGTGCTGCCGAGGGACTGGTGGATCGGGACGTGGCTGGTGTGGGCCCCTGGCTACGTCAACCCTGTTGTGGCGACAATTCCGGCATGGTTGCGTTCCGTGCCCCGCTCGCTTGCGGTCGGGTCGCCCGTGGCGGTCCTCTACGCAGCATTTGCATGGCCGGGTAATCAGACCGAGGCGACGGCCGTGATCAACAACACACTCTGCTACGTCCTCTTCGTCTTGACCTCCGCCATGCTGGGACGGACGGTTCGCCAGCTAGGGGAGAGAGCAGATGCCAGCCAAGCTTGTGCCGTCGAATTGGCAACCGACCTGGAACTGGCGAGCTACCGATTCCATGTCCACAACGCGACCGGCCTCTTGGCTCGCCTGGCTCAGGACAACAACCCCGAGGAACTGCTGCCATCGCTGCGCGCGCAAGCTGCTCGGGAAGCCAACCGACTCCGCAATGAGATACTGAATGCTCGTCAAAGATCAATAAGCAACAATGTACCCCCCCCCCCGGTCGATTTGACTTTGAACGCCGTGGTTGGGCGGAGTGTGGCAGGTTTCGGGCAACTGCCGTTGGATGTGCGGACGGCGCTTAGCCGGGGAGTCCAACTAGAAGATGGTGAGGCGGTCGCAGTCGAGACTGCGCTGGTGTCACTGCTGTACAACGTACAGTTCCACGCCCGCGCCCACGAGGTCGTGATTCATACCGATGTCCGAGAAGGACTCTGGGAGGTCTCGGTTGCCGATGATGGGATCGGTTTCGACCCTGACAAGGTCGAATACAAGTTTGGATTGACCAGCCAGGTCATCGACTCAGCTCGACGCAACGGCTTGACCGTCAGCATTGAGTCCCGTCCCGGCGAAGGCACTTGCGTCACCATAGGCGGGCGAGTGTCGGCACCTGCGAACAACGGTGAGCGATTGAGAAGATGAGCGCGCACGAATCACTAGAAGCGCCCCTACCTGGCGACTCGCCTTTCTCGGAGGATACCCGTCCGAGGGTGGCGGTCGTAGACGATGGCAGCCAGACCCGAGACACATTCCACTTGGCCTACCCTGCTCTGGACGTGGTGGCAACCTTTGCCAGTGTTGAGGCACTACTTGCAGCGCGACCTGTCACCGATCTGATTGTGCTGGACCTCCTGTTGTCCACCACCTTGGGCGATCCAGGTATTCTGCAAGGGCCCAAAGCGATCATCGAACTCGTTCGCCAGGGATACCGTGTGTCTCTGTACACTGACGAGCGGCGACTCCTCGTCCTAGCTCACTGTTTGTCTGCGGGTGCGTCTGGGCTGGTACGCAAGTCGGACTCGTTGGCACACAATCAAGAGGCATTTCTGCGCTTGGCTTCGGGCGAGACTGTTGTACCGCCCTCCCTCGTCGGTCTGGCTGAACTGCTGTCCCGACGCAATCGGCTGCCTGAGTTGACCGAACGCCAGATTGAGGTCCTGTCGGCCCGCGCCCGTGGTGAGACCTGGGAGGCGCTTTCCCGTCGGCTCCACATCTCCCCTAAGACGGCCTACGACAGACTGGAAGCAGTCATGGCGAAAATGGTGTGGTACCTGGGGGAGGCTGGGCTCGAGCCCGATGCCAGCCCAGCAGACATCGAGCGTGCGCTCGGACTCGCTCCCGGCGACCTCAACGAGCACGCGGCCAACTGACCTCCAAGAATCCTCTCACCGGCCCATACCCTCAACCCTCGAGGTTTCACATACGAAACGGAATCTGACGGTGCCTGGTCAGGAGACTGGGCGGGGGCGGCTGACCGAGTCGCGTAGGACGAGCGTGGTGTGGAGTTTGCGCCTGTGTGGAAGGGGATCTTCGACGTTCACCGCTTCCACAAGGTATTCGGCGGCGAGCCGCCCCTTGGAGACGATGGGTTGGCGCACCGTCGTCAGGGCAGGGCGAGCGGTTTCGGCCTCGTTCAGGTCGTCAAATCCCGTCACTGACACGTCGCCGGGCACGTCGATCCCTAGCTTGTGGGCCGCATCAAGCACACCCAAGGCGAGAATGTCGGAAAAAGCTAGGACAGCGGTGGGATGATCAGGGCTTTCCCACACTTGCCGAAAGGCGTCGTAACCGGCCTTTCTGGTGCTTGGAACCTCCCTGATCTGAATATGGGGAGAATCGAGCGAGAGCCCCACGCCGTGAAGAGCCTCGCTCACTCCCGCGATGCGACGAGCGAGTACACCCCGCCAAGCAGTCGGACCTGCATCCGTTCCTGACCGAAAGGCCAGGACGAGCAAGTGACGGTGTCCTTGCTCCAACACGTATTCCGTGAGCTGGCGCATACCCTCCTGTTCGTCCACCGAAATGCGAGACACATCGTCGGCATCTTCTCCGTCCAAGAGTACGAACGGCAGTCCACTCGAACGTAGGGTTTGGATTTCTCCGGAGTCGTTCTCCAGGCCACAGACGATGAATCCGTCGACGGCAGCATAGGGAATAGCCTTCCGCATCGAACCGTAAAGTGGGGGTACAAGCAGCATCGTGAGCCCCTCCATGCCGCACGTCTGCCCAATGCCGCGAAAGAGTTGTGTGTAATAAGGATTCTCCATCGCCCGTTCAATCGGCTGCGGGAGCAGCACCGCGAGAGAATTGGTGTGCCGCGTCGCCAAGGCCCTCGCTGATGGATTGCGGGTGTAGCCGAGGTCCTCAGCGGCAGCCAAGATCTGGTTGAGGGTGGAGTCAGACAACCTGGAAGGGTCGTTGAAGGCGAACGACACAGCCGTCTTGGAGACCTGCGCCCGCTCCGCCACGTCTTTGATAGTGACCCGTTTTGCTTTCATCTGGTGTTCACCACGATGACCATCATTCCACAGTGGTCGCCTGGATGCGTAGGTAGCCACAGTCGGGCTCACCCCCAACCGGCATTGGCCGCAGGTTGACCGGTCAGGACCAAGACGGTGTCCGGGCCAACGAGGAAGCCAGTTGGGTCATGACCCGCCTCTCCAAGAAGCGGAACCGGGTTCAGAATCGGCAATGATGAGGTCTCGACCCGGATGCCACTCCCGCGATGGACGATGCCGATGACTCGGGCACCGTCCCAGTCACGGACAAGAGCAACGGTGTCCGGGTCGACTGCCCAGCAGTCTTGTGTGCCTCGGCGCAGGGCTGCGGTGTTGGCGCGCAATGCCGTGAGGCCACGCACATGGTCCACCATCGCGCCATCCCATGCTGATTCGTCCCAAGGCACACTCCCGCGACATCCAGGGTCATTTTCACCAGTCAGGCCCACCTCATCCCCGTAGTAGACCATCGGAGCACCTTGAGAAAGGAACATGAGTGAGTGTGCGAGTGCACACCTGGATCGGTTGCCACTATGCGTGGTCAGGACTCGCTCGGTGTCGTGGCTTCCCAGAACGTTGAGCATGCCATGGTGGAACCCATCGGGGATCCGGTCCCTCAGCGTGTTCACTCCCGCCGAAAACTCCACCGCATCTAGGGAGCCAGTCGTGAATCCCAGAATCAGCGCGCGCAGCGTGTAATTCATCGTGCCATCGCACATATCCCCCTGAAGCCACTGTTCCGGCTCGCGCCATTCCTCCGCGACGATGTACGCCTCGCTGTTTTCACGCTTGACCAACTCACGGAATTGTCGCCAAAATCCGTGCGGCACCAGCCACGGTACATCGAGTCGCCAGCCGTCAATGCCCTCATCCAACCAGAAGGAGGCGACGTCCAAGTGATGTTGGCGAACCAGCGGGTTGTACACATTCCATTTCGGTAAGTCCCAGCAGCCGGCAAACGTGCGGTAATTCGGCACAGGATGGCTTGTCACGGGGAAGTTCTCCACCGAGTACCAGTTGACGTAGTCAGAAGCACCTTCGTGTTCCATGACATCCTGAAAGTAGGGGTGGCCGATGCCACTGTGGTTGAACACACCGTCGAGGATGACCTTGATGCCCACGCCGTGCGCAGAATCGATGAAACGTCGAAATGCGGCAAGGTCACCGAGTCGGGGATCAACGGCGAAATAGTTCTTTCCGTCATAGCGATGGTTGGTGTCGGCCTCGAATATGGGGTTCAGGTAGATCCCGTTAGCTCCGAGTGACGCAATGTGATCCAAGTGCTGGGTCATACCCTCTAGGTCCCCACCAAAGAAGTTCGTTGGTGTCGGTTCACTCTCCCAAGCAACGGTGTCGGGCAGGTCGGCGTCCGGGTTGGAGTTCGCAAACCTGTCAGGGAAAATCTGGTAAAAGACGGCGTCATGGAGCCAATCTGGGGCCGCAGTCATGAAACGAGTCTCCTTTCTCTTTCGGTAAGTCCGGACCAGGGCGCTGCTATCCCTTGACTGCTCCTGCAGTCAACCCTCCAACAATGTAACGCTGGAGGAAGAGGAACAGGGCCATGACGGGGAGCGCTGCGATCACCGCCCCTGCGGCAAAGACACCCCAGTTGGCGTCGAGGCGATCCGAGACAAAGCCATACAGCCCGACCGCCAGGGTCCAGTTCTGTTCCGATTGAAGAATCAGACGGGCCAGGATGAAATCGGAGAAGGATCCGATGAAGGAGAGAAGTCCGACAACCGCCAGGATAGGCGTTACCATGCGAAGGATGATGGTCCAGTAGATCTGAGAGTGCGTGGCACCGTCGACCTTTGCCGCTTCGTCAAGTTCTCGCGGAACGGTGTTGAAGAATCCGTACATGAGGAAGGCGTTGACCCCCAGGGCACCACCCAGGTAGACACAGATGAGGGATATCTTCGAATTCAGGCCGAGCACAGGAAAGACGTGGCCCAGGCTCATGAGCAAGAGAAAAACCGCCACAAAGGCCAGCATCTGCGGGAACATCTGGATGATGAGAAGCGAGGTCAATCCCACCCGACGGCCGATGAAACGGAAACGCGAGAACGCATAAGCGGCAGCGGCTCCCATGAGGACAGTACCGACTGCCGAGGCCGCAGCAATGACCAATGTGTTACCCACCCAGGTCCAGAACATGGTGTTGGAGAGTTGTTCGTAGTTCGCACCCGTCACCGAAGCGAACAACTGGTTGGATCCAGTCAGGGTGCCGGTGCCCCCTAAAGAGGCGGAGATGATGTACAGAATGGGGAATACGGCGAAGACCACCGCCGCCAACACCACAAGGTAGCGCCATCCGAGGTCCGCTGCCCAGTGACCGAAACGACGGATCGTGGGGGTCTGGCGGGCTGAAGACAGTGTAGCCATCTAGATCATCTCCTCAAGTTTGCGAGTCTGACGGAATGCGATCGCCGAGACGGTCCCGACAATGATAAAGATCACAATGGACAGGGCTGAAGCAAGTCCGTAGTTCTTTTGGGCGGAGCCATCCAGACCGGACACCGAATACACCATGGAGATGAGTATGTCCGTCTGGCCAACGGGAACCGAGGCATCGGGGAACCGCGGCCCACCACCAGTCAGCATGTAGATCAGGTTGAAGTTGTTGAAGTTGAAGGCGAAGGACGAGATCAGCAAGGGGGCCGTCGAGATGAAGACCAGCGGCAGAGTGATCCCGCGCCAGGCCTGCATCCTTGAGGCACCGTCGATCTTGGCCGCCTCCATGACATCTGCGGGAAGGGACTGTAGCGCGCCGGTGCAGATGAGGAACATGTAGGGGAAACCGAGCCACAGGCTCACCAGGATGACCGACACCTTGGCCAACCACGGGTCGGTCAGCCACCCGACATGTGCTCCGCCAAGGAGGACTTGGTTGACAAATCCAAAGCCGCGGTTGAGCAGGCCGGTCCATATTAGGGCCCCCAGGAACCCTGGAATGGCATAGGGAAAGATGAGTAGAACGCGCAGAACGCGGCGGCCCTTGATGCGAGGATCGTTGAGGATGGTGGCGAGGAACAAACCGACTAGGAAGCATAGAGCCACTGAGGCGAACGAATACACCGTGGTCCAGGCGAGGACAGCGAAGAATGGCTTCGCATAACGGGAATCAGAGAACGCCATCAGGTAGTTCTCCATGCCCACACCAACCCTCCACCCCACACTCAGAGTCTGTCCTTCATCGGACTGAAACTGCCCATGACCGTTGGGATAGTAGGTCACGTCGGTCATCGTGTCCACCATGACGTCCTCGTCGGGGTCGTACCGCAAGAAGGGCAGGTACACGTAGCCCACACGCGCGTCGGCGGTGCGCACGGATCCATCGGCAGCCTCGTCGGAGATGGGCACCCGCAGGGCCATGATGTCGGACTGCTTGGAGACGATATCGCTGAACGACAGTATGGCCCATCCATCGATGGAGCTCACCTTGGTCGGGTCCGTCTCGTCCAGTTCTGCCTTGACGACTTCGAAGGGTTGATCAGAACTGCCAACCCTGACTTCGCCATCAGCGATGATGGCAAATCCGAGGTCTCCGTCCCGCTCCACGACAACGAGGGGATATGCTTGAGACCCCTCGACGCGCCGCTCGTTTTGCTGCAGCAGCGCGTCGATTGCGGCCTGTTTGGTCGAGTTGTGCCCATCACCATAGTTGGTAAAGGAAACGTAGCCTGTGTAGACCACGACGAAAATCTGAAAGACCAGCAAGAACGTCAGTCCGGGGAAGATGTACTTTGCGGCCAGGGCTCTCTTGGAAAAGTAGACATAGTTTGCGGCAATGAGAATTGCCAGCAGGGCGCAGAAGATCCCGGTCGCGCCCTCTTGCCAGCACGCAAGTAGGCCGTAGGCACCGAGAGCATCGATCAGCGCCATGAGCGTCAACTTGACGAAGAACCCTGGGCTGTAGTCCCGCGCGTGTGATGTCCTCTCGCGCGCTCTAGTCGCCTGTTCGGCGTTGCTCATCGCAGTCTCCTTTCATCGAAGCACGAGGTGAATCGGCTGGGGTGGTCGTGGCTCAGATGATCCTGACCACCCCGGCCGCCAGTCACTTATCCTTTGATCGCCGCTTGGATGTCCGCGACCATCTTGTCCCAGGCGGGGGTCGGGTCGAGGCTTCCCTCGATGATGCCCACCTCAGTGGTGCCCCAGAACGCCCAGACGGAGCCCATTTCCGCAATCGACGGCATGGGGACAGCGTTTTGTCCCGCAGCGTTGAATCCGGCAATGAGGGGATCGGCAGAGGCTTTGTCGGCCGCCGATATGAGAGCAGGCGGGCGCCCGCCGGATTCGTAGAGCGCGTACTGCACGGACTCGCTGGACAGATAATTCACCAGGAAGTCGTTCGCCACGATGGCGTTCTTTGACTGTGCCGACAGATAGAAACCCTGAACACCCACAAAGGGCTGAGCGTCCTTGCTCCCGGCTCTGGGCAATGGGTCGATGGCGAGGTTCAGTGCCTTGAACTGGTCGAGCATCCATGGTCCACCCACGATATAGGGTGTCTCTGCTGCTGCGAACGCGGCGACAGCCACATCATAGGTTACGTCCGGTGACAGTAGGCCAGCTTTGCCTTGCGCTGCAAGCCACGCGGCATAGTCGTGCCCACCATCGCCGCCCATGGCGATTTCTGGCCTGTAGGAACCATCGGCGTTTTGGGCGAAGACCGGGGCGCCAAACGATGTTTGGAAGGGATACAGGGTGTAGCCGTCACCATCCGCACCTACTGCAATGATGATCGGGTACTTGGTCCCAACGGCAGTTCCCGCTGCCACGGTGGCGTCCCATGTGGCCTCCGAGGCTGTCGGGACCAGATCGGTATTGCGGATGAGGCCGATGTTCTCGACAGCGTAAGGAAGTCCGTAGATCTGGCCGTCAACCGTGAATGCCTGGAGTGACACTGGATTGAATTCGCTGGCCTTGGCTCCCAATTCCAATGGAGCGACCACTCCGTTGGTGGTGAGTTCCCCCAGCCAGTCATGGGGACCGGCAATGATGTCGGGGCCCTCACCCGTGGGGACCTGTACTACAAATTGAGGACGTATGTCGTCGAAGTTCTTCAGAACCACAGTGACTTTTACTCCTGTTGCGTTCTCGAACTCAAGTGCAGCCGCGGTGACTGCTGCTTGGCGCGTCTCGTCCACCCAAACGGTGAGATTTCCGCTCGCGCTTGCTGTGGTTGAGGAACTCGCGGTAACCGCAGGGCTTGGGCTGTCGCCGCCACCATTGCTGCCTCCGCAACCCCCCAATGCGAGTGCCGAGGTGACCGCTAGTGCGGTCAAAGTTATGATCTTCTGTCGCCTCATGGCTGTTGCTCCTTCTCTCGAAAGGTGCCAAATCGACCCGCCACTGACGTGGTTTTCATCAACCAAGGCACCGTTGCACGTGGTTTACTAAACCGTTTTATCATAGGGAAATAGGCCTGTCAAGGCCCTAGCGACACATTCTTTGGCCCACCTGAGGACTCTTGTAGGGAGGGGGTGCCTCTTGAGTCGGGTTTCCTGACCTTTTCGACACAAAGGCGCCGACTCCTTGGGCAGAAGGGACAGTAGACTAGGCGTGATGACAGACCCGCCACGCACCAGACGTATGACCGCCGCTGAGAGACGCGACCAACTCATCGGCGTTGCTCGAGTGTGCTTTGCGGCGGCTGGATTCGATGGGACATCCGTTGAGGAGATTGCTTCGCGTGCCGAGGTGAGCAAGCCGGTGGTGTACGAGCATTTCGGTGGTAAAGAAGGGTTGTACGCGGTCGTCGTGGATCGGGAAGTGTCCACGCTCTTGGGCGCTATCCGCGCCGCGCTGTCTGACCCTGACGCCGGGTCGCGTCGGCTCTTGGAACAGGGTGCCCTGGCTCTGCTCACGTACATTGAATCTTGTCCTGAGGGCTTCCAAATCATCATGCGCGACTCCTCCGAGCGGGGTGGTTCGGGGTTCGCCTCCATCCTCTCGGACGTCATCGCGCGGGTGGAAGGCCTTCTCATCCCGCGATTCGAGGAGCGGGGGTACAGCGCAAAGCCCGTCCCACTGCTCGCCCAAGGTCTCGCCGGCCTCATCGCTATGACAGGCCAGTGGTGGTTGGACAACCCCGAATACACCAAAGAAGAAGTAACGGCTATTCTTGTCAACCTGGCGTGGAACGGTATGCATAACCTCGACAAAGATTTCCACCTCTCCTCCGACCTCTAAGGAACCACCGATCTCCCCATTTCGTCATGCTACGCGTAGTCGCAGTATCTACGCCTGCCAAATGGATAACGAACGCCTCCACCTACCCTGAGACGCGCCGAGGGCGCTCACTCATACCGCCGAACTTTCAGCGCAAGACACTAGACTTGCCTTGATATGACTGCCGAACCGACACCGCCGCCACCCGAGACCCCCTCGGCGGAAACGATTCGTGTCGGAATCAAGGACAGTCCGGCATCGACTGTGCGCAACACAGCCGACCTCGTAGGCATCATCGCCCACGTCGTCGGCATCGCCCTGATCTGCCTCCTCGTCATCTACGCGCACAACACCACAGAGGGCATGGCCGCCGATGTACGCGCGTTCGCGGGACTGCTTCAGCGCATCCTCTTCGTGCCTGTCACCGTCCTCGATGCGGCTGTCATCCTTGTGCCTCCGCTGGCCGTGGGCATCGACCTGCTTGTACGTCGTTACGCCATGACTCTCCTCCAAGGTCTGGTCGGCGCGGTCGGCGGCATCATCATCAACGTCACACTCGTCTTCCTTCTCAAGGAAATCGGTCCGCAATCCCTTGTCACAGGGCTATCCATTGGTAAACAGGGCACGCTCATTGTGACGATTCCGGCGTACGTGTCCGCCATCACCGCCTTGCTTACCGCTGTCGCCTCCCCTGCTCGCCGCAAGTCGGTCACCTGGTCTTGGAACCTCATGTGGGTCGCGGTCGTCGTCTCGGTCATCACCACGTCGGCCTCCCTTCCCGGCATGGCCATCGCCCTTCTCGTTGGACGCGCCTGCGGGTATGGCGCCCGATATGCAGTGGGCATTCCCTCGCAGCGGGCGTACGGATTGGCTCTGCTCGATGGAATCCGTCGGGCAGGTTTCGCGCCGCTGACCATCGACCGAGTGGCCCAAGCAGGCGTCCCGGAAACCCAGATGACCAACCCCGGAGTGCAAACCCCGCAGTTCTTCGCCGACCATCGCCTGTACGCCATGAAGACCTTGACCGGTAAGGAGTACAACGTCATCGTCCTCGACGGCGACCGGCAGATGATGGGCACCATCGTGCGGGTATGGACGTACCTGCGTTCGCGCGGGGTCGAGGGACGAAATATCGTCTCACTAAGGCAAACTGCCGAGCGGTCCGCCCTGTTGAGCTACGCTGTCCGCTCTGCGGGGGTCTCCACGCCCGCCGTCTTGGCCATCGCCGAGGCCGAGGACTCCATGCTCATCGTGCGAGAGGCGACTAGACCCTCGATCAGTTTCGCCAATATCCCAGACACCGACATCACTGACGACCTCATCGACGCCATGTGGGCCGAACTGGGCAAAGCCCACCACTGCTCTATCGCACATGGGAATCTCACCCCGGACGCCTTCCGTATCGGCGTCGGGCCCGAAGAAGGCTCCCTGTGGGTCGTCGGATGGGAAGGAGGGGACGTCGCCTCCTCGGAACTGGCCTTGCGCCTGGACCGTACACAGATGGTCTCCCTACTGGCCGCGCGCGTCGGCCCAATGCGGGCTCTGGACAGCGCGAACAGGGTCCTGTCCTCTGACGAGGTGGCTGCGTTGGGGCCTCTGCTCCAAATCCCGGCCGTGCCGAAAGCCACGCGCGTACACATGGAGAAGCCCAAAGAAGTCCTCGCGGAACTGCGCGCCGAGTTGGCCAAAGTCATGCCCGAGGCTCAAATTCAGCCTGAGAAGATCACACGTCTGTCGGCCAGAACAGTCTTTATGGTTGTTCTGGTTGCTGTCGCAATCATTGCCGTTTTGGCAACGTTCAATCTCTCGGAAGTCGTGGAGGCAGTCGGCAAGTCTGATTGGCGCTGGGCGGTGGCAGCCTTTGTTGTAGGGATGGTCGGCTTCGTTGGAGCGTCCCTGACCTTTACCGCATTTTCCCCTGTCAAACTGAGTTTGTGGCGGACGTACGTATGCCAGTTGGCCGCCTCCTTCGTGGCGGTCGCAGCACCAGCTGGGCTCGGTCCAGCCGCCGTCAACCTGCGAGTCTTGAACAAGAGAGGTGTGCCCACTCCTCTCGCGGCAGCTACTGTTGCCCTTACACAAGTTGCTACTGGCGTTGTCACTATCGTAGTACTGGTCATCGTGACCGTCATCACAGGTTCCACCCAACTCACCAGCTTCGAAGTGACTCCAGCCATGCTTGTCGTCATCGGCATCGTCGCTGCCGCAGTGGGGGCTGTCTTCATTTACCCTCGAACTCGCCGCTGGGCTATCGCCCGTGTCACACCCATGCTCGAACAAACCTGGCCGCGTCTGGTGGAGTTGCTGTCGAACCCATGGAGACTGGCTCTCGGCCTCGGCGGTATCGTCATTCTCATCGCTTCCTACGTCACTGCGATGTACTGGTCGATGCTGGCGTTCGGACAGGACCAGTCGTACCTCGCGGCGGGAGTTGTGTACCTCTTGGGTAACTCGGCCGGTGCCTTCCTGCCCACCCCCGGCGGCGTGGGCGCCATCGAAGTCACCGAGTCCGGCGCCTTGGTCGCCATCGGACTGAATGCCGGCGTCGCTGCCTCCATCGTCTTGCTCTTCAGGCTCGTCACCTATTGGATTCGCATCCCGCTGGGCTGGGTGGCCTATAGGTACGCCCACCATATTGGCGAGCTGTGAATCCTTACCGCAAACCCCAGACCTGCCCAGGCACGAGTTCCGTGAGCGCTTCCAGCTTGTTGAGGTAATGCTCAATGTCGCCGGGCGCGAAACGCTCCACGCTCCACGTCACGACGTACCCGTTCTCGAAACCGTACGACCCGCTCGTCTCGGGGTCCGTGAGCCAGTCCAAGAGGGGGTCGGTGAGAACCTGTAGGACTGTGGGCTCGTCGCCTCGAATGCGCCAGGCCGAATCCACCTCGTCGCGGCCTGTGAGGATATCCTGGCCGCCCAGGGCCGCGCTGATCCTCTCCACGAAACCCTGGGGCGTCAGGATGACGGGCTCGATGGTCCCCGGGGTTCGCAGGGCGATGACACCGGCACCCGACACATGCCTCGACGCATCTCCAGGATGGCCCTCACGGCCTGGGACAAGGGTAAACGCCATGAACGGGACCGAATTGTGCTCCCCTGTCACAACGTCGCGGGCGTGCGCGCTCAGACCGAAAACAGGGATAGCCGAACAGATTTTGTTTGCCGTGGGGTCACTCGCGGCATAGGTCCAGCCCTGCCCGAGCGCATAGGCTTGCACACCCCAACTGCGCTGCCGATTGCGTATTGCCGCTGCCGCCACCACGAGGATGGCCAGGACAGCGATGCCCGCGATGGCACCCAGCGCCACAATGGTGACTCCGTCCATGATTTGCCTCCCGAGGTACTTTGGAACCGCTGACACATCAGCTAGGTCAGCGCTTCCCTTGGTGAAGTCGAGCCTATCGCAAGCACGCCAGTCGGCGATTCGGTGGGGAAAGGCTGATGGTTCTCAGAGGGGACCTTTTTCGGCAACCTTAGTGCACCCATTATCTGGAATTACTCAACTTAGTGGCAGTACGCACGGACCTCGGCAGAGACACTTATCCCCGAGTTGAGCACACCTGAGTCGCGGGCAAAGTGACCCAGAGAGCAGGAAGTCATCGCCAAGTGCGTGCGTACAGTGACTCTCGCCTCAGGGTGGCTTTGCCCGTAAACCCATGCGAGTCCGGTCGGAACCCTGAAGTACTTCCCTCTAGGGAACCACTGACTAATCATGCGAGTCGTCGGAACCCAGGGTCGGGCGGTCTTCCCATGCCGCCTGACACTGCGGCGACTCCCAGCATCAGCCAGCACTTCCCTACCAACTCGATTGGAGAGTGAACCTATGTTCATTGAAGAACCATTTCGCACGACGACGACAGTTGTGCGCCCCCTGACTGAAAGGAGAGGACAATGCTGACCTCCCTCAAGAAACACACATCCATGTTTGCCCTAGCGGCATCCCTGGCCCTCGGGATTACCGTGATATTCCCGGCCCTCGCATCCGCAGCAATCCCATCTGCTGATCAGACCGCAATCACCAACCTGGTCAAGAGTCTTGATCCGAATATCAACGTCTCTTTTGAGGCGAACCGCTGCGCCTCTTTGGGCCCCAACACGAACGCCTGCTGGACAAGCGAGAACACCATTTACTTCGACACCAGCAAGACTGAGACTCTCAACAGGTGGTTGGAGAGCGCTCGACATGAGGTCGCCCACAACAAGATTTACCAGGCGTGTATGACAACAAACCCACCTATTGCAGCGGGCCAACATGCGTTTGGGAACTCCACCATGAAGAACTTCGAGTTTGTGACAGATGCGTACGCCGTGAAGTACCTCGGGATGACAATCACTCCCAACCTCGGGTATCTGTCTGACTCAAGCGTCACGGCAGCCGACAAAGCAGACTTCACCGCAATCGCAGAAGAAATACGCAACGGCATCTGCTCCACGCTGGGTTCCGTCCTACCGTCTCTTGGCAGTGTCCCAGATCAGACGCCCATCCAGTGGAGACGCGATGCCGGAAGCGGATACGTCGACATCCCCGGCGCGACCTCGTACACCTACACAGTGACGGCACAAGACTTGTGCACCTCGATTCTCCCCTTCTATTTCATGGATGGCTTGTGGAGGAGCTTGCCAGCCAAGTACGCGGCTGTTCCGAAATTGCCTGGCGGCGGATGTGCAGTCGCCAATGAGGACACTCCCCCGACCTCGGAGCCCACTTCGGCACCAAGCGAACCGACGACCCCAGGCGAAGCCACGACAGAACCGTCGGAACCACCGACTCAGCCCAGCGAGACGCCGACAGAACCTGTGACACCACCCGGCTCCCAGCCGACCGATTCGGCCACGGAACCCTCGCAGCCACCGGCCCAGCCCCCCGTAGAGCCTCCGGCACCCCCGGCACCACCGGCCGAACCCCCGGCACAACCTGCGGACCCGCCCGCTGAACCAGGGCAGAACGAACCCCCTGCCGAACCAGGTGACTCATCGACCGAACAGGGCGAACAGCCAGCCGAGGCCCCTGAACCCCCGACACCACCTCGGGAACCACCGGCACCTCCCGCACCTCCGGCCCCACCGGAGCCCCCGGCACCCCCTGCCCCACCGGCCACGCAGCCCACAGAGGCGGCCACGGAACCCTCTCAACCGCCAGCCCAGCCCGCCGAAGAACCACCTGCGGAGCCCACGGAACCACCCGCCAACCCGGCAGGACCGAATGGCCCGACTGGCCCGACTGTGCCTGTCGTTCCCAACGAGGTGCCCGCGGAATCTGGGGAACTGCCGACCGAACCAGCGCAAACGGTTGAACAGCCCATGGCATCCGAGCCTGAGACCGAGACCAAAGTGACAGACCCGACGGACACGACCGACCCGTCTTCGACGCAGGAGTCTCTCACGATTGCTACTGGTGGCGCGGTGGCGCCTGTGAACGGATCTGTCCCTGCCGGAGTTGCCCCACTCTTGGCTAGTTACGGTCTGCTCGCTGCACTCGTCGGCTGGCGGCGCGCCCACTCATAGTCCCGCTGCTATCACACAGCCCTGGGGCCTGGCACTCAACAGTGTCAGGCCCTAGGGGTCTGTCTGACTTCGTGCAGCCAAGTTCTGACGGCCTCAATGAGGTTGTCCCGATGAGAGATTCCGGTCTTGGTGGTGATATTGCGCAGATGAGTCTCCACCGTGCGTGTGCTGAGGTACAACCGCCCCGCAGCCTCGGCAGCGGTCATGCCTTGGGCCACCAAGTCGATCACCTCGTACTCCCGGTGAGACAAGCCGACTTGCTTCGCAATGGGCTCGAAAATGCCCATACCGTTGACGGCTTCGGAGCCGGCCAACTTCCAGGCATAGTGAGCGGCCAGAGCACCGGCAACGCTCTCCCCTTGGCGATAGAGCAAGAGCGCCTTGGCCACTTGGCCGCGTATGGCAAAGAGCATCCAATGATGAGTGGACATCTCCGCAATAGCCTGGTCCAGGGCGGGGATGTCTCCATCGTTGGCAGCCAAGACGAGGCGCGTCAGCTCGATGATCATGGGACTTTCAATCGTCGTCAGAGCTTGCGTTATGGGGCCGACAGCCTCTGGGCATGGTCCGTAATAAACAGCCTGAATCGCCATGAACATGGCAGAACTGACGTGGCCTCCGTTGAGATGAGTCAGGACCAAGTCCCACCCCTGTGCGCATCTTTCGGCGTCACTGATATTGGGATTGGTCAGGACACGCACAGGCTCGGGTGCCATCCCCGGTGCTCGGGAATAGGCAACGTAAGAACCCTCACCGGCCCCGGCAGGCGAGGTGTCCCAGCGTGACATCAGAGAGAGGGCGTACTCTCTGTCACCCTGTAGCAAGGCGATGTGCGCTCCAAATGAAAACAGATCATCAATCGCCACTGGCGCCGACAATGAGATGCACTTTTCGAACATCGTGCTGGCCGCACCGAAGCGACCGGCTACCAAGTGCCCAAGCATGACCGCGTAAGCGACAGCGGGACCGCGCAGAGACGCCCGCTGATCGATCCTGCGCATAGCGAGCAATCCGTCTGTGATGCCCCGATCCAAGTCGCCAGCCAAGATCCGGTTGAGAACCGGCAAATAGGCCGACAAATGGACGAAGATGTCACCTGCGTCCTTGATGTGAGCCTCAACAAGATCGCTGAACCCCTCCAGGGCAGCGTCGGCTTGGAAGGTCAGGCCAGCGGCAATCGCAGCCTCGACAGTCAGGGACGTGATGGGGAGCAGGGTGTACGGGTCTTCGTCCGGACCAGGCATCTGCAAATCATTGGGATCAATCGGACGATTGCTGATAAAGCGAACTCTCGCCTTTGCCGCACGCAGGAGAGAACGATAGTGCGGCATGTTCGGCAGCGCTTCGTCAACGAGAGCCTCAGCGGCCTTCGAGTCTTGGGCATACCCCTCTATCCACAGCGCCTTCCACCACATGAACTTGCCCGACAGGAGATCGTCGCCATACCTGGTGGTCCCTCTCATCACCTGATCGATCTCATGGTCAGGACGCACTCCGCGCCGCATGGCTTGCCACAGCGGTAGCGCGGTCTGTGCAGTCTTGTCGGCCCGCCAAGCGTCCAGAAGTTTGGTCACTCCATCTGGCACAGTAATACTGCTGCCAGACGCATTCTTGACCCGCTCACGCAGATAGGTGGCCAAGAGTGGCGGGTGTAGGGCGAAGGGAGAGCCTGGGAGACTGTCCTGGAACTGTATGACTCCTGACTCGGTCAGAATCCGCAGTTGGTCAGGCGAAACCAGCCCATCGGCGTTCTCGGGCAGCACCATTCCAGCCAGGGCCAAAGCAGTCGCCGCTTCAAGGGTCGGCTCATCGAAGGAAGCGACGAATGACTGGGCGATGCCACTGAGCATAGGCGACCAGAGTGGTCCCACCGCGCGCCATCGATTGCCAATAGGCACAAGGGACTGTGTCTGTTTGCCGACGATGGTCACCGAGCGAATCAGTCCATACAGCCCACCACACGCTCGGGTGATCGCTGCCACACCTCTCGATTCCAGCGGTTCGCCCAAGATATCGACGATGACAGCGTCCGCGCCTCGCATCGTCAGAGTCGGCATATTAACCCTGATGGCCTTATTCACATTCGCCATGAGGGTGCCCGGGTGGAAGACGGACGGACTGCTGCTCGTGATGACGACAAAGCCGTGGGCCTGATGAGCCGCAGTGATCGCACCAATAGTGTGGCGGTCCAGCAAATCAGCCTGAGTGGCCACAATGACCAAATGATTGGACAATGACGAAATCGCCTCGACTGGATCGGGAGCGCCAGCCTCCGTCGCCGCACCAGGAGGGACATGCCATCGTCTCCCGGCCTCAGCCAAGAAGGACAGTGGCGTATTGGCGAACGCCGCCATCGGCTGGTTTTGCCAGGCGGCGTTGCCACTCAACGCAAGGACAGTGCGCCCGCGCTCTTTCAAGCCGCGCGTAATACTTTCAAGCAACTCAGAACGACCAGAAAAGGGCAGGCCAACAAAGTGGCTGCCGATGCCATCTTGAGCGAAGTTGAGGGCTTGCTCAATCTGCTGGCGAAATGGGATGAATGATTCAGGCATGGGTTCCCGCTTTCATCGTGTTTTCACATAATAGTGTATTTTCTTTTGGTAATCGAAACGGGCTCTTACGCGGGTAATTTGGCCTAGGCCACGTGGGCCGTCAACGTGCGTCCAGTCGCAGGATGACATCGAAAATTGATCAGTCTTGCCCTCGCTGAAGAAGGGTTGGTATATCGGTGCGCCGGAAGGGTCGAGTTGTCGGTCGGCTCATTCGTGCAACTACTTCTCCTCAATAACCGTCGCGCCAGAAACAGGGCCGCTGACCACACGCACCTCGCGGGCCACACCCTGGGACGAGAGATTGACCGCCAAGTCTGTTGCTGCATACTCATCGCTGACAAGGAATGCGATAGTTGGTCCGGAGCCCGACAGCAGAGCCGCCAAGGCGCCAGCCTCCTGACCAGCACGAATAGTCGTGGCCAGGCTGGGGGCAAGAGCGAGGGCTGGGGCATGGAGGTCATTGACGAGGGTGGGGGCAAGGATCGTCGGGTCGCCTGTCGTGAGCGCCCTCATCACATCAGCGGGCATGGGAGGATGGGAAGCGAGCCTCATGGACTCGGGCACACGTTCCTGCATATCGTCCAAAGTCCTGAACACTGCGGGGGTTGACAAACCCTGATGCGCAAAGGCGAGGACCCAGGAGTACGTGCCTCGGCTCAGAACCGGTGTCAAGACCTCACCACGCCCCTGCCCCAAGGCGCAACCTCCCATCAGCGCAAAGGGCACATCCGCACCGAGCGTCGCACCCAGCGACACCAAGTCCTCGAATGACGCATCCACGCCCCACAGTCGTGCACACGCAAGCAAGGCCGCAGCGGCATCGGCCGAGCCGCCCGCCATCCCGCCCGCCACGGGAATCCGCTTGTCAATGACCAGATGTACACCGTCGGTCACGTTGAAACGCTCAGCCAGCAGGCATGCCGCCCGGACTGCCAGATTGTTGTCACCGACCTGAACGAGATGGGCTTGTGTGCCGAGCATCTCGCATGTCACGCCCTCCCCAAGCGAAGCCTCGACCTCGTCGTACAAGGAAACAGCCTGAAAGATGGTGGCGAGTTCGTGGTATCCATCCTCCCGACGCGCGCCCACGCGCAGGGCAAGGTTGACCTTGCCCGGTACCCGCACCTTGACGCTCATGCTCCGAGCGTACCAAACCGACGCGACCCAAATCCCTACCACACTCGTGGAAGAATGTACCCATGTCTTCCATTCCTGCGCTCCTGTCCTCCCGCTTCCAGGCAGTCACCGGTATCGACCCTGAACTGCGGCCCGCGACCAAGGCGGCTTTCGGGCACTACCAATGCAACGTGGCCCTTCGCCTTGCCAACGAGCAAGGGCGCAAACCGCGCGACGTGGCTGCCGAGATCATCGAAGCTGTGGACGTGTCCGACATCGCCGAGCCCCTGGAGATCGCGGGACCGGGATTCATCAATATTCGAGTAAAGATGGACGTGCTCGCCACAGCAGTGACCGACCAATTGGCCGACCCCCACAACGGCATCGAGCAGGAAGAGTCCCCTGACAAGGTGATCGTGGATTATTCTGCGCCGAATGTCGCCAAGCCCATGCACGTCGGCAACTTGCGCAGCACCATCATTGGTGATTGCCTCGTCCGCGTCTTGCGAGCAGGAGGCAACGAAGTCATCCCCCAAAATCACATTGGAGACTGGGGCACACAGTTCGGCATGCTCGTCGAGCAGATCCTCTTCGAGGGCATCGACGCCACGACTCTGACCCTGGACACGTCAGTTGAGTTGTACAAACGGGCCCAAGTCCATTTCCGCGAGGATGAAGCATTCGCTGAGGCTGCCCGATTGCGGGTGGTCGCACTCCAGTCCGGGGACCCACAGACCCGAACCATCTGGCAGGCGCTGATCGATGTGTCCAAGGCAGGATTCAACCGCGCCTATGCGCGGCTGGGCGTCCTGCTCACCGACGAAGACCTCGCTGGCGAATCCATGTACAACCCCATGCTGGCCTCCGTGGCCGAAGACTTGGAACAGCGGGGAATTGCCGTCGTGGACCAGGGAGCATTGTGCGTGTTCGTGCCTGGTGATGAGACGCCCCTCATCGTGCGCAAGTCTGACGGGGGATTCGGTTATGCTGCCACTGACCTGGCTGCCATCCGTTACCGCCTCAACGACCTCAAGGCCACACGCCTCATTTATGTCGTCGGCTCACCGCAAGCCCACCACTTCGCGCAGGTCTTCGCTGTGGCGAAAATGGCTGGCTGGCTACCGGATACAGTCAAGGCGGAACACGTCGGATTCGGCTCGGTCCTGGGTTCGGACGGCAAGATGTTCAAGACCCGCGACGGCAAGGCGGTGACCCTCGACACCCTCCTCGACGCCGCAGAAGAGGTCGCTGCCCCCGACGTGGCGATGGCCGCTGTGAAGTACGCCGACCTCAGCAACGCCCTCCACAAGGACTACGTCTTCGACCTGAATCGCATGGTCGCCACGACAGGCGACACCGGGCCGTACCTCCAATATGCACACGCGCGCGTCTCTCAGATCCTGCGCCGAGCCGAAGCAGATGGGGACATTGTTGTTGACACGACAGCGACTATATCTATCCTGGCCGAACTCGCAGAGCAGACCCTCGCCCTCTTGCTCACTCGTTTTCCCGACACGGTCGCCGAGGTCGTGGCCAGCCTCCAGCCGCACAAGTTGTGCCTTTACCTCTTCGAATTGGCCACACAGCTGTCCACCTTCTACGAGCAGTGCCCTGTGCTGAAATCGGAAGGGGAGGTTCGGGCGTCCCGCTTGGTCCTGTGCCGCGCGACGCAGAAGACTCTCGCTGTCGGGTTAGGACTGCTGGGCATCACCGCCCCCGAACGCATGTGAGCCGCCTTTTCGCCGGTCCCGCCCACACTCTTACAAGAAATAGCAATGAGTGGTGTGGTCTAAGGTAACCGTTTATACTGACTCCTAAGTCGGCAGGAGACCAGGATGTCAACGACCACCCTTGTGATGGCATGGATCGCGTCCGCCTTCGTGCTCGTGGTCGTCCTCGTCACAATGAGTGTGTGGTACTCCCGTCGCAAACGAGGCCGCGTTGAAGGATACGAGGGGTTGGCGCGGACGGACCGCTACATCCGCTGGATTCGTATCGGCATCGTTTTCATAGCTGCGACTACGGTTTTTCTTCTCCTCAAGAATCAACTGGATTTCGCCACCGCCTTGCTTGCCCCGGCGGTGTGGTCGTTCATCGTCATCATCGGCCTGGTCGCGTTGGATTTCGCCGCACTGGCCCGCCCGTCTGGACCTCGCGTCAAACGACACCTATCCGTTTACCTGCCCACGCGGCTTATCGTCGTGAGTCTGTTGATCGTCGCAGTCCTCGGTGTGATCGTGTGGTACGCGCAACGCGAAGCAACCTTCGACCAAGTGTCCTACCTTGTTGTCTGGGTCAAAGATGGGCATACCCAATGGGCGACCCGTTCGCCCTTCGCCGCCTGGGGGTACACCTATCCCCTGCTCAAACTCCTGGGCGTCGTACTACTTACTGCCATTGTCGCTGTCTTTGCCGTGTTGCGCCGACCGCAATACCTCCCGGCCGAAGAGTTCTCCTTGCTTGACAGGGGTTTCCGCCGCCGCACCATCAAGGACATCCTGGTTGCGTTCACCGCTTGCCTCGCTGCGAGCACGGGCATTGTCGCGGGCAATATATGTTGGACTGTGAACTCGATTGGCCCGGACAATATAGAGAGAACCGCGGTCATCGTGGGCTCGGGTGCCATCGCTGTGTGGATGTTCGTCACTACGTGTTGGTGTCTGGCCAACCTCCTGCTTCTGCCTCCCCTCGAGGAAGACTGGCGAGCCGGACTGGGCAGAAAACCTCCGAAGAAGAAGTAAGGGCGGGCAAGACGTCCCCAGGCAGCGACAGTCGCAGGCGTGTGGGAGGCCAGGGTTTGTGCTTGTCAGATCAGCTTTGCGGGTTCTGTCCGGGAGTGGAGTCGTACCCAGGGTAGGTCGGGTAGGTCGGTGGGGCGGGAGCCACAGGGGCAGCCGGTGCTGGAGTGTACGTGGGTGCAACCGGTGCCGGGGTGTACGTCGGTGCAGCCGCTGCGACAGGGTCAACGGGAGCGTAAGGCGAGGTCGGCGGGACTTGGTCGTACTGCGGGGGCTGGGTGTACTGCGGGACTTGGTCGTACTGCGGGACTAGTCCAGCGACGGGGGCTTGACCATATTGCGGTGCATAACCTTGAGGCGCGGCAGGCTGCGGGGCGTACCCCTGCTGCGGGACGTATCCCTGAGGGTAGGCCTGTGGCACGGGTGCGTATCCCTGGGGGTACGTCTGAGCCGGGTCCTGCGGCGGATAGGGCTGAGCTTGCGGAGCGTACCCCTGTGGCGCGGCGAGGTACTGTGCCGGAGGTTGTACGGGCGCTTTCTTGGAGAGCAACTGCTTCAAACCTGTGAACACCAAGATGATGCCCACGATACCGATGTACCAGAACAAGTAGCCGGTCGCAATCGAGACGGCGATGACGATGACGATGATGGCCACGCCAGCGAGAGCTGTGAGAATCCCACCAGTGCGCGACGGCTGCTTCTGGGGAGTGGCGGGAGTCGGATTCGTCGGGTACGGGTTGGACATGGTTCTCCTTGTCTCGGTGGCTGATTCAGTGTAGCTCCTGGTGCCGTTGTACGTCTTGCGGCTGACCAGGGGTTGAACCCCCCTTTCGTCATTGTCCGACGAAGGCTGCGCTGCCCGAAGTCGCGGTGTGCGGGACAATGAACCCCTGCTGCCCGAAGGGTGGTTCGGTGCGAGGCCGGCCCACCAGGTCGCGGTTACACTGAAAGCAACGAAAGGATAACCATGAATCACTTGACGCTGAACGACGGGCGGTCCATCCCGCAATTGGGATTCGGAACCTGGAAGATCACCGACGAAGACTCGGCACCCCTTGTCAAGAAGGCAATCGAGACTGGTTATCGACATATCGACACTGCTGCGATTTACGGTAACGAGGCAGGCGTGGGACTGGGGTTGCGCCAATCCGGAGTGGACCGCGAGGAGCTTTTCGTCACCACGAAACTCTGGAATGACGACCACGGCGACCCTGCGGCGGCTCTGCGGACCTCCCTCGACAAGCTTGGTTTGGAGTACGTCGACTTGTATCTCATCCACTGGCCGGTCCCCGAGCAGAACTTGTACGCGAGCGCGTGGAAGACCCTTGTCACCTTGCGCGAGCAGGGCCTGGCCAAGAGCATCGGCGTCTCCAACTTCTATGCCGAGACACTCGATGACCTCCAAGACTCAGGTGTGGTCCCCGCCGTCAACCAAGTCGAAATCCATCCGACCTTCGCCAATCGAGCCACCATCGAGGCCAACACTGCCCGAGGAATCGTCACCGAATCATGGTCGCCACTCGGACGCGCGGTCGATCTGGACATCCCCATTCTGGAGTTGATTGCCGCCCGAGTCGGAGCGAGCGTGGCCCAGGTCATCCTCGCCTGGCACTTGGCCAAGAACTTCGTCGTCATCCCCAAGACGGTAAGCCCCGCCCGGATGCGCGAAAACCTGGAAACACTCGACCTGGTCCTCACCGATTCCGACCTCGCCGCCATCGACGCCCTCGACCGTGGCAACCGCACCGGTAGCGACCCCAGAGGTACAGTGCCCCGCCCCACTCCCTCTTCCGCGTAGGGGGAGAACTCTCAGTTGCCGTCGGGATGCTGAAAGACTCCTTTGCCTCTGGTCTGCCATGGGAAGCGCTGAGTATCTGGTCCATGCTCTGCCATTTCGCACGCAGTCGCTAGGCTTGGTCCATGTCCACTCAGGAGTGGCTCCTTGCCACCGACCTCTACTACCCGCGGTCCCGCGTGCATCAGGATCTCGCAGCGCTAGTAACAGCTATCAATACTCAAGGCGACAGCGCTGCCTATGCGATTTCGAGCCAGACTCACGATATCCAGGGCAGCATCGCGGCGAGCGCTGACACTATCGCTGGAGCAATCGCCTCTGGCAATAGCGCGATCATTAGGACAATGGCTGCCCAAACCGCTGCCCTCGGAATCATGAATGACCGGATTGTCGCAGCCTTGGCGCACAACACCACAATTCTCGTGGGAATCATGGACACATTGCGACATCCACTGGCCACGGCGGCCCGCGAGCGCCTGGAAAGAGGACTTTACGCACTTCAGAACGACTGGGCTGACGATGCTGTGGACGAATTCGGTGAGGCCATCCACCAGGACAGATATCTAGCGGTGGCTCATCTCTACCTTGGAATCGCACACGAGCGGCTCAACAACTTCTCGGATGCCGCACAGGCATACAAGTCGGCAGTCAAGTACGCCAAAGTGGAACCATCCCTTCAGGCCGGGGCGCTTTTGCTCTTCTGCGCACAAGTGGATCGAGGATCGGTGTCGCGCGATGATGCGGTGGCGACTCTCGAATCCGCACTCACAGACCTTGAGTCTTACCCTGAACTCCTGATCCGCCACGCCGCACTCAGCAACTCGAACAAGTACATCGGCCCAGCACTCAACTTGGCTCCCGAGTTGGTACTGGCGGCAGTCGCCGTCGGGTTTGAGAATGCGGTGAGCGACCTCCTGAATGAGTCTGGATCCATTGCCTTCCTGGCCGGTCGTTTGTCGCATGCGGCGACTGAATTACTGAAGACTGCAGGCAAATTCGGATTCGACAATTGCGAACCCCCAGACCTTTCCACAGCTGGCCCAGACCAGGACTCGGCCGATCAATTCCTCTCCCGCGCCGCGCTGATCGACCGCCGTCAGGAAGTCCTGAACTGGACCAAGCGCCTGAAAGACTCCGCGATTGCCCGCACCCAGAAGGCTCGAAGTGATGAAGCTGATTTCCTGGCCGATGATCATGCCACGCGGCGCGTGAAGCGGGTTTTGGAGAAAGCCCAGCAGAGAGCACGCGATGGAGCGACGTGCGTCCTGAAAACGGTGTCCGACCTTCGCGTCGTTGACGCCAGCGGGAGAGGCGCATCCGCCCTATCAGTTGACCGAGAGCACATTGGCGATGTTGATTACTTCTTGTCGATTCGCTTCTCTACCAGCAACGGCTATGGGAACAACACGCGGTACTGGCATATCCAAGGCAAGTGTCCGAAGTGGTCAGATGTCTTTGACCTCGACATACCCCCCGAATCGCCAGTCCCGGTTCGAGGTTTTGACCGGTTGACCCGACAGCCTCCTTCCACCGACTCCTACGGTCCTCCAGACCCATTGGACGGTCGCGTCTACCAAGACGGACATCGCTGGAAGAAGTCGGGCATCTTGGGCACTCGTGAGGGTTACACGAAGGCCGAGGAATGGAGTGACGCCGACTGTGAACGGTTCCTTACACTGGCCAAAGATCTGGCAAATGGCGTCTATCACCAGTGGGACGCGGCAGCCACATGGGCGGATGAGGAGATAGCCAAGGTTGCCGAGCGCATCCGAACAGAGGAAGCGCGTCTGGCCTCTGAGAAGGAACGTTACCAGGACGGCCTCGCTGCCGTCAGTGGGTTCGCCGAAGAAATCAGCCACCTTATGGCGGCTGTCGACCGATCATTGTCACGGCGTCTCTACCCCTTCTCGGGAGAACTCGCCCTGTAGGACATCCGCCGTACAGATGAACCCCGTCGGGTGTTCGCCCATCTTCGTCCGTATGATGGGACGACGAAACATGCGTACAATCATCGGTGGATAACGTCGTCACATCGCATGACCAAAGGAACACCATGAGGAAACTGTCGCTTATCGTTGCTGCTGCACTCGCCCTGGGCTTGGCTGGATGCGGTGCCCCCGCTGACACCACCACCGCCGACAATAGTGGAGCCGCCACCACCGCCGAAGGCTTGACCACCATTACCGCGGGAAAACTCACCATTGGCACAGGCGAGCCGGCCTACGAGCCGTGGGTCCTGAATGACGACCCGACCACTGGCGAGGGTTTCGAAGCGGCTGTGGCCTATGCCGTCGCTGACAAGTTGGGATTCGCCAAAGCGGACGTGGTGTGGGTACGCACGACCTTCGAAGAGGCCATCCAACCCGGCCCGAAGAACTTCGACTTCAACCTCCAGCAGTACTCCATCACCGAAGAGCGCACGAAAGTCGTGGACTTCTCCCCGGCGTATTACAAGGTCCCCTTTGTCGTTGTCACCCTAGCGTCCAACCCCTTCGCATCCGCGACGACTGTGGCTGACCTCAAGGGGGCCAAGTTCGGGTGTGCTTCGGGCGATGTCGCCTATGACATAACAAGGGACACCTTCTCCCCCACACAAGATGTGGCCGTTTTCAATGACCTTGCGGCTGTCACCCAAGCCCTCAACGCCAACCAGATCGACGCTTTCGTCATCGATGTACCGACCGCCGATTACCTCGTTGGTTCCGGCGAAGTCGAAGATGGGAAGATCGTCGGCGCGATTGCAGGCTCCGAGAATCGCACGGATGGCATGGCCCTCTTGCTCGAGAAGGACTCTCCCCTGACCTCCGCTGTCACAGATGCCCTGAACGCCCTAACGGCAGACGGTACGATTGCGGGCCTTGAGAACAAGTGGCTGGGGCAGTACGATGTGCCAGTCTTGAAGCAGTAAGTAGTACAGGATGTAGATGAGCGAAGGCGGGATTGAGGACGACTGGACGCCCAGTCCCATCGAACTGGAGCGCCGGGCATTCGCTCGCCGGGCATCGGTCAAGTCCATCCTCATCGCCGCCGCATCTGTCGTTGTCTTCGCTGGTGTCATCGCGGTCATCCTGGCTAGTTCGACCGGGTGGGTGAAGGTCCGCGAGGCCTTCTTCGACCCGCAGGTCTTCATCCATTCTCTGCCTGCCGTGGGCAAGGGTCTGCTCCAGAATCTGAAGATTCTCGCGTTCTCCGTTGTGGGAGTGGCATTCTTGGGCACACTCATCGCGGTCATTCGGACATCGCGCTCCCCGGTGTTGTTCCCTTTGCGCTTCCTCGCAGCGGTGTACGTGGATATCGTGCGCGGAATGCCCGCGATCCTGTTGTTGTACCTCATCGGCCTCGGTATCCCCGGATTGCGCCTCGGGGGGCGTATCGACCCTGTGCTCTTGGGCACTATTGCCATTACCATTTGTTATTCGGCGTACGTCGCCGAGGTCTTGCGCTCGGGCATCAACTCGATTCACCCATCCCAACGCGCAGGGGCGCGCGCCCTGGGTCTGTCGCACATGCAAACCATGCGTATTGTCATCCTGCCGCAGGCCATACGCAATGTCATCCCTGCCCTCATGAACGACTTCGTGTCCATGCAGAAGGACGTGGGACTCGTCTCCATCATCGGTGTGGTAGATGCTGTGCGCGCTGCCCAAATCGAGGTCGCCCGGATCTGGAACTTCACCCCGTACGTCGCTGCCGGTGTGGTGTTCATCCTTTTCGCCCTGCCTTTTGTGCGGCTGGCTGACTGGTACACCAAGAAGGTACGCACCCGCGAACAGAGGGGAGGGACGGTATGAGTGTGCCTAGTCTGGAGCCTGCGGCGGAATCCCAGTTTGGGCCAGTCAGGTCTTCTGAAGGTAATCCCGGTGGTCCCGTCCTGTCGCTGCGCGGGATTCGGAAGGTGTTCGGCAACCATGTTGTATTGTCAGGTGTTGACCTGGACGTGCAAGAGCATGAAGTCGTCGCACTCATTGGGGCTTCTGGGTCGGGCAAGTCCACTCTCCTGCGCTGCATCAACCTCCTGGAGCGCATCGACGACGGACAGATATTCCTCAAGGGCGAGGACACGTCCGACCCTCGCGTGGACTTGGACAAGACACGTGCGCGTATCGGGGTGGTCTTCCAGTCGTACAACCTCTTCCCACACCTGACAGTCCTGCGCAACGTCGACCTCGCGCTGCGGGAGGTACACAAGATGCCCAAGGACCAGGCCGAGGCGCGGGCGATGGATTTGCTCGACCGTATCGGAGTGGCAGACAAGGCAGGCATGTACCCCGACCGACTCTCAGGAGGCCAACAGCAGAGGGTCGCCATCGTCAGGGCCATCGCCACCGACCCCGAACTCTTACTCCTTGACGAAATCACCTCCGCCCTTGACCCCAACCTCGTCGGAGAAGTATTAGACCTTGTCAGAGCACTGAAATCTGGTGGGTCCACCATCGTCATGGCCACTCACGAGATGGACTTCGCGCGGTCCGTCGCTGACACGATTGTCTTCCTCAACCAAGGAAGAATCGAAGAATCGGGCTCGCCCCAACAGATTTTCGAGCACCCGAGCAGCCCAGCCACAGCCGCATTCCTGGAGCGTTTCCGCCGCTGAGGCACGACCGGGGCCAACTTTGGCCATGTCCGTGCGATTTTCCTGGCGCCGCACGATGTAGGTGCAAAGTCAGCCCGATTCTTGGCTTGAAACGGCCCAACTCTGATCCAACTTCGCCCACTGGCCTCGATATCGGGCGGAAAAGGTCAAAGTCAGCCAGGCCAGTGGGGGATGACCCTATTTGGGGTAACTTTCAGATTTGGGGTAACTGCCAGGGGATGTGGGGAGTTCGAATGGTGCAGGTCGTTCCACGAGGCGATGGCTGCGCCATAATATCGCCTCGCTCCACTATGGGCCCCCAAATCGGTGGGACGATTTGCGCCCAAGCCTGCACCATCCGAACTCCCCACATCCCCTCATCCGAGTGACGACTGTCTCTCCTGGGTCACTTATGTCCGGCATACCGCTGAAATAGGGAGGTCCGCGACCCGAGTTTCTTGGAGATTTCTCAGAGACGCAGGGATTGACTGTGGGTATCTCAAGGAGGTCACCATGACTCAAGTACTCGTTCCCCTCGCCGATGTCATCGCCATCTGCGTGCTCGCCCTCGTCTTGTATTACCGCCGCTATCGTCGCCGCGACCTGACGATGGCGTACCTGGCGGTCAACGTCGGTGTCATGGGCGTGGCCATCGCCCTGTCCGCCACTCCTATCAACGCAGGTATCGGTTTCGGCCTGTTCGGCGTCCTTGCCCTTGTCAGGCTGAGGAGTGAGACGCTGAGCCAGCGCGAGATCGCGTACTACTTCTGCGCTTTGGCCTTGGGTGTCATCGGTGGGCTGGGCGCCTACCATGGCTGGCTGTCGGCGGGACTCATGGCGCTCATCGTTGTTGTCATCGCAATTGCGGACTCTCGGACGGCGAGTCCGCTCACCCCAAGCCCTATCTCCAAACTGACCCTCACCCTCGCACATGCCAGCGCCGACCAGTCTGAGTTGGCCCGCGAGGTCGAGGCAATTCTGGGCGCGCCCGTCGTTGATATGCGCGTGGACAAGGTGGATTTCGTGCGTGGGTTGACTGTGGTCGATGTGCGGTATGAGTCCCGCCCGCTGTCTGAAGCTGGGACGCCGGGTTATTCGGTAAGGCCCGAGGCCACTGTCGTCCCTGAGTTCGAGCCAGCCCTCGCTGACTCCAGACCGACATTCTCCAGCGCCAATGAGTCCGACACGGACCAGCCCTCGTCAAGTGAGGACCTCTCATGAGCACAACTTCCCCGAAGAGCATCTCTTCCCACGCAGGGCGCATGGTCGCCCGAGCACTCGTCGGAGCCACCCTCTTCCTCGGCGGGTGTGCAGCATTGCCTGATGTTGTCACGAGTATGGCAGAAAGTGCGTCGGCAGCACTGGCTGCCATTATGCCGACCTCTGTTGACGATGCGATGTCCCGCAATCTGGCACCTCTGAAGCCCGATGCCATGAGCGCTCGGACCGTCTTGATCGACTTGGCCGCTCCCAGTGGGGACGGGGTCTTGGTCAAGAAGGATGTCATCACGTTGTCGAAGACTGGTTCGTACACCCTCTCGGGCTCGTGGGCTGGCCAAGTTGTCGTGGACCCCGGTGGTGGGCAAGTGGACCTGATTCTCGATGGGGCATCAGTGGCGTCCTCAGTGCCTGGGGCCTTGGTTGTCGAGGATACAGATGTGGTCGTTGTACACCTTGCTGAGGGATCTGAGAACTCCCTGTCTGACACAGGCGTGGCGGACGAGGATGACAAGAATCCGGTCGAGGCGGCGCTGTACTCCCACGCGACCCTCATCTTGACCGGCACCGGAAAACTGGCTGTGACAAGCGCGGATGGTGATGCCATTGCCTCCAAAGATGGACTGGAAATCAACTCCGGGACCTATGTCATCACGGCGGGCGATGATGGCATACGCGGTAAGGATTACCTCGTGATCTCCGGTGGAATCCTCGATATCCAGGCGGGCAGCAAAGCGCTGAAATCCACGAACACGTCTGATGCCATGGCGGGATATGTCTGGGTATCCGGCGGAGACATCACCGCCAAAGCGGGCGACGACTGCATCCACGCGAAAACGGACGCGCTCATCTCCGGGGGGACATTGACATTCGCATGCGGGGACGACGGGGTACACGCCGACGTGGTGACCGCCATCGACGGCGGCAAACTGACCATTACTTCTTCCTATGAAGGTATCGAAGGGTTCTATATCCTTCTCGCGGGCGGAATCATCGACGTGACAAGCAGCGACGATGGCGTGAACGCTGCAGGCGGGACGTCGAGTTCCGCCTCATCTGGGGATGCGGCCCCCGGCGGAATCCCTGATGGAACCGCGACTGACCAGCCTTGGGGCGGGTCTGGCTGGAGTTCCGAAATGCCGACAGACGCTCCGAGCGGGTACGTTCCTGGCGAGATGCCCTCCGGGTTTGCTCCTGGAGGGGCACCTGGTGGATTCGGCCCCGGCGAAGTCCCCAGTGGTGTGCCCACGGACGTTCCGACCGACGTGCCTTCAGCCGCGAGTGGCCAACCCGGCGGTGCGGGGCCTGGTACACACGGCAACAGAGGTCCATCGTCCGATGCGACCATGCCGGACATGGGAACTCGTCCCGGTGGGACAGCCGCTGGCACTGGTACTGACGGCGGTTTTGCGCGCCCAGGTGGCGCAGGCGGCTTCGGCGGCGGCGGCTTCGGCGGTGAAGGCAATGGTGGTCAGATCCTGCTCATCACCGGCGGCGACATCACCATCAACGCCGAAGGCGACGGCCTCGACTCCAATGGCTCCGGTTCAATGACTGGTGGCAACGTGACGGTGTACGGCCCGACTCGCTCTGGCGATGGAGCGATCGATGTCAACACTGGTCTGGTGGTCACTGGCGGGACTCTCCTCGCAGTGGATTCGGGCGGTATGTCCACGACTCCCGGAACAGCCTCCACACAACCGTGGTTCTCCGCCCGGGCATCCATATCGGGCACACTGACTATCTCGGACTCGTCTGGGAAGGCCTTGGCGACTTACACCCTCCCCAAGGGTGCATCGAACGTTGTATATTCCTCACCTGACCTTGTCGGCGGACAGACGTACACGCTTTCGCTTGGAGCCCAGCAAATTGGGACAGCAACCGCCCAGTAAAGAGGAAAGCCGCCGCCTGCCTTCCCCGCTACTCTGGAAGAACCCAAGTCAGGAGGAACTATGGCCAAGAAGGACACCCGGTTTGATATCGAAGTGAAAGAGTCGAACGGGTTTAGTGGGTCTAAAATCATTGTCGATAGTCAAACGGGAGTGCAGTATCTCTACTTCACCGACGGTACCGCCGGCGGAATCACCTTGTTGGTTGACGCTAGCGGAAGACCGATGCTCAGCCCGACCTACATGAGGTAAGCGGCCTGTGGGGCATTGCCGTGTGGTCGGAGGACCTCCAGGGAATCACTGATCAATCAGATCTTCCTAGTACCACCCCGTGGCCTCTGAGTGGGCCCAAGCTCCGCAGGGGGTGCCGTATCTTTGTGAGATGTAGGACAGGCCCCACACGATTTGGGTGACTGCGTTGGTGGGCCAGTCCGCACCAGCCGAGGCCATTTTCGACGCTGGCAGAGATTGAGGTATGCCGTAGGCACCCGAATAGGGGTTCTGCGCGTTCCAGCGCCAGCCGGACTCGCGGTTCCACAGCCAGACCAGGCAACTGAATTGCGCATCGCCCCATCCACGACTCAACACCATGCCATAGGCGACAGATTGCGCCTGAGCAGGTGACAGGGAACCGCCACTTGGGGGAGACGGAGGCTGTGGCTGAGGTCCTGGTTGGGGTTGCGCTGCGGCTGCTGCGGCGGCTGCGGCAGCGGCCTGCTCGGCTTCTTGGCGCGCCCGCTCAGCGATACGTGCGTTCACCGAGTCAAGGGCGGCCTGAGCCTGCGCCAACTGTGCCTGGTCATTCGCGTACAACTGTGACGCTGCTGCCAAGGCATTCTGTTCTTCCTGGAGGGCGGCCTGTATTTCAGCCTTCGCGTCCGCAGCAGCCTTCTCGGCCTGCGCGCTTACTGTGACTTGGGTCTCAGCGTCTTGTGCTGCCTTGTCAGCATCCTGTTGTGCCGTTTCGCTGGCCGCACGAGCTTCCACCAGTTGTTGCTGTATTTCTCGCAGGTAATCAAGATCGACCTGGTTCGTCGTCAGGACCGTGTTGCTCCACTGCACTCGATTCGCCAGACTCGCCGGGGAGTTCACATTCAGGATCAGAGCAAGACTCAGCAAAGGGTAGCTGTCCTGAAAGATAGCGCGGGCGTACTCACCCACGGCGTCCTGCTGGGCATCAACTAGGGCTTGGCCTTCCGCCTCCGCAGCCTTCGCGCCGATAAGCGCTTGGTTCGCAAAGTAAAGCTCCTTGGCCTTCGCGGCCTGAATGGTCTGTGCCAGTGCGAAATCAGCCTGAGCCGATTCCAAAGCTTCTTCGGCGGCGACAACTCTGTCTTGAGCGGCCTGTACTCGCGCAGTGGCGGCGACAACGGCCGCCGAGGACTGGTTCGCGTGGGTCTGCGCCTGTCCTACCACGGACTCAGCATGGGTCTTCTCAGCACTCAAGTCCTCCGCAACGGCGGGAGCGACGCACAGGGACGACACCAGAGCAGCCGCACAACCAAGACAGGCAAGCCAACGTGCTCTTCCTTTGTAACCCACTGGCATTCTCCATTTTCTTCGTTGTCGGGCTAAGAACTTCAGGTACATGTTACGTATCACACACAAGCTCAGGATACACGGATTCTCCATGGAAATTACATTGATGTAAGTACGCAGAGAGCCTGACATCCGTATCGATGAGTGACGACGTAGGTACAGAAGATTCGACCCCTAACGGAAAACCCCACGTCCACGTTGAGCACGCCAGGTACGCGGCACCCAGCGGGAAACACTAGTCTGGACACATGACATGGCTGTGCGGTGGATTCTCTGACTATGTGGCAGTAATTGAGGTACGGGCGGGCGCGCTGGTCGAGGTGAGACGCATCTCGGCAGGTCCCTCTCCGGCATGGCTTGAACCTCACCCGACACGGCCCGTTGTGTACGCGATCAACGAGGTTGTCGATGGGGGCGTGACACCTGTCTACTTGGAAGACTTCACGTGGTCCAAGGCAATCCCATCACATGGTGAATCTCCTTGTCACGGGCTGGTTCTAAGCGACGGTTCGGGAATCGTGGTCAGTCACTATCTCGGTGATGTGGTGTCTTTCATCCGCCTCACGAAGGGCGGGGTCGGTGTTCAGACTGTTGTCCCGCAAGGCACTCTGGGGCCGGTCACCGCCCGACAGGATGGCCCTCATCCGCATCAGGCGGTACAAGATCCATTCACGGGCAATGTGTGGGTGTGTAACCTGGGTCTGGATGCGCTCATTGAGTATGAGGTCACGGATTCAGGCTTGGAAGAGGTAAGCCGTGTGGCGACTCCGGCAGGTTTCGGGCCGCGCCACATGATGTACCACCCGTCAGGCCACTGGCGAGCCGTCATCGGGGAGTTGGCCAACGAGGTCATTTTGTACGGACATGTGCCGGAAACCACGGATGGAGTACGGACCGAGGGATGGGTCGAGGCTGGGCGGATCTCCACAATCCCGCCCAATTGGCACGGGGACAACACCGCCGCTGCCCTGCGCTGGAGCAGTGACGGGACGAGGTTGTACGCCAGCAATCGGGGAGATGACTCAGTGACTGTGTACACTCTTGACTCAGGCGTCCTCACCCCTGTCCAGTCCGTGCCCATTGCCGCCGGACCCCGAGATTTTGCCTTGTCACGCGATGGTCGGTGGGCCTTGGTTGCGGGGCAGTATGCCAACCTCGTCCAACTTCTTGAGGTTCGTGGCGACGGAACGCTGGGCGAAGTGGTCAGCGAACTGTCCTACCCAGCACCCGCGGCCTTGCTTGAGGTGGATTGCGGCTGAGGAGGCACTGATCAAGGCACCTCGTCATTCTGTGACTACGCGCAGGATGACGCCTGGAATGACCGCCAATCAGCATTACCCTAGGTACTCCGCTTTCATGTCGTGCGTCTATTTGGTCTTCACGCTCGTCAAAATCGCGGGGATACGCGGGTCGTCTTCGGTAAGCCCCCTGAAATCAATCAACAACAGTTTCCCATCCAACTGGGTATAGTACCCGTTGTACAGCACCGCACTGCCGTCCCTCCTCGTTGTGGCGGTGAGATGCCCCCACGTGTCGGCGCCGAGGACCACATTGGCCACTTCCTGCAAATCCGTGTTGAAGTACGCCAGGCTCTGTTTGACTGACTCTATTGTGCCGCCGCCAACGTAATACCCCACTTCCATGATGATTTCTGCACCGTCGGCATTTTCGCCCGTCAGGCGCATGACCTCTGCGGTGCCGTCCGCGTTGTTCAGTCCTTCCGTCCAGCTTTCCGGGGCCTCCAGCGTGATGCTGTTCATGGAAAATGTCTTCGTCGGTTCTTGCGCGGCGGTGCTTGGCGAATCGTCGGGCGCAGCAGTCGTTTCTTGGGAGGTCGCTTGCGTGCTTGTACTCGCGTTGCCCTGATTGCCGCCTCCGGAATCACCCCCACAAGACGTAAGGGCAAGAGTCAGTGTGAGAATCGAAGCCGTCATTGCCATTGCTTTCTTCATGATCAGTACTCCTTCTACTGTGAAAGAAACAGCCTTGCCTGCGCGCCCATCATCGGCCTGCCCCACGCGCACGGCGTGGACACTTAGTCCTGGCACGACCCCAATCAGGCACGCATCACTGCCATGATAATGCGCCAGGCACGCAGGACAAACTCTCTCGACAAGCGCCCCTCAACCAAGTGCCGCAGGTCCCCTTTGCCGGTCCACTAGACTTGCTTGCATGATTGACCCGAAACTCATTCGCACTGATCCCGATGCCCTTCGTCGTGCCCAAGCCGCCAGGAAGGAATCGGTAGAACTCATTGACCAATTGGTTGCCGCCGATGAGGACCGGCGCGCTGCCATTGCTGCTTTTGAGGCTTTGCGTTCCGAGCAGAAAGACCTGGGCAAGGCGGTCGCCAAGGCCACTCCCGAGACGCGCCCGGCTCTTCTTACGCAAGCGAAAGAACTGGCTGACAAGGTAAAAGAGGCGGACGAGTTCACGAAGGTCGCGGAAGAGCGGTTCACCAGGTTACTCATGGAACTGCCGAATCCGGTCTATGACGATGTGCCTGTCGGCGGCGAGGATGACTTCGTCGTGAAGGAGACCATTGGCACCCCGCGCGACTTCGTGGCCGAGGGATTTGCCCCCCGCGACCATCTGGAGTTGGGCGAACTTCTGGGCGCCATCGACATGGAACGCGGCACTAAGATTTCCGGTTCGCGGTTCTACGTTCTGACAGGGGTCGGCGCGTTGTTGGAGTTGGCGCTGACGCATTACGCCGTGTCCAAGGCGGTTGAGTGGGGCTTCAACCCCATGCTCGTGCCCGCGCTCGTCAAGCCGTCAGCCATGGAGGGCACCGGCTTCCTCGGGCAGGCCGCACAGGACGTGTACTACCTGCCCGCCGACGACCAGTACCTCGTGGGTACCTCCGAAGTCGCGCTGGCTGCGTACCACTCCAACGAAATCCTTGACGCGAACAGCCTCCCACTACGCTATATGGGCTACTCGCCCTGCTTCCGCCGGGAAGCTGGCTCTTACGGTAAAGACACGCGCGGAATCTTCCGGGTCCACTGGTTCGACAAAGTAGAAATGTTTGTCTACTGCAAACCCGAGGACTCCCAGGAAGAACATCAGAAGCTCCTCGCCTGCGAAAAGGACTTCATCTCCTCCCTCGGCATCCCCTTCGAGGTCCTGGAAGTCGCGTCCGGCGACCTGGGGCTCAGCGCGGCACGCAAGTACGATTGCTACGGCTGGGTGCCGAGCCAGGGTAAGTACCGCGAGATCACCTCGACTTCGGACTGCACACAGTTCCAATCCCGCCGCCTCAACATCAGGGCGAGGTACGCCGACGGGGTCGGCCCAGTCGCCACCCTCAACGGGACCCTGTGCGCCATGCCACGGATGATCATCATGATCCTGGAGAACTTCCAGAACCGGGACGGTTCGGTCACGGTTCCCCCGGTCCTGCGCCCGTACCTAGGCGGACGCGAGACCCTCACTCCCCTCGCATGAGTCAACCCCAAGACAAATCGGGCCTGCCCACAACCACGCTCGCGGACGGCAGGACCCTAGCCAATGCGGGGACTCGTCCGTACAAACTAGTAGCGTTCGATGTGGACGGCACCATCGCCGACCTCAACACCGGCATCATTCCGGCAGATGTCCGTACAGCGATTCGGCGTATCCAGTCCCAGGGCGTCCCAGTCGTCCTCACCACCGGGAGAGCCTGGGTGGCTGCGCAAGAAGCAGCCGGACAACTGGGCTGGGCCCAAGAAGAAACAGACACACAGTCTGAGTACTTCGTCTGCTCCAATGGCGCAGTCGTGGCACAGTACCCGCCCCTGGACATCTTGCGCCTGTCCACTTTCACCCCCGGGGACATCATCGACAAGGTCGCGGCCATCCCGAGCGTCATCTTGGCGTCCGAGGAGTTCGGCGTCGGTTACCGCGTGACACAGTACTTCGAGCCGGGCCTGCTCCGTGGAGAACAAACCCTCGTTACCCCAGAAGAACTCAAAGACACCCAGTGTCTGAAGCTCATCGTGCACCTCGGACCCGGCTCTGAGGAAGACCTGCACTCGTACATGGCCGACATCGACTTCGGCAACCTCATAGTCTTTCGAGGAACGAACCATTGGTATGACGTGTGCCCACCCGACACGTCCAAGGCCCGCGGTCTCCAGGTGGTCACCGAACGCCTCGGTATTGACAAGAGTGAAGTCCTAGCGTTTGGAGACGGCTACAACGATATTGAGATACTTCGCTGGGCGGGCCGCGGCGTCGCTCTGGGAGATGCACCCGAAGAGGTAAGGGCAGCCGCCGATGCCGTGACCCCTCCTTTCCATGATGGCGGCGTCCTTCCCGAACTCGCCCGCTGGTTCGGCTGAAACCGTCGCGGGACCCAGTATCCTCGGGCAGTCAGCGGGCTCCGCAACTTCGTGCAGAATGACCTGACAGGTTCGGCTGACACAGCCAACATCTTGCAACTTGCCGCTTGCCGCTTGCCCCGAGTCTTCTCGCTATCCATCGACAGCCATGGCAGAATAGCTCCATGCCCCAACCCAATCTGACGAAATATGCCTGGCTGTCCATTGCGGCAGCGGTGGTGACCATCATCCTCAAGGTGGCGGCTTGGCGTGTCACTGATTCGGTGGGGTTCCTCTCGGATGCGGCAGAATCCCTTGTTAACCTGGCAGCCGCCATCCTTGCCCTGGCGATGCTGACCATCGCCGCCAAACCGGCGGACGAAGACCACCAATTCGGACACACCAAAGCTGAGTATTTCTCCGCCGCCTTCGAGGGGCTCATGATCTTCATCGCAGCGGTCCTCATCATCGTGTCGGCAGTCGACCGACTCCTTCATCCGGCCGAACTCGAATCACTGGGCCTTGGAATCATCATTTCCACTGTCGCCGCAGCCATCAACGGCGTGGTCGGGATCCTCCTTCTGCGCGCGGGCAAAGCGTTCCGCAGCCCGACCCTCGTGGCGGATGGCAAGCACCTCTGGACCGACGTGGTGACCTCGGTGGGGGTCATCATCGGCATCGTGCTCGTATGGATCACACAATGGCAAATACTCGACCCCATTGTCGCTCTGCTCGTGGGGGTCAACATCATCGTGACTGGTGCCAAGTTGATGCGTGAGTCCATACGAGCCCTCATGGACATCACCTTGCCCGAGGAAGAGAATACAGCCATTGCCGCCGTCCTTGCCGAACACACAACTGACGAGGTAACTTTCCACGGTTTGCGTACACGCCTAGCTGGCCGCGTACGTTTCGCCACCTTCGATGCCCTAGTCCCCGGTTCGTGGACGGTCACCAAGGGCCACAACCTCATCGAAGAAGTGGAGTCGGCTCTGCGCGAGGCTTTCCCTGGCATCGACCTGCGAGTTCATTTGGAACCACGCGAGGACCCGAGAGCATACAATGACTTTGACGTGGAGATACCAATTCCAGCCAATTGAGCATGGGAGGTTTCATCTGAGCTCCACGACATGGGAGGATGTACAGGTGAGTGAATCTCTAAACTTTTCCGACGGGGCACCGGAATCAGTAGCCAGCACGGAGTCCTTTGAAGCCCGCATGGCCGCTCTCAAGAGCAAGTATGACGGACTCTTCGCCGAACCATCCGCCGATGCGGGGCCAACTCCCCCGCCAACCAGGCCGACCACACGCCCGCCGTCCACAACCGGTGCATCGGCGACGCCGCGCTTCCCCAGTGCCGCATCAAGTGTTGCTGGTTCAACGCCAGGCGCCACGGGGTCGACTCCTCGGAGTCCTGGTTCCACTCCTCGGAGTCCTGGTTCCACGCCGTCGCCTCGACCTTCGTCCAATCTCGGCTCGACGACCACTTCCAGCACGTCCAGACCTACGGTCGCGCCCACGCCGCGCACCCCTCGGATCTCCTCTTTGGGCACGGATGGGGCTGCCTCTCCTGACGCATTCACTCCGACTTCTCGACCTGTCACTACTCCGAGACCCACAACAACCCCGCGTCCGCGTCCGTCTTCGCTGACTGACCCGAATCGACCGCCCGCTTTCCCCCGGCTGACCAAGCCTGCGCCGGAACCGGTGTTGCAGGAAGAACCCCTGGACAGCATTGAGACGCGCACCCGGTCTATGTCAGCATCTCGGCTGTATCCTTCTATGCCGAAGGTTGATTTCAGTGACGACGCAGTCGTTCCTTCGCGGCCTACCACCCCCGCTCCTGCGACCCCTACTCCCGCCGCCACCACTCCAGCGGCCCCATCGCCACGCTTCCGCTCACTTCCGGAGTCCAAGACTGCCGAGGACGATTTCCTCACCGCCGCCAGGACTTCGGCTGACAGGGCACCTGCGCGTACTCCTCGCGGTGCGGCTGCGCCCGCCGAACTGCTCCGAACCGACGACGATGTCGAAGAATCTCCGTTCACGGGCTGGATGGGGGACTCGGCAGTCGACGAATCCAAACCGAAGCCGTCGGTCCCACGTCCCGCTCCTCGCCAAGCTCCCCCCGTGACCCTCCAACCTGAGCCCGTCTTCGAGCCTCAAGTCGATTTCCTTCCTCCTGAAGTGGGACCCAAGCCGAGAGTCAAGGGCCCCGCTCCTCGACCCACGGCGGACATCGCTCCCGACCTAGCTTCAGAGCCAATCCCAGCGCCGAGAAGGCCTCGTTCCGCGACTCGCCCTCAGCGCGACCCGGTCGAGTTGAGCAAGACCGCTGAACCCATCATTGACGCCCAAGGTCTGTCCAAGGCCTATGGAAGGGGCGATGCCAAAGTGGAGGCGCTGCGCGGAGTCGATGTGACTTTCGGCCGTGGCACGTTCACCGTCATCATGGGCCCCTCAGGCTCTGGCAAGTCCACCCTCTTGCACCTCCTCGCCGGCCTTGACCGCCCCACTTCTGGGACCGTCACACTGGATGGCAAGGAAATATCCAAGTTGAAGGATCGTGACCTGACCAAGGTGCGCCGCGCATCGGTCGGCTTCGTCTTCCAAGCGTTCAATCTCCTGCCCACCCTGACTGCTGAAGAGAACATCCTTCTTCCTCTGCGCATCTCAAAGAAGAAAGTCTCCGGCTCCTGGGTGGAGAAGGTCATTGAGGACCTCAACTTGGATGAACGTCTCCATCACAAACCGGCCCAGCTCTCCGGCGGCCAACAGCAGCGCATCGCGGTCGCGCGTGCCCTTGTCACCAAACCCGCCGCACTCTTCGCCGACGAACCGACCGGCAACCTTGATGTGGACTCCGCAAGAGATGTGCTGACCTTCCTGAGGGAAGCGGTGGATGAGATGCACCAGGCTGTCCTCATGGTTACCCACGATCCCTTCGCCGCGAGCTTCGGGGACCGCGTGTTGTTCCTCGAAGACGGGCGTTTCGTCAATGAGCTGGCCAATCCCACGATGACCTCGGTCATGGACACTCTGCGCGACCTCTCCCAGGGAGTCTGATTTCATGAAAGACGTCACGTGGAGGTCGCTGAAGGAGCATCCCGGCCAACTGGTTCTTGCCGTCCTGTCGGTCATCGTCGGGGTAGCGCTCGCTACGGTAACATTGTGTATTGGCGATATCATGAACTCCGCCTACTCCTCCATCGTGTCGACCTCAACGTCGGCAGACGTGTACGTGGTGCCGAAGGATGCTGACCCAGCTAGTGTCCTTACTCATGAAACAAACAAGCCACTCATCTCGGACACCCTGACATCCGCCGTTTCCGGGCTCTCCGAAGTCGCCGTCACGCTGGCCCTTTACCGGGGTCCTGTCATTCTCGTTGACGGGGATGGCAATCGGGTCTCGGCAGGGTACACCATTTCCTTGGCCCAGGGCGCGGACCCCAACACTGTCGAGAGCAGCGAACTCGTCGATGGTAATTTCCCCACGAACAACACGGAAATTGCCTTGGAATCCACGACGGCCGCGCGCTCCGGCCTCGCCATCGGCGACGAAACCCAGATTATCGCCAACGGGCGCGTCATGGATGTCACCGTAGTTGGAATCGTGGCCTACGACACGCCCCTGAATGGCTCGGTGCTCGTCATTGTGGACCGTATGACCGCCAAAGTGTTGTTTGCTCCATCTGGGATGGTTCCCTCCATTGCAGTCAAGGTCTCGGAGAAGAGCACCCCGGAAGCCGCCAAGGCGGCCATTGAGGCAAGTCTTCCGGTAGATTCCGGGGCCGAAGTGCTCTTGGGCACCGAACTGAGGGCCGCCGCCGCGATATCCATCCGCCACCAGTTGGCATTCGTGTCCGCCTTCCTTCTGATTTTCGCTGCCATCGCCTTCATTGTGAGCGGCTTCCTCATCGCCAACACCTTTGCCGCGATTGTGCGCCAACGAACCCGCCAAGACGGCATTCTCAAGGCAGTTGGCGCCTCCCGTAACCAAGTTTTCGGCTCTATTCTCAGCGAAGCTCTCGTGGCCGGAGCCATTGGTTCGGTTCTTGGAGTCGGCATCGGCTATGTCTTGGTCGTTGTCCTTAGACAGGTTCTTGGTCTTTTCGGCCTGCATCTGACGGACACCATCCCTGTGACCTTCCTGAGCATCCTTATTCCTTTGGTCGTGGGCATCGTCGTGTCCGTCATCGCGGCCGCAATCCCCGCCTTCAAAGGGGCTCGCCTCAACGCCCTGAACGCCCTGGCTGCTGACCAACTCATGCCTGAGAAGGCAGGATGGGTACGCGGCCTCGTTGGTGTGCTGCTCTTCTTCGGCGGGGCGACCGCACTGTACTTCGCCCTTCAGGGGTACTACCCCGACTTGTACTTCGCTATCGGTGCAGTGGCCGCCCTTGTTGGCATCGTTGTCCTCGCGCCTGTCCTGGTGCGCCCACTCATGCGAATTCTGGCGTGGCCGTTCGAGATCCTCTCGCGGCTTTCTGGCATTCTCGCCCGCCAGAATGTGACGCGCAGGCCGCGCCGCACAGTCGCTGCCGCCGCGCCTTTCATGGTCGGCATGGCCCTTGTCGCTGCTGTGACCATCCTCGCCTCCACCGCGTCCGTGTCCTTGGTCGGGTCTGTTGGCCAGGAGACCAAAGCGGATTTCGTCATGCGTTCCGCCGACGCGGGCACGCCTTTCCCACAAACCGCCGTCGACCAGGTGCGCCAGTTGCCGTCCACGAAGGTGTACGTCTTCGGTACCCCCGCCGTCACGGTCACTCTCCCCGATGGCGAGCCCGCTGCCGCTACCGTCATGTACGGCCCTGACTCAACCTTCACCGACGCCATGAAGACACCCATTGTTAGTGGTGCAGCCGAGGATTTCTCCAAGGGCTCAGCCATGAGCGCGACCTTCGCTGAAGCCAACGGATACAAGTTGGGCGACATGATTGCCTTCACCCTGTGCCCGAACACTCCGTACCAAGCCGACGCGGAACTCCCCATCACGGTCATCATCGACTCACACATCCTCTCTGATGTGATTCTGCCTGCGTCATGGCTACAGAAGAATATCCCTGCGCAGATTCGTCAGCAAGCAATGCCTGTAGCCCAGGTCATGCTTGCCGCAACCGATCCCTCCCTGCGACCGACCCTCCTCGAGAATCTCCAGTCCATCGCCGAACCGTACTACACCATTTCTGTGCAATCTGCGGAGGAATATGCCGACTCTGGCTCGGGGGACACCAGTCGCATCATGGCACTGCTGTACGCCCTTCTCGCCCTGTCCGTCATTGTCGCTCTCCTTGCGATCGTCAACACCTTGTCCTGGTCTGTGTCCGCGAACACCCGCGAAATCGCAGTCCTTCGAGCATCGGGCGTGACCACAGGCCAGGTCGGGCGCACAGTGACCATCGAGTCTATCCTCATCGCCGTGTTCGGTGCCCTCGTCGGTATTCTGGTCGGGTCCGGTCTGGCCGTGGTGGCTCAGCGGGTGTTCGCGGAGAATGGCCTGACGACCCTGTCGATTCCTTGGATACAACTCGTCGTGTTCTTCATCGGCTCTGGGGTTGTGGGCTTCATCGCCGCACTTGGGCCTTCGCGCAGGGCATCCCACACACCCGTGTTGGACGCGATCACCCAGGAGTAATCCATGGCCACGCGAGGACCCAAACCGACGATTGGTCAGGTACTCCCTCGTCAAGGTGTGTTCACGACCGCCCAAGCGCGAGCACTCGGGGCCACCGAAGACCAGTTGCGTTCCAAGGCAGTCAGCAGGGTCTTCCATGGCGTGTATACGGCAGAGGACCCGTCGAAATTGAGTGTAAGAGCCCGAGCCGCCCTCCTCCTCGCTGGCGAGGGGGCATTGCTGTGTGAAGCGAGCGCTCTACGTATGCTCGGGGTGACCCTGCCTCAACGCTTCGCCACCGAACCAGATATTCACATTCTTGCTGCCCCTGGTGATTCCGGGCCACAGGTCGCAGGCATCCACACCCACCGGTCCAACGTGTCCCAAATTGCCCTCATGGAAGGGACGTGGCCAGTCCTCGACCCCATGGAATGCTGGCTCCAGTTGGCTGCCAGAGCAACGTTGGATGAGTTGGTCGTTGTGGCAGATTCTCTTCTGAAGAGAGGTTTGGTAACGAGCGAAGAGCTTTTACCCGTTGTTGAGGCCCGCGCAGGTGCTCGGGGGGTACGGGTCGCGCGCCAAGCGGCCCACCTGGCCCGCCCAGGGGTCGGTTCGCCCCTGGAGTCGCGCGTGCGAGTGGCGCTAGCACAAGGTGGCCTGCCAGTCCCCGAAGTCGCCTATCTCCTTCCTGACAAGCGTGGGCACCTCCAGATGGCTTACCCGGAATCTATGGTGGGGGTCGAAGTAGATTCAGGAAGCCCAGACCCCCTACGCCGAGAACGGGAAATACTGCGCTGGCGTGGCATCGAGGACGAGGGGTGGCGCATCATTGTTGCCACTCGTTCCGATGTGCGCGATCCGAGGGCCCTTGTACGCTCTGTCTCCCAGGCTCTGGAAAAGCGCGCCACGACCGACATGTGAGCGTGAACTCCACGCCCGCCGCCGCCATACCAACCCGCTAGACTGATTACACCTTATCTGCGACCCAAGGGAGTTTCATCATGGTCACTGCTATCGTCATCATCCTTATCATCCTCGTTCTCCTCGTTGTGTGGGGCATCGGCGTGTACAACCGCATGGTGAGTGCGCGCAACCTCGTGGAGCAGTCCTGGAACCAGATCGATGTCGAGTTGAATCGGCGCTACGACCTCATTCCGAACCTCGTCAACACCATCAAAGGTGCCACTGGCTACGAGAAGTCCACTCTCGAATCCGTCATCGGGTTACGCAACCAGGCCGCCGCACTTGCCGGAGCGAAGGCTGACCCCGCCCAGCGCTCCGCTGTCGAGCAGGAACTGACCTCGCAGTTGCAGAACTTGGTGGCTGTCACCGTCGAGGCGTACCCCGACCTCAAGGCCAACGCCAGCTTCCTCCAGCTGCAAAACGAACTAAGCGACATTGAGGCGCGCATCGCCAACGCCCGCAAGTACTACAACGCCAATGTCGGTTCTTACAACACTCTCATTGAGTCTTTCCCGAACTCTTTCGTCGCCTCCACCTTCGGTCACTTCGTCAAGGCGGACTACTTCCAGGTGCAGGACCCGAATATCCGCGCGAACCCCACGGTCGACTTCTCTGCGGCTCCCGCTGCCCCTGCTGCCCCGGTCGCTCCGGCTCTGCCTCCCACCCTGCCCGTCGAGCAGACCGCGCCTTTCCAAGCGCCGCCCGCCCCGGCCGGCGAGTTCGGCCAGCCTGATTTCACCCAGCCGTCTGGGGTGTCCGACCAGAAGTAAGGGGCGCTCGCAGTTCTGCCTCGCTCTGCTGCGACTTTTCCCCGAACGCTTCCTTGTATCCTGGCTTGTCATCCTCAAGGATGAACGCACTGCGTACCAACGACTGATGCCTATCGACGTACTGGTTCTCTACAGTGGGAACCATGAGCACACCTGACGTTCCCGTCCTGGGTCCACCTCTTAGTTTGGATGCCCAAACTGACCAGGCCACACCGACCTTCGTAGCACCAACCCAAGATAGTGCTCCTGAAGCCTCGACCCTCGACCCCGCACCGACCACGACTCTTCCTCCCCCCACACCCGGCATCGAGGCGCGCTTCCTTCACCGGGCGTTTGGCCCTGTCAGGGCCGTGGACGGCGTGACTTTCACCGCAGAGCAAGGCAAGGTCACCGCCCTAATCGGCCCGAACGGTTCCGGCAAGACCACCCTCCTTCTCATTCTGGCTGGCCTGCTGGCCCCCGATTCCGGGCAAGCCTTCATCCTCGGCCACGATGTCGCCAAGGAAAGCCTCAAGGCACGTTGTCTCATCGGTTGGATGCCTGACATCTTCGGCACATGGGACGCCCTCACCCCTGTTGAAATCCTCACCACCTTCGGGCGGGCCTACGGAATGAAGAAGGCGGACGCAGATGCCCGTGCCTGGGAGCTTCTGCGCCAGTTGTGGCTGGTGGAGTTCGCCAAGCAACCAGCCCGCGTGCTCTCTCGGGGACAGAAGCAACGCCTCGGCTTGGCCCGGGCGCTCGTCCATGATCCGCACGTCCTCTTGCTGGATGAACCAGCCTCGGGCCTCGACCCTCGCTCCCGCATCGAGTTGCGCGACATCGTCCGGGGACTCGCGGAGCAGGGCAAGACAGTCCTCATCTCCTCTCATGTCCTCTCCGAGTTGGAAGAGTTCACTGACAAGGCCGTTTTCCTCTCTCAGGGCCGTACAGTCGACGCGGATACAGGAGGAGAAATCACCACCCGCGGTTGGCGTCTCGCGGCAGCCGACCCGACTTCTCTGCGTTCCTTCCTGACCAGCGTGGACATCCCCTGGAAGGATGCTCCTGGCAGTTCAGGCGAGGTCGTCATTACCCTTGCTGGCTTTGACTCTGCCACCCAGCTCCTGCGCACAGCCGTGAGCGCTGGAGTTCCGCTCCACACCATCGCACCTCTGACCGGACGGTTGGAAGAAGCGTACTTGACCCTCAATGAAGACAGGAGATGATCATGTCACTGTCATGGAATGGCATTCGCACCGTTGCCGACTTGGAATTGCGTCAACGCATCCGCTCCAAGCGCTGGATTATCGCCCTCATTGCCTGGTTCGTCTTCATTGGACTCATCACCGGCATCATCATCTATTCCATCCACTACTCGTGGGCTGGCAGTGGCTGCGATCCCGCATCCCCCTACTCCTACTGCCCTCCACCGGCGGGGCCCATCGCCTTCTCCATCATCACGATGTTCGTTCTTGGCATGGGCCTGGTCATCGCACCGACTTTCACCGCGACCTCCATCAACGGGGACCGCAACCAGTCGACGCTCGCCACTCTCCAAGCCACACGGCTGTCGGCCCTTGAAATCGCAACAGGCAAGCTCATCGCCGCCTGGCTCACCGCTGGCGTCTTCCTCGTCGTCGCCCTGCCCTTCGCCATCTTGTCCATGGTCTTGGGCGGCATCTCCGCCTGGCAAGTCGCTGTGTGCTTCCTGGTCACCTTCATCCTCGTGGGCATCGTGTGCGCCATCGGTCTGGGATGGTCAGCCATCTTGTCGAGGGCGGCCGGGTCCACAGTGATGACCTACCTGTCGACGGTCGTCCTCACCGTCATCACCCCGCTGCTGCTCCTGTTCTCCTTCCCCTTCATCGAAGACACGCAGTACACCGTGCAAGTCTGGGGTGTTTCCGACCAGGTCCGAGACGACTACATCTACGCCACGAACCAGTTCTGGAACAAGAACCAGGGCGAAGAGGTGGACTACTCCCAGGCCCCCGACCCGCCTATCGACCAGTGCCATTGGACGACCCAGAGAGTGTCTGAAACCCGGATCGACAAGGTGTGGTGGCTGATCTTGCCCAACCCCTTCGTCATCGTCGCTGACGCCTCGCCCCTGCCGCCCGCCGCCAAGGAGGACCTGTCCGAGTACTCCGACGACGCGCTGTCCCTCATCCGCTACCTTGTGCGGGAGATGGCACAGGCCCCGCAGACCGAACGCGACGAGTGCCTCGAGTTGTACAACTACTCCCCGAAGTACTTCGTCGAATACAACAATGACGGCACCCGTTCCCTTTCCTTGTACAACGGTGAGAAGGTGGACCTCCCCGACTCGCCGGTCAAGGTGCAGCCAGTCACCGCGCGGAGTTCCATTTGGCCGTGGGGTTTGGGGTTCGATCTCCTTCTCGGCGGGCTCTTCTTCGGTATCGCCGTGCGCAAGTTAACCATCCCCTACAAGACGCTGGCACGCGGGACGCGGGTCGCCTGACGCCACCATCTCCCGGACTTGGAAAAACTCCACTTAAGGATGGCGTAGGATTCACTCCATCAGGCCGTTAGCCCACAGGAGGACCTATGCCAACACCAATTCTTGTCTTGAACTGCGGTTCATCGTCAGTGAAATACCAAATGATTGATGTCGATACTGAGGAGGTGCTCGCCTCTGGTCTCGTCGAGAAGATCGGTCTGGAAGACGGTAACCTCACGCACAAGACGGGCGGTCAGGCTTACCGCATCGAAGAGACGATTCCCGACCATACCGCAGCGCTTTCCCTTGTCGTGCGGTCTTTCGAAGAGCATGGCCCGAGCTTGAAAGACGCTGTGGCCGTCGGACATCGCGCGGTCCACGGTGGCGACCTGTTCCGCGAGCCTGTCCTCATCGACCAGTCGGTCATGGATGGCATGATGTCCTTGGCGGGTCTGGCTCCCCTACACAATCCTCCCGGCGTCTTGGGGATGAAGGCGGCTCTGGCAGTCCTGCCTGACATCCCCCACGTCGCCATCTTCGACACCGCTTTCTTCTCGACCCTGCCGGCTGAGGCGTACACGTACGCCATTCACGCGCCGACCGCGAAGCAGTACAAGATTCGCAAGTACGGTTTCCACGGGACGTCCCACTCGTTCGTTTCGAAGGAAGTCGCCGAGTTCCTTGGCCGCGATGTGACCAGCTTCAACCAAATCGTGTGCCATCTCGGCAACGGTGCTTCCATCTCTGCTGTCGCCGGTGGCGTGGCTGTGGACACCTCGATGGGGCTCACCCCGCTGGCCGGTTTGGTCATGGGCACCCGTTCCGGCGACGTGGACCCTGGCGTCTTCGCTTACCTTCAGCGCGAAGCGGGCATGGATTCCCAGGCGGTCGACACCCTGCTCAACAAGAAGTCCGGTATGGCGGGACTGGCTGACGGTTCCTCCGATTTCCGTGACATTTGGGCGAAGGTCGTCGCTGGGGATGAGAACGCTCAACTGGCCTATGACGTGTACATTCACCGACTGATCAGCTACATCGGGTCGTACATTGCGATTCTGGGCCATGTGGAGGCCATCACGTTCACCGCTGGCGTGGGCGAGAACGACCAGCATGTACGTGCGTCCGTCATCGAACGGTTGTCGGCGTTCGGCATCCACCTGGATCCGGAACTGAACGCCGTGCGCAGCCCTGACCCCCGCGCCATCTCGACCCCTGATTCCTCCACGGTCATCCTCGTCGTCCCCACGAATGAGGAGCTGGCCATGGCTCGTGAGACGTACCAACTCATCAGCAAGTAAACGCCCGGCATGTCCGGCGTTCATAGGTGGGGTAGCAAGTCAGTAGACTAGACGCATGCCCACAGCCTTGATTACCGGTGGAACGGTCGGAATCGGTCATGCTTTCGCCTCAGCGTTGGCGGCCAAGGGGTACGACCTCGTCTTGGCTTCCCGAGATGAGGCGGGCCTGAACGCCACCGCCGCCGACTTCCGTACAATCCACGGAATCCAGGTGGAGGTCATCCCCACAGACCTTGCTTTGCGCGACGACGTGCTGCGACTCGCCGACCGCGTGGAGTCCACCGTCAAACCTATCGACCTGCTCATCAACAACGCGGGGTTCGCCGTGCATGATTCGCTGCTCGACCCGGACTTTTCGCGTCAGCAGAGGGCAATGGATGTCATGTGCATGGCTGTGCTCATTTTGTCCGGCGCGGCAGGACGTGCGATGAAGGCGCGTGGCCAGGGCGCGATTCTCAATGTGGCAAGCTCTTCCGCTGTCATTTCGACGGGTAATTACTCCGCTATCAAGGCGTGGGTGACCGTGTACACCGAGGGGCTCGCCAACGAGTTGCACGGAACAGGCGTCAAGGTCATGGCTCTCATGCCCGGCTGGGTGAAGACCGAGTTCCACACTCGCGGCGGGGTCAAGGCGCACAACCTTCCTGGTTTTGTCTGGGTGAACGCCGACGACTTGGCCAAGCAAGCCCTTCACGATTTGGACGAAGGCAAGGTGTGGTCGGTGCCGACCAAGCGTTGGGCTTTCGCGGTATGGGTGGGGCGGCATCTGCCCCGCAGGGCGACACGATGGATTTCGCGCACATTGACGAAATCGAGGGAGAAGTGAGCGAGGCGACTCAATCCAATCCGAAGTACTACCGCAATCCCGTGCGCACAGGGATACGTTTTGTCGGTCAGGATGTCATGCTCAAGGCGACCGTCTGGGGCCTATGCAAGGTGTCGGTCCACGGGCGCGACCTTCTTGATGCTGTGAAAGAACCCTTCATCGCCATCTCCAATCACTCCTCCCACCTGGACGCTTCCCTCATTCTGGGCTCCCTGCCCCAACGGCTGAGTCGTCACGTCGCCACGGGCGCAGCCGCCGATTACTTCTTCGACAAGAAGTTGAAAGGCCTTGCCACCTCACTGTTTTTCAATGCGTATCCGGTGGACCGCAAGGGCGCCAAGACTCACAAGGGCCTCACTGGGCGGTTGCTGGACGAAGGTATTCCCCTGCTCATTTTCCCTGAGGGCACCCGTTCGCGCACAGGTGCGATGAGCCCGTTCAAACCTGGTGTCGCTGCATTGTCGATTGCTAAGTCTGTGCCCTGTATCCCCTTCGCACTCGTCGGTGCTTTCGCCGCCTGGCCGTACACCCGGCCCCTCCCGCCGACCAACCATCCGGAGGTACACGTCGTCATCGGCCACCCCCTGACCGCGCTCAAATCGGAGTCGCCCGAGGAGTTCGCCGCGAGGATGCAGAACGTCATCACTGAGTTGTACAACTCGACCGCCAGGGCGTATGGCATGCCCACCCTGGACGACTTCGCCCGCAAAGCCGCACTGGCCGAAGCGGAAGAAGAAGGCATGGCAGAGGTTGGGGCAGAGTCGAGTGAAGCAGCGGTGCCAGGGCCAAGTGAGGCCGCGGCACAGGAGACAAGCGCCCCCGAGCCAGAGGTAATCGCGCCAGACGGCACTCCGGGATCGGATTCGTACCCGTCCGAACCGTCCGAACCCGAGTCATCGCCAGAACCCAAGACCAGCAAAGGCGCGGCCCTTCTGAGTCGGTTGAAACCTCACAAGAAGAAGGCCAAAGAGGAATGACAGAGAATGTGGTCAATTGTCGCCGTCCCGTTTGTCCGCTTCGTTGGCTCTGCCTATGGGTGAATGGGTACCATCGGCAGTAAGAATGTGCCCACAGTTGCAGGGTGAGTTGCGCTAGAATATGTGTACTTGGACTGGCGCGAGACGCCCGGGTCCACATGATGGCGGGGGAAGTCCCCCGCCATTTACATTTCTATTGGGGTATCGTGTCTGAACTGAGTATCTTCATCGACGAGTCAGGCGACTTTGGTGACTCCGGTTCAGGCTACTATGTGGTTGTCTTTGTGTTCCACGACCAGCGCCATGGAATCGATTCCCACCTGGCCCGACTGTCCCAATCGCTCGCTGACATCGGCTTGCCCGGCAACCATGCAGTACACACTGGAGCGGCTATCCGAGGTGAGGCAGAATACCGAGGGCTCCCCATCGAAACCCGCAAGGCCGCGTTCACTCGCTTGTTTGCCTTTGCCCGCTCAGCAGGCGTGACCTACAAGGCATTCACGTTCCGCAAGCGAGAGCACAAGGGCCGACTGAAACTCAAAGGGTCGATATCACGCTCTCTGGCGCTGTTCCTACGCGAGAATGCAGAGTTCTTTCTTTCCTTTGACAAGGTAATTGCCTACTACGACAACGGGCAAGCCGAAATCACTGACATCATGAACACGCTGTTCAACGCCTTCTTTTTCGATGTCGAGTTCCGTCGTGTAGCCCCCTCCCAATACCGCCTGTTCCAAGTCGCCGACCTCTTCTGCACTCTGGAACTGCTCCGAGCCAAGGCGGATGACGGCAGCCTGTCACGGGCCGACATGTTCTTCTTCACTAGCCCACGAACACTCAAGAAGGATTACCTCAACAAAGTTGGGGCCATGCGGTTCGAGCGCACCCTGGGCTGACGACTCCGCTCATTCATACATGAATGCGGCAGCGTCGATGCATCGGAGAAAGAAGAAGTGAGTTTTGGGCCGAATGTCTGAAACGGGGCAGTTGTTGTCATCGACTCCGACCTAACCATTGCTCCTCCCTACTCAACAGACTTCAGCGACTCAACCATATCTAGGCGTGCGATACGCCAACAGACGATGGCGACAGCTAGTCCGCTGCTCCCCACGACCGCCGCGAGACTGAGGAGAATCGACCTCGCCCTGATGACGGGCAGGAAGTCGAAGGAACTCGTCGCCACAGACTGCACGTACACATTCAGGTAAACCCAGCCGAGCGGGAGCCCAAGCAAAGCGCCAAGAGCCAATACGAGTAGCGCGTCCTTGACGACTACGCCGAATATCTCTCGCCTGGTGAACCCCAACACTTTGAGAGTGGCGTACTCCCGTTCCCGCTCCAGGTAATTGAGCAAACCGATGCTGTACATGACAGTCACGGCGATGATGACCGCTGCTGCTATGAGGATACGAACGATCTGACGGACCGAGAGAAGTGCCTGCTCCGCGTCATGGTACTGATCAGACAATCGGACGACATCCAAGACGGCCGGGTCTTCCTCCAGGGATCTCACATCGTCCCAGTCGCCTACCAGGGCCACCGTCGGCTGGAAGTCCCACCCCAATCCTTCGAATGTGGCTTCAGACACATAGATGCCCTGAGGTGCGATGGTGGGAACAACATTCGTGATGATTGCCGTCACAATCTTTCCCCGCGCGCTCACTTGAATCGTGTCATTGACACTCAGGCCCATGGAATCAGCGAACTTCGCAGACACGGCCACATCGCCGGTTTCCAGACTCACCGAATCGCCCCGTGCATCAAGGACATTGAAATAGAACCCAGGTGTGAAAACCACCACGGTCCCGGTATGTCTCATGTCCGCAGTTCGCACTTCGATTTGCATCTCCTGGAGCCACTGAACCTCATGATTGAAATCACTACTGACACTTTCCTGTGTATCGGTCCCGACAGGAACACGGAAGTCTGCACGCCAGCCGTACGAATACTGCTCCCCGTACAACCGGGCGCCCGACGCACGAATCGAGTCGTCCAAGCCTAGGCTGGCCATCAGGAGGATGAGGCTTCCGGCAGCCCCAATCACTCCCACGACTGTGCGAAGTCGATTACGCGACATGTCTCGAACCGCCCAGCGTGCAGAGAACGAGAGCCGGGACCATAGCGCTTCCCAAGATTCAACCAGTGTCCGCTTGGCCGACACCACACTGCTATTGCGCAGCGTTACGGCTGGCAGTTCCCGGACTGCCGAATATGCCGACACTGCTGCCACGCCCACGCAGAACAACACACTGAGACCGACGAGGACATACCGAGTGTTCGAGGCCCCACCTTCCCAGGTCGGAATGTCGTACAGGGCTCGCTCGACATCCAAGACGAAAGGTGTGAGGAATGTGAGGCCCAAAGCAACTCCCGCGATTCCAGCTACCGCTGCCACAATCCCGACCGACAGCAAGTACCTCCCCATGATGACCCCGCCACTGTGGCCAACCGCCTTGAGGACTCCGATTTGGCGGCGCTGCTGCGCGATGATTCGTTTGATGGTCGAGCGGATACACAGGAGCGACAAGGCAAAGAACACGAGAGAGAAAATGATAGCTACTCGTTGTATCTGATTGGCCTTCTCCAAGAATCCTGCCGTCCCCGACCATTCCCAGCGGCTAGAAGAGGTCGAGTACGTGGCAGCCAGAGTGTCCGCCACTACCGTCTTGAAATGGTCGATATCGACCGAATCCCTGTCTGACAACGTGATACGGAGTTGTTGGGCAGTCGCAGACGGATCAAGTTCCTTGATAGTGTCTGCTCCCACGAGTGCGTAACTGTAGACAGAGTGATTGGGCAATACCTGGGATGGCGATCCAGTGTAAGAGACGAAGTCAGGACAGAAGACCAAACCCCTGACAGTAAGTTGTCTTTCCTGTTCGCCGACCTTCAGAGTGATCTCATCACCGACAGCGAAACCATGCTCGACCGCGAAGCCATGATGCAGCCAAATGCCGTCAAGACTGGGGGAATAGTCCACCCCATCGAACACATGGGCGCGAGAAATGTCCGTCGAACTTGGACTCATGACGAGAAGGTAGGGCGTCCCTCCTTTTCGGGCATCGACAGTCGGCGCCGTGGCTGTGGTGGTTGTGACGATGTCAACAGCGGACACTTCAGGAAGCCCACGAACTTTGCTGAGTTCCTGCTCCGAGAAGCCTGCGCCAAGAACCCAGAGGTCGGCCAGTGAAGTCTCATCGAAGTATGCTTCTCCCTCGTCTTTCATGCCCAGCCAAACAGATTCAACCCCGACATAGACCATCGTCCCCAGGGCAACCATGACAGCAACTGCCAAGAACTGAGTCTTGAACTCCCACAGGTCGTGAAGAGTCATCTTTGCAAAACGGACCATCACAAATCAACGTCCTCGAAGGATAACGGAACATCCTGCTGAACCATGTCGCATCCCGCCCGCCCCTTCAGCGTCGTCACTGTGTCAGCACACCGAGCAATTGCTGGGTTGTGCGTCACCATGATCAGCGTGCGACCTTGGTCGACCACGATTCGTTTGAGAAGAATCAAGACAGTCCTGGCTGTGGTCGAGTCCAGAGCGCCGGTTGGTTCGTCACACAAGAGGAGTTTTGGATTCTTGTAGAGGGCCCGCGCGATTGACACTCTCTGCAACTCGCCGCCCGACAAGCGCGAGGGGAAGTCACGGGCATGATCCGCGAGCCCAACTTCGGACAGAAGCTCCCGTGGGTCTCCCGACGCTTTGCTCGAATGCGGAGCCAGGCAGACGTTCTCTAGGACAGTCAATGACGCGATGAGGTTGTAGAACTGAAAGACGAATCCGATTTCGTCACGTCGGTATTTGGTCAGTTGGCGGTCAGTGTATTGAGCAATGTCATCCTTTCCATCAATGACAATGCTTCCTGAATCGGCGCGGTCAATACCGCCGATGAGGTTGAGCAGCGTGCTCTTGCCCGACCCACTTGACCCGAGAATGACATGGAACCCACCCCTCCAGAAGCTCAGAGACAGACCCTCCAAGACAGTGACGCCTCGCGGGCCCAAGTCGTAGCGCTTGCTCACATCTGCAAGTTCGACAATGGGAGGGCTCCCTTGTTGCATCTGCGCCTTCCCTCCTCGAAACACTGCGGAACCCCCACAGACATACCCTCCCGCATTCGGAAGGAAAAACTGCACGAATGCTCCCCGACTACAATCAGGATGACTTGCGCCTACAGTGTTTGTCAAGGGAGGTCGGGCAGAAGGAGCACCTACATCTGAGAGTCAGGCTTGAGGGCTTTGTACTCCTTCGCCGTGAAGTAGGTGCGCTCGTCCCCTTCCTTCTTTGCCTTTTCACTCAGCATCTTGACGGCATTTGCGTCGTCATGACCTTTGTCCAGGAGTACGACACCGACACTCCTTATCATCACGACAAGAATGAGCACTAGGAGCAGAGCGGCTATCACACTCAATTGGTGGAGTATGTTGTTGTCTGTGACGGCTGCCAGAGCAAAGAGCGCCGCACACACAACCAATGGCACTGCTACGATCAATATACTATCCCTCAAGCTCTTCGGGTCTCTGTTCAGACCGGTGGAACACTGTGGGCAGACGTAATTCGATAATTGCGCAATGTTTTTATAGCGTGTCTTCGTCGTGGACGTGTTTCCGGCCTGTGAGTAGGAACGACTCACGACTTCACCTCTGTAGTATGTATAGACGCTGTTCGTTTTCCTGCTGCAGAATACGCACTCTCCCATTTTCCCTCCAGTTGTCTTACCAGGCATCAATAGCATCAAGTCTGTCTTGAATGTTCCCCGGCGTATCTCCGGCGGCGTTCTTGATGGAACGAGCGCCAAGTCTTTCCAGTGTTTCCCAGGAGCGATGGTTCCGGCTATTTCTGACGGCTACATCATGCAACGGAGTCCAACCGTAATCATCCTGAGCGTTGACATCAGCTCCCCACTCAACTAAAAGAGTCATTGCTTCAGGTGCACAGCTCTCATCGCTCGACGCCGCATAGTGCAGTGCCGTCCTCCCCTTCGGTCCACTGTCGGCAACATGGGCCTGAATGAACTCCTTGCGATCCGCGAGCAAGGCGAGTTTCTGATCATACAGTTCGTGCCCTCCCCACATCAGCGCATTGGAGTCTTCATAGACTAGATCGTCGTCGCTCAAACCGCTGAGGTATTCCTCCAATACAGGCAAGTACTCTTCATCGTTGAGATAGTACAGAACGAACTTGATTGGATAGTAACCCCTGATAGGACAATCTCTGCTGTCATCCTGGATGCGCGTGATACCGAATGGAGCCAGCTCGACCAGTATCTCTTTCATTCGTTCATTGCGCCACGCTTCTTCTTCAGCCTTCTTCTGCCTCTTGACTTGAGCCTTTTCCATCTTGGTTTCGAGTTTCTTCTTCCTGCGTTCTCTCTCTTCCGCGACCTCGTATTCGTATTCGAGAAGGCCTCTCAAGCCGCGTGGTTCTCTTCCGCATGCTCGTGCGATACTGGCAACATGAGCCGCGGTCATATCCGATTGACCGCTAAAGTATTGTTGTAATACATGAGAATAGATGCCAACAGTCTCAATGAACTCTCCGATATCTGTGATGAATTCAAAGCTGTTGTCGCAGCAAAACTTGTACAGCGCCGCGCCTGACGCTTCATTCATTCTCAGGTCGCCCATGCTTACACCTTTGTCTGGTTGCCTGCTTCGTACAAGTGTAGCTTTCTGGTGGTCTCTGTGACATGCGACATCTGGGCGATAGAGCGGCGGTCGTCTCGTGCGGCAAACAGTCGGAAATCGAACGTCTACGGCATGGTTGGTCGAACGTTTACGGGACGGTGGTCGAGCATTTGCGGTCTATTGTCGGCAGTTTGCCGTTCAGGCAACCGACCCAGCGGGAACAATCCATTCCTGTCGCAACTCGGGGCACACGCTGGCCAGTGTCTCGAAGTCGCGGTCGTAGTGCAGGATGATGGCACCGTGGTCGAGGGCCACAGCAGCTGTGAGCACATCCAACGCTCCCACTGCACGACCCATGCCCTTATCCCATAGCAACCCCTGCATTCGTACGGCGGCCTCTCGTGTCTGCGGCCTCAAAGGCAACTCGTCGAAGGACGCAATCTGTCCCATGGCCTTGTTCCAGTCTCGCTTCGAACGGGCGCTGAACCCGATTTCCAGAATCACCGTCGGCACGAAACACAGTTTGAGTTTCACCGATTGGCTCTGCAACGCCGCCAAGACCGCCGGGCTCCGGGGGAGCCTGTTCCACACACTAGTGTCAACAACGCCCAAGTCATCTCCTGTGATATCGTCCGCAGTCATCCGCGTGCCTTCGCACGGACTTCCGGGTCAAGCAAGTCGCTCATGAAATCCAGAGTGAACATACGCTCCAGCGCACGTTTCTGCCGCCTTCGCCGTGCTGCTTCTTCCAGGGACAGAATGACCGCCCCTCGCTTCGTCTTCTGTCCAGTCAACTCCAGAACCTCGGCCATGAGCTCATCAGGAATGTCGATACTCGTCATAGACATGTGCGCCTGCCTTCCATATGGAAATAGTCTCGCACACTATATGTTCTTTGGCCAGTGCAACATAGATAAGACGAACGGCTCGGCGTGCAGGCGGCCATCAGCTGACTTTGGCCTTCTCCGTGCTGATTTCACAGGTACAGTCCGGAGTTGGTCCAAAGTACGCCCAGTTCTGGCCCGATTTTGGGCCAACTCTGATCCAACTTCGGAGCGGCATCCCGGGACCTGTCGAAGATGGCCAAAGTCCGCCGCCCCAGAGGACCCCCCCCAACCTCTCTCCACCCTCACTCCGACACTGTTACCATGGGCCCATGGCTGTGCATATCGGGATCATCGGGGTTGGCATCATTGGGGAACCCTTTGTACGTGGACTGGCAGGAGGCCCTGAGGACATCGACGTACACCTGTCGCCGCGCAATGCCGAACGCTCAGCCCGACTGGCAGCCGAATTCGCCAATGTCACAGTGGAGGAATCGAACCAAGATGTGGTCGACAAGTCGGACTGGGTCGTACTCGCCCTGCTCCCCGAGGCGGCTGAAGCCATCGTCCGCGACCTCACGTTCCGGCCCGATCAGCGCATCATCACCTTCATTTCCACAGCGACCCTTGCCCAAGTACGAGACTGGACCGGGGTCGAATCCGTGACCAAGATGGTCCCACTTCCTTATGTCGCCTACCGCGTCGGCCCAATCGCCACCTACCCGCTGACACCCGAAGTCGAGGAAGTGTTCGGCAGATTGGGAACCCTGGCGGCGACTGAGGATGAGGACGGGCTGAACGCAATGTCCACGATCACGTCCATGCAGAGCGCCTTCTTCGCCACCATCGGCGAGGTCGCCGTTTGGGGAGGTCGCAACGGCCTATCGCCAGAAAGCTCCCAGCGATTCACTCTGGATTTCCTCGAGGCCCTCATCCACAAGGCCCGCACCCTGACACCCGACGAACTGGCTGACCACTGGCGTGAGATGACACCCGGTGGGTTGAACCACACGGCCATCACTCTTCTGCAAAACCGAGGCTCACTCCACGCTTGGCAAGATGCAATGGATGCAGTAAAGAGACGGCGCCAGGTCCAAACCTCCGGCAACGCCTAGGGGACCACTGATAGTTGGCCGCTTCAGACTGTCAGATGGATTCTGCGACTTCGCGCAGAATGACGGAGAAGGTAGGTCAGCGGTTCCCCAGTCGCACAAGAAGAGTGGCTGCAACCCCCATGTTAGTCGCAGCCACCCCCCCGACAGGAGAAGAGGTCTTACCCCTCCTCAGCAACTCCAGCGAACTGGGATTGATATAGCGTGTAGTATACGCCTTTGGCGCCCAAGAGCGTTGCATGATTGCCTTGTTCGACAATGTCGCCGTGCTCCATGACGAGGATGGTGTCGGCGTCACGGATGGTGCTCAGTCGGTGGGCGATGACAAAGGATGTACGTCCCTTGCGCAGCGCACCCATTGCTCGCTGAACCAAGACCTCTGTTCGGGTGTCCACCGATGACGTGGCCTCGTCCAGAATGAGGATGGCAGGATCAGCGAGGAAGGCTCGGGCGATGGTCAGCAACTGCTTCTCACCAGCGGAAACGTTCGACCCTTCCTCGTCAATGACCGTGTCGTACCCGTCGGGCAACGAGCGGACGAAACGGTCAACGTACGTCGTCTTCGCCGCCGCCATGATCTCCTCCTCGGTGGCGTCGGGGCGACCATACGCGATGTTCTCCCGAATCGTGCCGTGGAAGAGCCAGGTGTCCTGGAGGACCATGCCGACCTCGCCGCGCAATTCCGCACGCGGGACCGTCACGGTGTCCACATCATCAAGGGTAATTGTCCCAGAGTCGATGTTGTAGAACCGCATGAGCAGGTTGACCAAGGTCGTCTTGCCCGCGCCAGTCGGACCAACAATAGCGATGGTCGCCCCATCCTCCGCTGTCAGAGACAGGTCGGTGATGAGAGGCTTGTCAGGCTCGTACGAGAAGGCCACGTGCGAGAACTCGACGCGGCCAGCCAAAGGGCTCGGCAGGTGGGCGTCGCCATCGGGGGTCTCCTCAGTTTCGTCCAAGACCTCGAACACGCGCTCGGCGGACGCCACGCCCGACTGGAGCAGGTTCGCCATGGAGGCCAACTGCTGGATGGGTTGAGTGAACTGACGTTGGTACTGGATGAACGCCTGTACATCGCCCAGCGAGATCTGCCCGGACGCGACCCGCAAACCGCCAATGACAGCGATAGCGACATAGCCGAGGTTCCCGATGAAGTTCATGATAGGCATGATGAGTCCGGAAATCGCCTGCGCGCCAAAGGCCGCCGAGAACAGCTTGCCATTGGACCCATCGAACTGGGTCTCGACCTCGCGGTGGCGACCGAAGACCTTGACGAGGGCGTGACCGGTGTACGCCTCCTCGACCTGTGCGTTGAGTTCGCCGGTCTCCTTCCACATCGCCGCGAACCTCTTCTGCGACTGTTTGGCGATGCCCATCACGGCGATGAGCGACACCGGAATGGTCGCCACAGCGACCAAGGTGAGCACCCACGAAATCGACAGCATCATGACCAAGACGCCAATCAGCATGAGAACCGACTGCACCAATTGCTGGAGGGTTTGCTGCAATGATTGAGAGATGTTGTCGATGTCGTTGGTCACACGCGACAAGAGTTCACCACGCGGGGACTTGTCGAAGTACTCCAAGGGCAGACGGTCCAACTTGCCAGCAATCTGCTCGCGCATCGAGTACACCGTCCGCTGCACGATACCGTTGAGCAACCAGCCCATGACAATGAACACGAGTGCAGACGCGACGTACAACCCAATCGCGATGAAGATGATCATCGCCAACCGCGAGAAGTCGATGCCCACTCCGGGAGTGAAGTCGACGGACCTCAACAGGTCGAGCATCTGCGTAGGGATGCTTGGCCCTTGTCCTGCGGGGAGCTGAGATATCATGTCCAAGAGTTTGAGAACATCATCCTTGCTGAGATTCGACGGGTCCATGCCCATCTGCCGAATCACAGCCTGAATCTCAGGTGAAGAGAGTTGGTTGCCCACCATCGTCCCAATGACACCGGAGAAGATGACGTCTGTGGCCTTGCCCAGTAGCTTCGGAGAATACACATTGAGTGCTACGCCGATTGCCCCAAGGATGACAACAAAGACTAGTTTCAGTCTCTCGGGCTTGAGGTAAGAGGCGAGCCTCTTCAGAGACGGCAGGAAATTGATTGCCTTCTCTGCTGGGGCGCCCATCCCCATGGGACCACCATGGCCAGGGCCGCCGCCGCGTCTCTTGGGTGCGTACTTGGGTCGCTCGTTGGCGACTTTCTTCTCAGTTGTCTGGTTCACGCTGACTGCGTTTTCGACATTCTCGCTCATGCCAGTGCCTCCTCAGCGCTCATCTGGGATTCGACAATCTCCATGTACGTCGGACAGGATTGAAGCAACTCTTCATGCGTTCCCTGACCGACAATGCCTCCATTGTCAAGGACGATGATGGAATCAGCGTGGCGGATGGTGGACACGCGCTGCGCCACAATCATGACGGCCGCGTCATCGGTCTCGTGCTCCAAGGCCGCCCGCAGTCGTGCGTCGGTGGCCACATCGAGGGCCGAGAAGGAGTCGTCGAAGACGTATATCTCTGGCTTCTTGACGAGGGCTCGGGCGATGGACAGCCTCTGTCTTTGCCCGCCCGACACATTCGTGCCGCCTTGGGCAATGGGCTCTTCTAGCTTGTCAGGCATCTCTTCGACGAAGTCTTTCGCCTGGGCGATCTCCAGAGCATGCCACAGTTCTTCGTCTGTGGCGTCCGGGTTCCCATACCTCAAGTTCGAGGCGACTGTCCCGGAGAAGAGATACGGCTTCTGGGGCACGAGCCCGATCTTGGACCACAACACGTCCTCGTCGAGGTCCCTGACGTCGACCCCGTCAATGGAAACCGAGCCCTCCGTCGCGTCGTACAACCGAGGCACAAGGTTGACCAAAGTAGTCTTGCCCGACCCCGTGGCGCCAATGATTGCTGTCGTCTTGCCTGGTTCCATCGTGAACGAAATCTTGGAGATGACTGGCTCAGCCGCTCCCGAGTAACGGAAGGCAACGTCGGAGAAGGCGACCTGGCCGGAACCCGTGACCTCAGTGACGGGATGGTCAGACAGCACGACGGTTGATTGCTGGTCGAGGACCTCCATGATACGTTTCGCGCACACCGCCGCACGGGGAACCAGGACAATCATCATAGCGGCCATCATGACCGACATGAGGATCTGCAAGAGGTACGTGATGAAGGCGGTCAGGTCGCCAACCTCCATGTTCCCGTCGGTGATCTGGTGGGAGCCGAACCACATGACGGCCACGCTCGACAGGTTGAGAATGAACATGACAAGGGGGAACATCGACATCATGAGGCGTCCGACCTTGACGCCGACGTCCATCAAGTCTGCGTTGGCCTTCTGGAACCGCTTGGCTTCATAAGGTTCGCGCACAAAGGCACGCACCACGCGGATGCCGGAAATGTGCTCGCGCAGGACGCGGTTGACGGTGTCGATTCGAGTCTGCATGGAGGCGAACAGCGGACCCATGTTGGCAATGACAACACCCGCGACGACGCCCAGAGCGATCACTGCGGCGAGAATGATCCACGACAGTGACATGTTGGTTTCCAGAGCCTTGATGACGCCGCCGACCATGGTGATGGGCGCTCCGAGAAGCATCATGCAGGTCATGAGCACGAGCATTTGGACTTGCTGTACATCGTTTGTATTGCGCGTGATCAGCGAAGGAGCCCCAAACTTGTTCACTTCACGACTAGAGAAGCTCAGGACCTTCTTGAACAGGGACGAGCGCGCGTCACGTCCAAACGACATCGCCATACGGGAAGCGAGGTAAACCGCTGAGACCTGGCAGATGACCTGGGCAGCCGAGACCGCCAGCATGAAGCCACCGTACTTCCAGATGTACCCCGTGTCGCCCTTGGCCACACCATTGTTGATGATGTCGGCATTCAAGGTCGGCAGTTCGAGACCGGCGTACGTCGAGCCAAACTGGAAGGCAATGACTATGACAACCCACAACCAGTATGGTTTGAGGAACCGGTACACCATCCGATTCAAGGGATTCTTCACGAATGGACCCTTTCTTTGTTGATAAGTGCTCTCGTCACCAGCGTGAGGAGAGCGGTCTGGGATAGATGAGGCTGGAGGAAGTGCATCATGGGGGAAACGGCCACCATGAGGATGAATGAGGATGCGTCGGTCAGTTCGACGCTGAGACGGTCCTGGTCAGGGGCGATGATACGGGCGATACTGTCCCTCACGCTGGAGATATGCGCGGCGAAGACTTCAGGGTTAGGCGGACGGTGGAAACGCTTCATTTGGCCTGTCGCCTGTTCACAGTCTGGCGATTGGCCCTTCATCTGCCGCGCGACAAGCATCAACGATTGTACAGATCCGATGGACGAAGAGATAGCGGTAAGGATCGCGCCGATACGGTCTTCCAAAGGCAAGGACAAGTCGACTGTGTCCAATTGACGCACAAGCCTGGCAGGGTCGGTCGCCTTTGTCACCACGGCTTTGATGAGGTCTGCTTTGGTGGGGAAGACGCGGAAGAGAGTTCCCTCGGCGATACCGGCATGTGCCGCGATCTCCCGCGTGGGCACAGCAGCGCCGTCACGCTCGACCAATTCAATGGCAGCGTCTATGATAGTTTCACGTCGGGATTCCGGCGCCATAGGTCTAGCACGCACGAGATACCATGTTAGTGAGTGAGTACTCACTCATTCAAGTCGTGTGTCACTATGTGGTCATTAGACTCGTCTGAGTCGCCGTCTCCTCTAGCGGTAGTGAGGTGTCGGCTGAGGGCAATTCTCAATCCCGCCGCGACGATGATAACTGCGAAACCCATACCGATTCTGGCGGACGTGCCGATGGGGTCGGCGGCCCCGATCCTGCCCATGAGGGCGTACTGGATGACTCCGAGGGAGACAAGGGCATCCGCTAAGTTTGTTGTTCGCAGCGCGACATGGAGCAAGTCGCCTGACCGACGGGCTGTCACGAATCCTCGGATGGCGACTCCCAGTTTGATGAAAGTGACAATAGGCACGACGTAAGACAGCGGACCGGCGGGAGCGGGGCCCCGGCCGACAAGCGTGGTCACCACGCAGACAGCCAGGAAGACGGTGCCAATCATCGTGAGCAAGTACCCAGACCGACGATAGACCACACGGGCATGTTCGATTGGTTCTTCTGCGACGGCTTCGAGATGGCGGAGAACGTACCTGCGAACAAGGCCGATGGCAAGGTAATACACGCCGCTGGCCATGTACCACGAGGTCATTGACCATAGGCCACCGACAAGCATTCCGATCCCGAGGAACAGGTCGAGAATGATGCTCACAGTCCCCAAGGAGTGGATGCGGAAGCTCTGGTCGGTCGCCCATCGATCCCATAGTCGTTTCATTGTCGTTGTTTTCGTTGGACGGTATGCGACGTGAAGTTGCCAGTTGGAGCACTTGGCATGGTGCTGCAACTGGCAACTTTCGTCCCTACCCGCAGTTTCAGTAGATAGTGGAGGCGCGATGCTTGCGAACGACGATGCAGCTCAACCCCCCCACAGCCAGAGCGGACAGAACGATGATAATTACCTTCTTCATGATGAATACCTTTCTTTGTTGGTTGGATTATCTGGACGAAATGTGAGTTACGCCTTGTTGGAGTTGGTGGGCGGGCGGCAGTTCCCCAGGATTACAACGGGAGATCGCGGCGAACGAAGGCCACACCTCCGGCGGCGAAGGCGACGAGGCCGATGGCGGCTAGGATGACGAGATCCCACGCCCACCCTGTTCCACTCGCCATGATGGAGCCGACCTTGTACAAACTGACAACGGTGAGGTTGGAGAGGAAGGCGAACTTGGAACCGAACATGGCCATGATGGGGAACAAGAGGAAAGCGCAGACGATACCGCCGCCGACAGCAATCGTGTACTTCGACAGGTTGAAGAGACAAGACGCTGCGAAGACGATCCCGGCGAAGGACAGAGCAAGCGTGAACAGTCCGAGGTTGAGCTTGAAGATGGTCTGAATCTCAGCGGAGTTCGCGCCGAAGGTGGAGAAGTACGCGCCAAGGCTATGGGCGACTGCGCTCAATGTACACATGGCGAGCAAAGAGCCAGCAAAGAACACAACTTGCGTCACAATGACGGTACTGCGCTTGACCGGGTTCGAGAGAACGTAGGCCAGCGTGCCCCTATCGACTTGTGAACTGATGAGTTTGTTGCCCACGGTGATGGCGTACACGCCCATGAAGATGCCGGGCAACATGTTGTAATACGCGATGCCTGCCGCGGCAATTGGGGCTGTCATGCCGATGACTCCCACAAGGAGGCATTGGACCGCAGTCAGGACCCCCCACAGGGTCACGTTTTCCCGAGTGGTCTGCCGTAACAGGGCTGAGTTAATAGGCATGATTTGTTCCTTCTGATTCTTGGTACTTTTCTTTGAATTGATCCTCCAAGGTGCGGGGAACCTGTGTGATGTAGCGGACATCGAGGCCCGACAGCGAGGCGAAGAGGGCATTGAGGTCTCGGTCGGACAGGAGGACGCTGACCTGCTTGTAGTCATCCCGATGCCGTTTGACAAGGAAGGACTGCGCCAGGAAGGTCTGGTAATCCTCGTCAGAGGTGAACTCGACCTTGTACTCCTTGACCGGCTCGTTACCGCCGAGGAGGCTCATGTCGACCACGTCGATGATGCGACCCTCCTTGAGGAAAGCAACACGGTCACATGTCGCTTCGAGTTCATCGAACATATGGCTGGACATGAACATCGTACGTCCTTGTGCTTTCTCTTCTTGGACAAGCTCGGTGAAGACCTTCTGCATCAGGGGGTCTAGGCCGGTCGTGCCCTCGTCAAGGAGCAAGATTGGTGCATCTGCCATGAAGCCGGCCACGATTGCCGTCTTCTGCTTCATGCCTTTGCTCATTCGCTTGAGCGGGGCGCTCGCATCGAGATTGAAGCGATCAATCAGGGAGTTCACACGAGTCTTGTCGCGTATCCCCAGATACCTGGCCTGGAGGTTGAAGAAGTCCATTCCCGTTCTGACATCGGGAAATGATATCTCGCCTGGGACGTGGCCGATGTGCTTCTTCAGCTCGGCAGCATGCTTCCAGCAATTCCTGCCCTCTATCGAACAAGTGCCCTTCTGCGGACGCAAGTACCCCATCAGGTGACGAATCGTTGTTGTCTTGCCCGAACCGTTGATGCCGACCAGACCGAAGATCTCTCCGGGTTCGACGGTGAGGTTGACATCGAAGACGCCTCGGCCTTCGCCGTAGTCCTTTGTCAGACCGTCTATCTCAATGACGTGATTCATGAGTGCTCTCCTGAGGGTCGCGGGTGTAGAAGTGGAGGAAGTAATCCTCTAAAGTGAGCTTGCGCTCCTGGAAACGAGTGACATTGCATTGCGCTAGGCGCGAGATGAGGTGGTTGACGTCGTCGTCGTGGATTTGTACCTCGATGACCTTCTCCTCCTGATCTGCGAAAGTGATGCGAGGGCCTCGTCCACTCAGGAAGGATTGGAAGTCCTCCAGAGTGCCGAAACCGACGTGATAGGTCTTGGATTCGTTGTGCCGGATGTCGTCGGTACGTACTGTGGAAACGATTCTTCCGTCCTTGATGATGGCGATACGGTCGCACACGGCCCCGACCTCAGAGAACATGTGGCTCGACAGAAGAATTGTCTTGCCTCGGCTCTTTTCTTGTCGCATGAAGTCGATGAAGCGAAGTTGCATGATGGGGTCCAAGCCACTGCTCGGTTCGTCCAGCAGGAGTACGTCGGGATCGCCCATGAACGCAGTGACGACGGCAAGCTTGCGCTTATTGCCGAGGCTCATGCGCTTCGTCTTCCCGCGAGGGTCGAGTTGGAACAGGTCGAGGAGGGTATTCAGTCGCTCTTCGTCACGGTACCCGCGCATTCCTTGCATGAACCGAATGAACTGCATGCCGGTCAACCCCTCGGGCAGGGCGATCTCGCCGGGGAGGTACCCGACTTGGCGGATGATGCGGCTGGATTGTTTCCAGCAGTCCATGTCAAGGATGGAGGTATGGCCCCGCTGAGGCGCCGCGAAACCCATCAAGTGCCGGATGGTCGTCGTCTTGCCCGCGCCGTTCGGCCCGAGGAACCCGAATACCTCACCCTTGCCAACCTGGAAGGAAACGTCAAAGACTCCGCGCCCGTGTCCGTAATCCTTTGTGAGGCCGTCCACTGAAATGACGGGATGGTCGATGGGCGGTTGCGCTTCTGCGCTGGGTAAAAGGCTGGTTGCGCCTGCCGAGATGTCGCCGGATGAAGTATCCAGCTCACCAGCCAGGCCAACCGCCGTTCCCATGTAATCTGTGCTCATGCCCTCAATCTTGGGCCGCCAGTGTTAGGGAATTGCTCGGAAAGTGTTTGAGAATTGTTAGGACTTCTGAGGCGACTTGGGATGCGTAAGGCGACTTATGACCGCCGGTCACCATGAGGCACTTGGGACATACTGATACGATACTGCCGTATATTGTTGTAGGATAGGTGCCAATAGGGACGAAATGGAGGATGCCATGGCCGCAACCGCCACTATCAACGCAAAAGTGGAACCCGCCGAAAAGGCCGCTTTCACCCAGACCGCCGAGGCCCTAGGGCTGAGTCCTTCCAGCGCCATCAAGGTTTTCGCGCGCGCTTTCATCGAGTGGGGCGGCTTCCCCTTTGACGTGCGCCAACCCCGCTTCAACGCCGAAACCGAAGCAGCCTTCCAGGAAGCCCAAGACATCATTGACGGCAAGGTCGCCGCCAAGAGCTACACCTCATTCGATGCTTTTCTGGCCGACCTCAGCGACGACCGCGACACAGACGACTGATGCTCGTCCTCTGGGCAACCAGGCCGAGGACAGAAGGGAATGGTCCTTCTGCCCCCTTCTGTCGTTTCGCCTGGCTGATCATCGAGGGGTCTGATTGATCGCTGTCGGCCCGTGGAGCCTGATTGTCCTAGTCCGAGCCCGATTCCACGGAAATGTCAGGGGCATGATGCAGACTTAGGTTGCGTCGGGCCGCTCGGGTCTGGCCCAACTGAGTGATAGGAGATCGCATGGGACTTGATGCCTATGTGCCGTGTCGTTGTTTGGCTGATGGGCTGGTCGGTGACCCGCCCGTCGACTGGTCGCTTCTTGAGATTAGCGAGGGTCGCCTCTGCGTCCGCGAAGAGGAGTCTGACAGCGATGAGTTCGACGAGAAAGAGTTC
>JAISJO010000057.1 GCA_031261485.1 Propionibacteriaceae bacterium | reverse complement strand
GACATGGCCTTCAGCGAGTAATCCTGTGTACCGTACCCGCCCAGCATCAGGGAAGCCACAGCAGCGAAGAATCCCAACACCATCACGGATATTCTTGGATGATTCATGAGAGTCTCCTTCACCTTGTCATGGCTAACTCCAAGAGGAAGCCCAAGAGGTAACAATGGAGACCAAACTGCCTAGTCACCCTGCGCGCAGTCACGCGATGCAGAATCTGTCTTGGTCAGGCTCAGATGCTGAGACTTCGCTTCGCGTAACGTCACGTAATACTCACAACGAACCAGGACTCGCTAATCTTGGTGGCGCTCACTGACCATGTAGCGGAACCATGAGTCGCCGACTCTGCCGAAAGCGCCCCTGCGGCACCAAACTTCGCGATGAGGTCTGCGCCGTTGTCGAACTTGTCAAGAACACACGCCACGTCAGCCTCGTGGTCGGTCGAACTGCTTGTGTCCATATAGAAAGCGCTGGCTACACCGCCGCCCATCATTGCCGTCCACCTGTCACACTTCTTCGCCGTGTCGAACAGCCATTGCTGGTCAGCATCTATTGCTTGTGGGGCTTGACTACCAGGCTGAGGGGTTGTTTCAGCACTTGATGGAGCGGTTGTCTCGGTACGGGGAGGAGCGGTTGTTCCGGCGCTAGGCGGAGCGGTTGTTTCATTCACGCCGTCGGGCGTGGTTCTTGGAAGCCCATTTAGGTCGATGATTGTCCCTTCATTCTCGTCCGCTTGCGGAGTACCAGGGGTGTCATACGTCTGTCCGTGTCCCGATTCGGTGGCAGAGATTGAACCGGCGCAACCACCTAGCCCAGCCACGGTCAGAGTCGCCAACAGAATGCTGGCCAATACCGGTTTCATTCGGGTGGGGCGGGTCATGCGCATAGTGTCTTCTCCTTCATCCAGCACCTGGCCGGAATCATTCGGGCGGGCACGAACGAGCCTCGCAGCCTCCCACTATGGTGGTTCGGACCCCACGTTCTGGAGTATACAACCGCGTGGGACAATCTATTCTGGAGATACGCAATCGTAAGGGAGACATCATGACGGCCTTCGACCAAGAATCGCTTTTCCCCGTCGGGATCACGCAGATCGAAGACAAGGCTTTTATCCGCCGCAAGGATCTGCATAAACTCGTTGTGCCGGACACCGTGACGCGGATCGGCAAGGAGGCCTTTTCAGACTGCACCAATCTGACTGAAGTCATCCTGCCGGAAAGTGTGTCCAGGATTGGTTCTCATGCTTTTTCGGGTTGCGAGCACCTTGAACGAATCACTGCCCCGGGACTGACGAATCTCGACGCAGGCGTCTTTGCAGACTGCAGCAGCCTTGCCTCGATAGAGCTTCCGCATACGTTGGCTTCCATCGAGCAGTACGACTTCGCATCATGCGCTGCGCTGCGGGAAATCACTTTCCCGGGACGATTGCTCTTTGTCGGCGCTCATGCGTTTCAAGATTGCACCGGTCTGACGGAGCTCGATCTGCCGGATAGTATCGATTTTGTGGAGGAGTATGCTTTTGAATACTGCACGGGCTTGAAAAAGATCAGCCTCTCCGCACACCTCGAACTGGACATTCACGCTTTCTACAAATGCACAAATGTCAGTGAGATCATCGTTCGTCACGGCGACCCACTGAAATTCAAGGATTACTTCTTCGGCACAAAGTGGCACGATGCGAATGCTGGCGCCTAGATTCATTAGGCGCTAAGAGCAGCCCCTAAGCGCGGGGACCGACTACCACCTTCTTTGTATCTTTATTATCCAATGAATGGTAGCATATTACTATCAATTGATGTATATGTGATCGCATAAAGGAGTGAGAGTCAATTTGTTGAATGAGAATACGCCTACGATCTATACAGACAGGTTGGTTTTGCGTAAGGTTACTCCAGAAGATGTTCGTGCTTTGTTTGAACTACTGAGTGATGAAGTGGTGAATCAATTCTTGCCATGGTTTCCGCTCAAGGACGAGAATGAAACAGCGCGCCACATAGAAATGAATTTCTTGAGTTATTACACGAAGAAGTCTGCCTACAGATATGCTATCTGTTTGAAGGAGAACAATCGTCCAATTGGGTACGTCTGCCTTGCGGACGCACCAAGTTTTGATTTGGGTTATGCCTTGAAGAAGGAGTTCTGGCATATGGGCATTGTCAGCGAGGCCACCAATGCTGTTGTGGAACGAACTCAAGCTAGCGGCATTCCCTATATCACGGCGACACATGATGTGAATAATCCTTACAGTGGAAAGGTCATGGAGAAGGTCGGAATGACTTATCGGTATTCTTACGAGGAGCAATGGATGCCAAAGGATTTTGCGGTAACTTTTCGGATGTATCAGATAAATTTTGATGGAGATGAGACGCGGAGGTTTTCGAAATACTGGGATGAATCTAAAGTACATTTCGTCGAAGAGCTAGAAAATGAATAGCAGGAGGAAGGAAGTTGTCAGGTGACTGGTAGCTTTGAGCTGCCCCTACGCGCGGGGGGCTGACGTTCATGACTCCTGCATTGCCGATTTTCAAGAGGAGCTGCCCCTACGCGCGGGGGGCTGACTTCCTAGGCAAAGCTTTTAATATAGCTGCCAAGATTGCGCTGCCGATGATACTCGTGCAGGTGATTTGTATGCTAACGACTATAAACTGCTATTAGGAATACATGTATTCGTATCTGGATTGGGGGTGAAACCGGCATTACAGCCGCCATTTCCACTACCACCACCACCCGGCGTGCCGCCGTCTACAGCAACCGTTGGTGTTGAATCTACGCTCGGCGTCACAACATCTCCGCCCGTATTCGCTACCGACGGACTTTCACCAACTGGTCCACCACCAATATCGCCACCACCTGGGACTCCCCCCGGGGGTAAAATATTCGTATTCATAACCGTCGGGTTCCCCCCCGGATTCACTGGATTTCCTACTCCCGGAGTGCTATCCCCGCCGCCATCGTCATTATTAATGCATCCTGCAAGAGCTAATACTGCTACACCGGCTAATGTTACAAGACCAATCCTGACCCCATGTTGCCCACCAGGGTCTCCATTTCTCTTTGGTGCCATATTATTAAGTCTCCTTATGCCAAATAAATAACCATTGGTATTATACCAGAGCTGCCCCTACGCGCGGGGGGCTGACTACCAAGGCTTGGGATGGGCGTCGGTCTTGAACGGTTTCGTAGTTCGTCACCCAAAGGAGATCCAGATTCGTCTCGCGAGCCAGCAGGTCAAAGACACGGCGAGCCCATTCAGTCTTGTCTTTCGCTCTCGAAGCGATATCGAACCGATATGCGGACAGTGGCAGTCCCCTGTCATCCAGCAGGTGGATGCCGTCAAGGTCAGCGTCGGCGATGTACCAAACGCCTAAGAATGCGAATCCGCTTTGGGTGGGAGTTGGCGTGGCTGGAATCAGTGGGGACACCAGGTCAACAATCGAGGCGAGAGTCGCGTCACCAAAAGCAAGCACATGTTCTGTGTCACTCATAGCGTCTCCTCCAAGTGAAAATCATCACCAATGATAATGATCATATCTAGTCCACGGTCACGCCTGCTCGCGCGCGGGGACGACCAAGTTCCCGGGCGGGAAGAGGGAGATGTGAGCGGGGACGACCATTGGCTGACGCAGGGACAAGTGCCCGTCGCCAAGTAGACGATAAGTGGAAAGCGAGGCCTCCTCGGATTGGTCCGGAGGCAGACTCTTGGATGTCTGCCCTGGCATTTCAGCCCCTAAACGGGTGTATTACACGTAATACACGTGGTACGATACAGTCATGAGCACAAGCCCGATGTCAATCCGAGTGGATGACGAACTGCTGGCACTAGTACAAGCCGACGCCAAGGCCCAGACCACGACTGTTTCTGGCGTGGTCCAGACCCTGCTGTGGGAAGCACTGCGAAGCCGCATCGTCCCCGGCATCGTCTTTCGCCGCGGCCCCAGCGGTCGCCGTCCTGGAGTACTCGGCGGTCCTGACGTATGGGAAATCGTTGTCGCTCTCCAAGGCACCGAGGAACGTGGCGACCAAGCAATCGCCAATGTCGCCGATGAACTCGGGCTGACGCAGGGACAAGTATCCGCCGCCCTCGACTACTACTCGCACTGGCCCGATGAAATCGACGCCTGGATCACCGACAATCAACGGGCTTCCGATGAGGCATTCCTGGCCTGGCAGACGCGACAAAGCATACTTGCATGACTGAGGTTCTCTTGCTGGATGAACACTTCAGCGCCGAAATCGCTCGTGCGGTGCGAGAGCGGGGATACTCCTGTCAGTGCGTCAACGAAGAGGATGACCTGCGAGGCCGACCAGACGAACAGATCGCTGCGGTTGCAGTGGAGTGAGGATGGCGAGTCGTGACTGAGAATGTCCGAGACTTCTTGCCACTCGGTGCGGACGCTCGGGCGGCAGGGCGGGCAGGGCCGATGCTCCTTCTGATTGGATCCCGCCACGCACCCCGAGGTGCCGGAAGAACGGGTGTTATGGTTGAGACCCTGTCCCGATGGCTGGAGAGCGATACGCCACGCAACACAGAAGAGTGGCTCACTTGGGGGTAAGTGGTCCTAGTCACGCCTGCTAGCGCGCGGGGACGACTAGATTCTGGGACCTTGCCTTGCGGCCCCGCGCAAGATGACAGACTGTGAATCCTACCTAGCACCCAGTGGGCGCGATGCGGTTGGCCCTACTTGCCCTTGATAATGACTACCCAGCTCTGGATGGCCATAGGGCTTATCAGCCGGAGTTGTCATCTGTTCAAAGCAGATCTGACCGATCTTCATGCCGGGTGTCAACAAAATCGGCAGGTTGGCCACATTGGAAAGCTCAAGTGTCAGATAACCGGTCCATCCGGGGTCCACATAGCCAGCCGTTGAATGGATTAGTAACCCAATGCGGCCCAAGGTGCTTTTGCCCTCAAGGCGCCCCAGAATGTCATCAGGCAAGGTCACACATTCTAATGTAGTGCCCAGTACAAACTCACCGGGGTGCAATACAAACGGCTCTGCTCTGGTTGCGGTGACCAGTTCTGTCAAGTCTGGTTGGCTGATATTTGGGTCAATAAAAGGGTATCGGGAATTTCTAAACACCATAAAACCATCGCCCAGGTGTACATCAATGCTTGATGGTTGAATGTCTGCCGGATCAAATGGATCAATAACAATCCGACCAGCCGACAGTTCGTCCTTCAGCGAACGGTCAGATAAAACCATTCATGTCCTCCAATCATTAGTCACGCCTGCTCGCGCACGGGGACGACACGCGCCTCGATCCGGTACAAGGTCAGCACTTGGTCACGCCTGCTCGCGCACGGGGACGACTCTACCAAGTCGCGGATCTGGCGGGACACACTGGTCACGCCTGCTCGCGCACGGGGACGACGCCTTGAGAGGAAGTCGGCGACTGTGATTATTGGTCACGCCTGCTCGCGCACGGGGACGACGCTTCCTGACAACGGGAGACATGTTGAACTGCTGGTCGTCCTCATGAATTGGCGACATCGTACGCCTCCTGTGACGCAGTCTTTCTCCAACGGACCAATCCTACTGGACTGGTGCGAGAATGCGGCCCTTTCTGCTGTAGATGATGCCTACGCTGCCACGACCGCATGGCCGTGTTAATCTCACTAGCCGACATGGATAAGTATGCCTCCAAGGCGGTCCTGTGACGGATCTCATCGTCATCGGCCTTACGCGTCGTGCGAATCAGTTCGAAACCTAGTCGCGTCAAAGCCTCGCAATCCTTCGTGTCGCCTCGTCCCGGAGGCTGAAAACTGCGTCAGTTCGTCTTGCGGCACTCCGGTCCGACACCACAAGCCAATGAATCTGGGCCTCTCAACGTCTTCCCGCACACCAGACACCGGTCACCACGGAATACCTCGGATGGTTGATTCTCAGGTTCCAGGGGTGTGACTTCGGGAAACTCGGAAGCCATCAATGACACCAGGCGAGGATGGCTACGGCCCAGCGCCTGGTGAATCGCCTCGGGTGTTCGAGGGTCACGAGACCGATGGGCGGCCATCAACTCCAGTGCGAACTGGTAAGCCGCGCTATCCAGAAACAACGACAAGAACACGTCTGGGCAGACCACTGACAGTCCAAAACGTTTCAAATCAGTGCGGCCAAAGTCACGGACGTTCTGGCTCACGACGATCCTGCACCCGGCACCGTGCGCGGCGGCCACAATATGCTTGTCTGTCTCGCTCGTGTCATCCAAAGACACCATGTCTTCTTCGGTCGCTGGGCCGATCAAAGCCGAGCTTGCCCAATCCTGCGAGCCGGGATGCTGCCGCAATTCCGCGACACCCACAGGCATACTTCTCCCTGTCACCCCAGACTTAGCCAATGTGCGCTCCCACTGACGAGCCAACGCGGCATCGGCTTCAGCCTCGGCGGCCAACGACCAGCACGCCACAAATCCAGTGTCTGGATAAATCGACCCGAAGAGTATGAGGCTTCGAGAAATCGGATGCGCCAACACGTCGGCGTCTATGAAGACGCGCTGGCGTTCAGAAGTCGAGATCATCGGCCACCAGTTCCGCCAACTGATCGGCCAAGACATGACTGTAGGCGTACACCTCGGACTCCGGCACGCGATAATGCGACCCGCGCCGACTGGCCTTGACTGTGCCGTCTTCGATGCGCCGTATCACCGTCGCCTTCGACACCCCCACCATCCGAGCAACCTCGGCAGGCGAATACGTCACCTGGGTCGGAACCACCTGCACCGACCGCCCCGCCGCCGCCTCGTGCCGCACCAACTCCCAAATCGCAGCCATCCAGTCGGAATCCCGAGAACCATTCACCCTGACCATCTCCGGGGAGACCATCAGAACGGGGCTATCCATCACCATGCTCATATCTCACACCTTAGCATATATGCAACGATACATCTCACCAACGCCTCACTGCGATTCCCCTTTTCTGGCTCCCCGAGCACCCCAAAGCCGCCGCCACTGCGCCCACTTAGGCACGGCGAATGGGCATTCCGAGTGACACCCCTTGTGGAGCGGTGTTTTCCCTCTCCCATGCGTCGCCACCGGGAGTGCGTATGAGGTTTGTGTATCCCTCGTCGGCGAGAAGGTGGTGTGGGGCGGCGTAGGTGATACGCGCTGTGGCGATATCACCGGGACGCGGGAGGACTGCCTCGGTGTTCTCGGCGGTTGTTGCACTTTGGGTTGTGCCATTGTCTCCACTGGAGACCACATCTTGGCTCCCCTGTTGACCGACTGCCACGTGGATAAGCCGATTGTCCTGCGCACGTCCCGACATCCTCTGGGTGGCTTGGTCTTTGCGGCCCTCGCCCGTGGCGAACATCACCTCGACTTCGGTGCCCACGAGTTTCTTGTTCTCTTCCCACGCAATCTCGTCCTGGAGGGCCACAAGCCTCTCGTAGCGCTCTTGCACGACCTGGTGGGGCACTTGGTCGGCCATCGTCCCGGCGGGGGTTCCTGGGCGGATGGAGTACTGGAAGGTGAACGCACCGGCGAACTTGGCTTGGCGCACCACGTCGAGCGTGTCTTCGAAGTCCGCTTCGGTCTCACCAGGGAAACCAACAATGATATCGGTAGTGACTGCCGCATGAGGAATCCGCGCCCGCACATCATCAAGGATGCGCAAGAAGCGGTCCCGCCGGTATGCCCGCCTCATTCGGCGAAGGACCTCGTTGGATCCAGATTGCAGGGGCATGTGCAGGCTCGGCATGACGTTGGGCGTCTCAGCCATCGCGGCAATGACCGAATCAGTGAAGTACGCCGGATGTGGCGAGGCGAATCGCACACGCCTCAGCCCGGACACTCCCCCACACGCACGAAGCAACTTGGCGAAGGCGTCCTTGTCTGAGAACTCCACCCCGTACATGTTGACGTTCTGGCCGAGCAGGGTGACTTCCTGGACCCCTTGGTCCACCAGCATCTCCAACTCGGCCAGAATCTCGCCGGGACGACGGTCCACTTCCGAACCTCTCACCGACGGCACAATACAGAATGTACATGTGTTGTTACATCCCACGGAAATGGTCACCCATGCCGAATAGGCAGATTCTCGGTGGGTCGGCAGGTTCGAAGGGAAAGTGACGAGCGACTCGGCGATCTCCACCTGAGCCAACCTCTCCACCCGAGCCCGGTCAAGGAGAGCAGGCAGGTGGCCGATGTTGTGCGTCCCGAACACTACGTCCACCCACGGGGCTTTCGTCACGACGAGGTCTTTGTCTTTCTGAGCCATGCAGCCGCCCACAGCGATCTGGAGGTCAGGATGGGCAGTCTTGATGGGCGCCCAGTGGCCGAGGTTGCCATAAAGCCGATTGTCGGCATTCTCTCTTACCGCGCAGGTGTTGAAGACGACAACGTCGGGGGTCGCCCCCTCCACAACGGGAACAAAGCCCGCCGCCTCCAAGAGTCCGGCGATGCGCTCGGAGTCGTGGACATTCATCTGGCACCCATAGGTGATGACCTGGTACGTCCGAGGGCGCTGGTCTGCCGACGCAGAATCACCGCCTCCAACCAAACCTGGTTCGGACGGCATAGAATCGGCTAGGGCGCCGTGGCTCATCTCATTCATCGCGGTCAATGGTACCGTTCATGCCACTACTCGCCTCACCCAGGACCGCTCGCACTGCCCTCCATACGACCGAAGGCGCATATCCCTTCCTGGCAAGGTACGCAGCCAATCGTCTCTGAGCCACTGGCCGGTCGAGAGCAGCCATCCCCTGAACTTTCCGCGTTGCCAGTTTCATGGCAACAGCCTCATCATCATCCGGCGAGGAACCCAGGACCGTGTCAATGATGCCGTCGTCAATCCCTTTCGCTCGCAATTCCGCTCTCAAACGCGCTGACGACAGAGACTTCGGACCCTGCCGACAGCGCACCCACTCGGCGGCAAACTCCCTATCATCGAGCAAACCAACCCGAGTGAAGCGGTCCACGACATCGGCCGCCGTCTCAGAAGTGACACCGCGTTGGACCAAGTCATCCAGCAATTCGGCCCTGCTCCGCGCTCGATATGTGAGCCTGTGCAGCGCGATTTCCCGGGCCTTGTCCAAATCGGCGGTGGGTGCAGAACCATCGCGGCTCCGAACCTCAGCCTTGACCCGGCTCCCGACCGGGTCCTCCATCTGGATTCCATCCCGGCTCTCGACTGCGTCCCGTATCTCGACCGTATCCCGAGTCCCAGAACTCTCAATGCCACCTGCGTCCGCAGGGATAGCCGCTATCGCAGCCCGCAACGCCTCAATCTGGGCAAGCCGTTCTTCATCGCCCACGACTGCGCCTCACACGGCCAGAGAACCACTGATTAGTGCCCACCGTCATTCTGCGCGGAGTCGCAGAATCCATCTGACCAACGTAGATCCTGCGCCCTGCGACTATCGCGCAGGGCGCAGGATCACAGACACTGCGGCCAAGAATCTCCATTACCTCTAGAACTCCACTTCGCCGGTGACCGGGTCGACTCCTTCAGGCACTTCCACGCCGATGCCGAACTTGGTCAGAATCTTCTTCTCGATTTCGGCAGCGACCTCGGGATTCCCCTTCAGGAAAGTCCGCGCGTTCTCTTTGCCCTGGCCCAACTGGTCGCCCTCGTAGGTGAACCAGGAACCGGCTTTGCGGACAATCCCCTGCTCCACGCCCAAGTCGATGAGAGAGCCCTCACGCGAGATGCCCTCGCCGAAGAGGATGTCGAACTCGGCCTGCTTGAACGGGGGCGCGACTTTGTTCTTCGCCACCTTGACCCGCGTGCGGTTGCCCACAGCGTCCCCACCGTCTTTCAGCCCTTCGATGCGGCGCACATCGAGGCGCACCGACGAGTAGAACTTCAGAGCACGCCCGCCTGTGGTCGTCTCGGGCGAACCGAACATGACGCCAATCTTCTCGCGCAACTGGTTGATGAAGATGGCCGTGGTCTTGGCATTCGACAGCGCACTGGTCATCTTGCGCAAAGCCTGACTCATCAGCCTGGCCTGCAAGCCCATGTGAGAGTCGCCCATCTCTCCCTCGATTTCCGCACGAGGAGTCAGCGCTGCCACAGAGTCGATGACGATGAGCGCCAACGCCCCCGACCGCACCAGTGTGTCGGCGATTTCCAGGGCCTGGTCCCCATTGTCAGGCTGGGAAACTAGCAACTCGTCGGTGTTGACTCCCAACTTGCCCGCATAGTCCGGGTCGAGAGCATGTTCGGCGTCGATGAAGGCACAAATGCCTCCCAACTTCTGCGCTGAGGCGATGGCGTGGAGCGCGAGTGTCGTCTTACCCGAAGATTCTGGTCCGTAGATTTCCACGATCCTGCCTCGCGGAAGCCCGCCGATGCCCAGAGCGACGTCCAGAGCAATGGAACCCGTGGGTATGACCTCGATGGGCTGGTGGGACCTCTCCCCCAGTTTCATCACCGAGCCTTTGCCATGCTGTTTCTCAATTTGGGCAAGTGCTGCCTCTAGCGCCTTGTCGCGGTCTGTCGCGGCCATTGTGACCCTTTCTGTGTGTCCTTACACTGAGAACAATAGGAGCCAGGTCTGACATTTCGATCAGTTCTGGCGAATCTGTGGACAACTTTTTCGTTATCCACAGCTATCCTCGGAGACGATACTATCCGAACATGTGTTCGAATGACAGTCTGCGCTCGGCGTGTCTTACCTCAAAGAATCGGGTAGTTCCAACTGGGCCCACACTGCCCGCCAAATCACTTTACACGGGGTTCCCACCGCCAGGGATTCGGACACGGTACGCCCCTCCAAATCCGCCATGACGACCAGTTCCGCCCACGCATGTGCGTACCCAGCGCCGAGGACTTCTTCCATCCGCCTCCATAACTCGCCTTGTCTCATCAAGCGGCCATGCGCGCGTGCAAGGGAACGACAAAGTCTTCTTCGTAGGCGAGCAGTCGATGCCCAACCTCCAAGACGAGTTCGCCCACGGTCACGCCCAGAGCGTCCGCCACCCACAACAGGACCTCGGAGGACGCCTCTTTCTGGCCACGCTCGATTTCCGACAGATAGCCCAAGCTCACGGTCGCATTCGCGGACACCTCGCGCAGGGTCATGTGCCTAGTCAGGCGCAAGTCACGGATGGTTTCACCCATTGCTTGCCGCAGCAGCACATCGGAATCAGACATGACACTAGTCTACCTGGCCCGACCACTCTTTCTCGGAAGGATGTCCGGCGCGTGCGACATCTGTGAGAGCGGCCAGCGCCGCGACCACAACGCCTTGTCGCACATACTGTCTGTCTCCATTCAGCGTGAGCAAGCGCGCCCAGGAATGAGAAGAATCGGCCAGGCCCAACCACACAGTGCCCGCAGGTACACCCCACTGCGGACCAGGCCCAGCCACACCCGTCACTCCCAGTCCCACGTCGGCCCCACACACCGCGCGCACCCCAGAAGCCATCGCCCTGGCCACCTGCGCCGACACAACACCGAAAATCTCAATGAGTCCCGCATCCACTCCTGCGAGCGTGGTCTTGAGGTCGGTCGCGTACGTCACAAGCCCACCACGTACAACCGCCGAAGACCCCGCGACACTGGTCAGAGTCGCGCACACCAACCCTCCGGTCAGGGATTCACAGGTCGCCAGTGTCAATCCGCGCGAGACGAATGCCTCGATGGCCTCACACGCTGCCACGGATGTCATTGTCCAGATGACTCAGATGTCGACTCGCCGGTTTGAGCCGCGTCCACAACGGGCAACGTCTCTGCCGTTGGGGCCTCGTCCGGAGACGCCGCCGCCTGGTTGGCGAGCCAGGTCTTGCGCAAGTTGTACGCGCCGATGACGTAATTCACGCCGGAAACGACGGTCAAGATGAAGGCGACGCCCATGGCAATCATGCCTATCCAGTGCAGGACGAGCCAGATGTAGTACCACGGCGAACCGACCGCCACTTCGGCCATGTGATAGATGAAAGGCGCCACGAGTCCCACCAGAGCGATGGTTTGGAACAGGGTCTTCATCTTGCCGAGCTTGTCAGCGGCCTGCACACCATACTTCACGATCATGAAGCGCATGATGGTGATGCCCCACTCGCGTATCAAAATGATGATGGTCACCCACCACCACAGCTCGCCCAGAATGGACAGCCCGATCATGGCCATGCCTGTGATGGCTTTGTCCGCGATGGGGTCCCACAACTTCCCGAAGTTCGTGATGAGGTTGTACTTCCGGGCGATCTTGCCATCCGCCAGGTCCGTCAGCAGTGCCAGAATGAACACCGCCGTGGTCGCCCACCGCCACACATCATCGTGTGGGTGCGATAGCAGCATCCATCCGAAAAGAGGCACCATGACAAGCCTCAACACAGTCAACGCATTGGGCACGTTCACAACGGGAACGATTTTCTCTTCGGCCATGGCTCTACTGTAGTGGCATCGGCGACCGATGACCCCCTCCTTCTCAGCGTGTGAGGAATCCGCGCGGCATCTGTCCAACTTTGGCCACAGCCGACAGACCTAGGGGTTGCCAGTCGGAGTTGGTCCAAAGTTCGCCCATTTCCACGCCGATTTCGGGCGATCTGTGATCCGACACTGGCACCCAGTGCCGATAGGGGAACGGAATAGGCCAATGTTCGCCGAGCGCACCAAAGGGCACACTTGAGATTTCCAGAGCCCTACCACATTGGCCTAGAACGCGGGCATGTGCCCGATGAGGATGGCGGCTCGCTCGACGATGGTCGACGCCGCTGGAATTGCTTGAGCCAGATCATCTTCGGTCGCTGTAAGTCGGTCAGCATCAGGGTATTGGGTGTCGTTGCGAAGTTTCCGCATCCATGTGAACTCACGAAACTCTCGCTGACGTGGCGGTTCGGTTTGGGCTAAGACTGTTTCAAGCAGTATTGCGTGAGCTCCCTCTCCACGTGGCCGAAGACCCTGGTTGATGAGAACAGCGGCGAGGGCCAGCCGAGCAGCATCGTAGGTGAGGACGAACGCTCCTGCGGGGTCGTGCTGGCGGATGAGAGCAACCCCTTCCAACCGTGTTCGAGCAGTCGCAATGTACTGCAGGGCCAAGTCAGAGCTCGCTTGGACTTGTGTCAATCGCGCATCGGCAATCATGGCTTCGATGCTGGCTCTGCCCTGCTCCCAACGCGGCAGGCTCACAGGTGTGTCATTCATCGCTCTCCCAAGTTAAGTCGCGTCAAGGGCCTGGATCGTACGGTCTTGACGAACGGATCATCACTAGTGTGCCAGGTTCGAGCAGAGGTGACGCGAATGTTGACGTCCCGACCGATCCTGCGCCCAGCCTCCTCAGCGGCATCCAAAATCTCTGCCCGGGAGGGATTCCCAACGACTAGAACATCAATGTCTCTTGGTGGGCTGCCTGGTTCGCCGCTTCGGCGGGCCGCCCATGAGCCGTAGATGTACGCCTCCTCGATACCACTGATGCTCTCAAGTAAGCGGGGAATGACGACTGCTGGACCATAGGTCAAAAGGACAATGTCTTGTAAAGGCTCGGCAATGGGACTGCTCATGTTGGCGCGAATCTGATGATGTGTGCCCACTCGATCCTCGCTCAGCACTTCGGTCCGCAGCAGACGGTTCACTTCCCGATGGGTGCTCGCATACGAAGTGCCGGTCGTGCGAGCCAACTCGGCGATTGTGTACGCGCGGCCTGGATTGAGCAGCAGCAGCGCGAGAATTTCGCCCTGAGAATCGGAGCGGAAGAGAGGCGAGAGTTCTGGAGCACTATCCATAAACACGATAATAACATCGTGAATGCGGATATTCAATGTAGCCGCACTGCCTCGCCTGGTATCAGTCCAGACCAGTGTCGTGTACGCAGCGGACTCACCTGATGCCCCATCGCACAACCACTCCATCCTCCGACGCCATTGATCGGACCTTGGACGCGGTCACCGAGTGTGAACTCGGCATCTACTGTCTTGGTTCCTTCACTCGGATGAGGATCACGGCAACATTGGCGTCGCCGTACTTCTCCGCGTCCTTCTGTGAGCCAGCCATATCAACATAGACTTCGATGGGTGCACCGCCGCTGAAGAAATCAAAGCTCATTGAGACCAGTGGCAAGTCCGCGAAACTCTGGTTGAGGCCCTCCACAAGCGCTTCTGGCGTCACATCCACGCTGGTATCGCGCGTCTCGGCGAGTCTGTGCCCGTCCGATATGTCCTGGAATCCCGTGATGATGCGCGTCAGGATCGCTTCCACATCTGCGAAGGAACCAGGCTCAAGCCAGTAGTCGATGTCGCAGGACGCCGCGGTGTTGGAGGACTTAGTCTTGTAGGTCCCCGCTGGCCGCAGACCCTCGGTGGATAAGCCAAAACGGGACAGGTAGGTGTCCGCTGCTTGCTCCGGCGTGGGGGTGACACTTGGGGGCGCGCTCGTCTGAGGCGTCCCAGTATCAGTGGTTGCCTCGACTGGCGCGGGCGTGCTTGCCCCGGAATTGGGTGGCTCATTTCCGCCACCACAACCAGCGAGGGAAGCAAGCAGCGCAGACGCTGCAATTAACGCAAGGGTTTTCTTCATTGAAAGTCGCTCCTTTTCTTGGGGACACAATGCTTAGTGGCTACTCCGTCCGCTGTGTCCCGATTGTCAGACGGATTCCGTGATTTCGCGCAGAATGACGATACGGGTCAATCAGCGTTTCTTAGGTCAGGTTGACGCGAATCACAGGGCGGACCCCGCTCTCCAAGGTGAAGTCCGCACCGTCTGTGTTGATTGCGCCGGTCATCTGCACATAGGCGACATGTGTGCTGTCCATGCCTTGCGTGACAAGCCACCAACCGGCTGCATCCTCGCCGTATATGTAGGCAGTGCGGGCGGTGTCGTCCGCGAAGTATTGCTTGGCTTCCTCAACACTCAACAAGTACACGAGGCTTTCATTGACACGGTCGATCTTGGCAATCTCTTCTTGCGAGAAAGCGCCGAGAAACTGCGTGTTCAAGTAGGCCCTCAGTTCGCATGTCATCCAGGTCGAGTCCGCCGCGTTGGCCCACACGCGGCGCTCAAGAACGAACTGTGAAATCAAGACGGCGTAATCGTCACTCTTGTCGAGCACCTGCCACTTGATCGGCTCGCCTTCGCGCGTTCCCATGAATACCCGGTCACCAACCGTGGCGTTCTTGATTTCCGCGAACCAGGGCTCATCTGTGGGCGTTTGGGATTCGGCTGTTGTGGGTCCGCTGGATTGTGCGGGCGTGCTCACCGCGGAATTGGGTGGTTCGTTTCCACCGCCACAGGCGGAGAGGGAAACAAGCAGAATAGAAGCTGTGATAAGCGCAAGCATTCTCTTCATTGAAAATCGCTCCTTTCCAATACGCCATGTTATTACGAAGTACCAGGCGAACACCACTCGACACAGAGGCGCCTGCGACGCGCCCTTGCCAGAAGGCGATTCACCCGACTGACAAGGGAATTGGGAACGAAGATAGATGAACTTCGAGCCGGTGCCATACAAGCCACCGACCCTGGTACTCAGTGCGCGAGGAATCCCAAGGCGACACGAGTGAACTCATGGGGCTTTTCGTACACCACAACGTGGCCAGCACCCATGATGACAGCGTATTGCGAGTCGGGAATCAACGAAAGTATTTCGAGCTGAAGGTATTTCGGAGTCAAATTGTCGAACTCAGAAGAGACGACCAGCGTTGGACAGGTGATCTTCGACAATTCGGGGCGTACATCCACCCCATCAATGCTGCGCGTGATACGAGTCAGCGCGCCAAACATCCGGGGCTGCAACCATGCCATCGAGTCGAATACTGTGGACAGCGACAAAATGGATTGATGGAAAGAAATCGGGAAATGGGCTGCCGCATTGGAAATGACCATCTTTGACACCAGCTCGGGACGTGAAGACGCGACTTGCTGGGCCACAACCGAACCGTAGCTCGTCGCCACCAGGCTTACTTTCTCAATACCCAGATGATCCAAGAGGGCGAGCACAATCTCAGCCTGCAAATCGATGTCGTAGGCCTTGTCAACCCATTGCGACAGGCCCTGATCGATGAAGTCCATGCGGATGAGTCGATACTGCTGGGTGAAAGCGTCAACGACGCCATCCCAGGACCGTGTGGTCATGTACACCCCATTGAGCAGGAGGACTGGATCGCCCTGTCCCTCATCGACGTAGTGAATTCTGTAGTCTTGGAAGGTGAACTCCACACCTGCTCCTTTTGTTTTTGTGGACGCCCGTCTGTACACGCGCACGCCATGACTGCCCGCCTCCCACAATGAGTTGGCGGGACTGCGTCACGTGGCGAACCGCTGACTAGTCAGCACTTCCCCGCTGTGTTGCCGTGACAGACGGGCACGGACCAATGACTATTCTCATCATCGGCCCGTGCCGCCCGCGTTGTTGTTAGTGATCCTGGATCCATGTGGCGATGGACGGTCCGACGTCTCCCAGAACTCGGGAGCTGACGAACACTCCGATGTGCCCCACAGGGAACTCGCGTATGGTCTTGTCCTTGCTGGAAATCGCGTCCATGAAAGGACGAGTCGAAGCCGGAGGAACAAGGTGATCCTTGAGGCCTAGCATGACCATGACAGGACAGGTGATGGCCTTGGGATCACAGACTTTGCCGCCGATCTCCAGGGTCCCCTCCTTGAACTTGTTGTCTTGGTAGAAGTCCTTGATGAACCTGCTCAGCATCGGGCCCGCCTGGTCAGGTGAGTCGTAGATCCAGTACTCCATGCGCAGGAAGTCGACGACTGCGTCGCGGTCATCCAGCTTGTCAATGAAGTTGATGTACTTGTCAAGAGTCAACTCCAAAGGCTTGAGCATGTTGAACGAGTCATTCATCGAATCGCCGCTGAGCCTGTTGTGGTTGGCTTCCACGATGAGATCGACAGCCATGTGGCGGCTCCACTTGAACAGCAGCCCGTCATCGGTCGAGAAGTCGAACGGCATGACGAAGGAGATGAACGTATTGACCTTGTCTTGATGCATCGCCGTGTAGCAAGCAGCCATCGTCCCACCTTGGCACACGCCAAGCATGTTGATCTTGTCCACTTTCGCAGCTTCACGCACGAAGTCCACACAGTTGTCGAGATACCCATCGACATAGTCTTCCAAGGTGAGGAACTTGTCCACATACTTCGGATAGCCCCAGTCGATGATGTACACATCGAGGCCACCGTCGAGCATTCGGCGGATCATCGACTTCTTGGCGTCGAGGTCCATCATGTATTGCTTGTTGACGAGAGCGTAAGTGATGAGCACCGGGACCTTGTGGGGCTTGGCGACCACCGGAGTGTATCGATACAGCTTGACGAGGTCTTCTTCGTAAACGAGCTCCTTCGGCGTCGGGCCGATGTCCATCTCATCGATGCTCAGCATCGTGTTGAGGCCAGCGGTCAACTTGTTCGTCATACCAAAGACTTCGCGCAACCCAGATTGCGGATCAAATGTTTCTGTCATATCAGGCCTTCTTCGTGGTCTTCGGCGCAGCCGCCGGTTTGGCTGGTTGGTCGGTCTTCAGAGCCTTGATTTCCTTCTCCAATACCTTCAGCTTGTTGCGAAGCTTGTACACCTCTTCTTCCACTGAATCCATCTCACGACGGTTCGGGAAGGGCAGTGGCTCAAAGACATCTTGCAGGAAGTCGTCGTACAAAATCTTGAAGCGAGACCCAGCAGCGACAGTGTCGTTCATGGTCTTCTCGAAGATATCGGACGCGAACAACTCAAGGAACGCCTTCTCGTTGAAGTCAGACCACAACTGGTAGAACTCCTTGAACGTCTTGGGCGCCTCGCCCTTGGTCGCCAACTCGGTCAAATGAGCCACCAGTTTCTCCATGGTGGAGCTCAATTGGTTCTGCTGCAAGGAGGAATACTCCGACGCGCGCGTGACGTACTCGATGTACTGATCGACGAGCTTCTGTGTCTTCTCAAGGACCTTGCGGTTACCGCCCATGGCTGGCATGTTCAGCATCTTCGAGGTGACTTCGCGGTATGCGCCGCCAGCCTTGTTCAGATACTCGAGGTATGCTTCGCGGTCCCCCTGCGCAGCCTTGACCAAGAGGCCCTGCAACTCGGGAGATGCGTCCACGACGGGCTTCCACAAGTCAGAGATGAGGTGCTGAATGTTGGTGACGCCTTCCAGGGTGCCATCGAAGACCGACTTCACGGAATCAGTGAGGAAAGCGGGAGACCAAGGCTGCAGCAGCGGTTGGACGACGTTCTGATACTGCTCGGTGAGAGGCTTGAAGTATTCCTGCCAATCTTTGGGGCTGGTCGGCACCTTCTGAAGGTTGTCTTCCCAGAACTTCTGGAGATTGTTGAAGAACTGGTACGACCCAAAGAAACGCTCATAGGAGTCCTTGAGAGAGGAATTGGGAATCAGAGAGACGAAGTTGCGCATGCCGTCTTCCCATTGCTTGTACAGTCCTTGCGCGTAGGCCGCAGGGTTAGGCGCTCCAGGGTTGGAAGCCACGAATGGGTTCCACGCGAGGAAGGGGTTGGTCTGGCCGTAGAGTGACGTAAGTGGGGTGTCAGCAGACTTTCCCGTGGGTGTAAAGGCCTCCGCCGTCTGCGCAACGGTCTGGGACCAGGTGTCCCATGCGTTCTTGCTCAGGTCTAACCACGCAGACCATGGGGTTGCACTGTCTGGACTCATATGTGCTCCTTATAGGTGCCGTGACGAAGCTGACTGCCCGTCACGGAATTGGATAACGTCCTGCCACCGGACGCACATTGTTGTACGTATTGAGCAGGCAAGGTTCGGCTTCTTCGGCAAAACCCCGTGTCGTCAGGCTAACAGATGAACTAGCGTTCAACAAGGGTTTTGAGATAAATGGTCGAAGTTTTTCGGAACATGTCCATTCTGTGAACACTTCCTCAGAGAAACCAGTCCACACCTTCTGTGGAGACAATGGGTGCCTTGACGATGTGTCCGCGCTGGTCGGGTGTGCCGCGCAGGAAGGTACGGCCGTCTTCGGGGCCCTGCTGCGCCGCGTGCCCGACCAGGGAAATTGAGGCGCCCTGTCTACCTAGGGTGTCATCTTCGTCCACCCCGTCAATAAGAATCTCCACGTCCTGACCGATTCGACTCTCGGCTTGCAGTGCCGTCACGGTGTCAGCCCATTGGGACACCTCGGAGGTTCGAGCGGCAATCTCTTCCTCATCCAGATGGCCGTCAAGGGTCGCGCCTTCTGTTCCTTCCTCGTCGGAATAGGCGAAGACCCCCACAGCGTCGAGACGGGCCTCACCCAAGAAGTCCAAGAGGGTCGCCACGTCGGATTCCTTCTCGCCTGGGAATCCCACGATGACATTGGTACGCACACCCACGTTCGGAATAGCCATACGAATGCGGTCGAGCAGGGTGAGGAAAGAATCGTAATCACCGAAACGTCGCATCCGCTTCAAGACTGTCTTGGAGGCGTGTTGGAAGGGCAAGTCGAAGTACGGCACAACCTTGGGTGTGGAAGCGATGGCGTCGATGAGCGAGGGCTTGACCTCAGCAGGTTGGAGGTAAGACAGGCGCACCCAGTCGACGTCCACCTCGCTCAGGCAGGCAAGAAGTCGCGGTAGGGCATCGAGGTCGCCCCTATCTTTGCCGTAGGACGTGGTGTTCTCGGAGACGAGGAAGAGCTCGCGTACTCCCTGGTCAGCCAACCATTTCGCTTCGACGATGATCTCCTCAGGTGGCCGGGACACGAGTCCTCCTCGGAAGGCTGGGATGGCGCAGAACGCACAACGCCTATCGCAACCGGTGGCGATCTTCAGAGGGGCGGTCGGCGAGTCAGACAGGCGCGTGCGCGTGGGCAGCCACGGCGGAGTCGGGAGTGGGATGTGGTCTGTGCCGACTGGAGACACACGCAATGTCTGTTCGGTGATGTGTGGGGTGAGAACGTGAGGGGAAGTCCGAGTGTGGGACTCGATGGGGGTCAGGGGAATGAGTCTCCTGTCCTGAGGCACGTGGGCATCGACATGTCCGCCCGCCAGGAGAGCGCGTACCGTGTTGGCGATATCGGAATACCCCTCGAACCCAACCACGGCGTCGGCCTCTGGCAGAGAGTCTGCCAACTGTGAGCCGTACCTCTCGGCCAGGCAACCTGTGGCGATGACCGTCTTGACCTTGCCCTGTTCCTTGAGCTCAGAAGCCGCCATGATCTCATCAATGGACTCCTGTTTGGCTGCGTCGATGAAACCGCAGGTGTTGACCACGACAACTTCGGCATCCTCGGGTTGCGAGACGAGGGTGAACCCGGAATCAGCGAAGCGCGCGGCGAGTTCCTCGGAGTCCACGTCATTGCGGGCACACCCCAGCGGCACGATATGCAAAGGAGTCAAAGCCACTCCCCCACGTTACCAGCCCGTTCCTGAGACCACTGGGCCGACCGAGTGAACGTCACTCTTGAAGCGAGGCCAGCACCTCATCCAGGTCGTCAGGGGCGACGAGGACCTCCCTGGGCTTGGATCCTTCGGACGGGCCGACCACTCCCCTGGATTCCAAGATGTCCATGAGCCTCCCCGCCCGCGCGAATCCGACGCGCAACTTGCGTTGCAGCATGGAGGTGGAACCGAGTTGAAGGTTGATGACCAGTCGTGCGGCTTCCAGGACCTGCTCCAAGTCGTTCCCGATGTCTTCTGGGGCGGCCTTTGCTCCTGTTGTCGCTTCGGCGATGTCGTCTCGGTATTGCGGGCTGACTTGCTCGGATACTGCGGCGACGACCGACTTGATTTCGTCGGCTCCGACCCACGCACCTTGTACACGCAGGGCTTTGCCCGCACCCGACGGCAGGAACAAGGCGTCTCCCTGACCGACCAGTTTCTCCGCACCGGGATGGTCCAGGATGACCCGAGAATCCGTCATGGACGAAGTGGCGAAAGCCAGGCGGGAAGGCACATTGGCCTTGATGAGCCCGGTCACGACATCGGTCGAGGGGCGTTGGGTGGCGAGGACCAAGTGGATGCCCGCCGCACGAGCCAACTGGGTGATGCGGACGATGGAGTCTTCCACGTCTCGGGGGGCGACCATCATCAGATCGGACAATTCGTCCACGATGATGAGCAAATACGGATAGGGGGTCAGGACCCGCTGCGAGCCCGGCAGCGGTTTCAGAGCCCCGGAACGCACGGCTTTGTTGAAGTCATCCAGGTGCCGGAAGCCGAACGCGGCAAGGTCGTCGTAGCGCATGTCCATCTCTTTGACGACCCACTGGAGGGCGTCGGCGGCCTTCTTCGCCGACGTGATGATGGGCGTGACAAGGTGTGGAATACCTTCGTAGTGATTCAACTCGACGCGCTTGGGGTCGACCAGCATCATACGTACCTCGTCGGGAGTGGCCCGCATGAGGATGGACATGATCATCGAATTGATGAAGCTGGACTTGCCAGAACCGGTGGCGCCTGCCACGAGAAGGTGCGGCATCTTGGTCAGGTCGGTGATGACGAACCTGCCTTCCACGTCCTTGCCCAAACCCACCGTCAAGGGGTGGTGGTCGGCACGGGCGACAGGAGAGCGTAGGACATCCCCGAGGGAGACTATTTCCTTGTCAGAGTTGGGAATCTCGACGCCGATGGCGGACTTGCCGGGAATGGGCGAGAGGATGGTGACCTCATTGCTCGCCACAGCGTACGAGATATTGCGCGAGATTCCGGTCACCTTCTCGACCTTGACGCCTGTGCCCAATTCGACTTCGTATCGGGTCACAGTCGGCCCGCGCGTGTACCCCGTGACCCGCGCGTCGATCTCGAACTCGTCCAAGACCTGCTGGACTGCGCCGACCGTGGCGTCTGAAGCCTGACTGCGGGCCTTCGGTACGCTGCCCGCGTGAAGGAGAGTTGGCGAAGGAAGGTGGTACACGATGTCGCCATCTAGGACCTGGTCTGTGCGCAGGGGCCCGGTGTGTTCGATTGGGTCAGCGACAACAGGCGCGGGTTGTTTCTTCTGTCTCTTGACGGGAACAGGATGCACCGACGGCTCGTCTTCAGTCGCAACTGGCTCATCTGGCGAGGGCGGCTCGACCTCGGCGAGTTCATCAGACTCTTCCGGTTCCTCCGCAAGGCCATGTCGATAGAGCAGCCCTTGTACAAAGTGTGTGGTGGCTCCCACGATCTCAGACAAAGACCGCCCCACAAGCACAAGGATTCCGAAAATGGTGATGAGGGCGAGCAAGGGCACAGCGACCCACACGCTCAGGGGGTCGGCCAGAATCGACGAGATGACGTACCCAATGATGCCCCCGGACGCTCTGACCGCTTCCATATTGGCCGGACGAGGCAGCCCGCACCCGATGTGGACCAAACCGAACACGCCGATGAGGGTGGCGATCCACCCCAAGACATTGCGGGCCACACCTCCAGGGCGTTTGTTGCGCAGAATGATGACGCACAACACGACCGCCACAAGCGGAATCGCGTACGCGAGCACACCGAACACGGTGGTGATGCCCACACGAATAGCCCCACCAACACGGCCGGGAAGCCTGAACCAGAAGACTGCGCCGAGGATGACAGCCAGGGCGAGCATGCCCAGACCTGCACCGTCACGCTTCACGGCCGGTGATATGTCACGCGCTCCCGACCCGATCCCGCGCACGACAGTCCCGAGTCCGCGTGCAAGGCCGTTCCATGCCACAGAAATCCCGTGACCGATGGCAGGCAAGACTCCCCTAGACGAGGTCGAGGGTTTCTTCGTCTTTGCGGACGACGCATTCTTTCTGCTTCGAGAAGTGGACGCAGAAGCGCGTCGAGTGGTTGTGGGGCTCGCCATATGCGTGAGGATACGCCACAGGGGTTATCGACGGGTCTTTCCCACGCCGCGAGTGCTCACGAAGCAAGGAGTGTGTGCATACCTACGGGGAGTGTTGACTATTGATCGCATCCGCATCTTCAGTCAACGCTTTCCTAGAAGTGCGACCATCCCCGCTCGCCCAACCACGTCTGCCCGTCGAGTAGCACGGCGGGGTCTTGGTTGTCGGCGGGCACCACTTGGCCGATGACTGTCCAGGTTGAGGGGACCTCACCCCACCCGAAGGTGCCGACGAGGGCATGGTCTTCTCCCCCACCCAAGATGAAATCTCTGACATCATGCCCCGAAGCCTGGGCGACGGCCGCAATGACATCGGGAATGTCGAGGCACCCGAAGTCGATGTCGATGACCACGCCAGACGCTTGGGCGATGTGTCCCAGGTCAGCCATAAGGCCATCGGAAGTGTCGATGAGGGCCGTCGCGCCGTTCTTGAATGCCTCCAGACCGGCGCCGTAGGGCACTTGGGGACGCTGGTACGCCTGTACAGCCATGCGTGGAGACCTGAAGCCCCTGCTCAAGACAGCCAGACCTGCCGCCGCCCAGCCGAGACGGCCCTTGTACGCCACGGCGTCGCCCGCACGGGCGCCACTGCGCAGGATGGGGGTATTGCCTCCTGTTTGCCCGAGGGCGGTCACTGCCAGGGACACGCATTGCCCTCCCGACAGGTCACCGCCCACCAGACTGACGTGGGCGTCCGCACACTCGGCCAGCGCACCGGCCACACATTGCTCCACCCACGACGCCTGTGTGGTTTTCGGCGCGGAAAAAGCGATGAGGACACCAGTGGGGATGGCCCCCATGGCTTCGATATCCGCGACCGCTGCGGCGATGGCCTTGTGCCCCACGTCTTCGGCCGAAGACCAGTCCGTGCGAAAATGTACATGCTCCACGAAGACGTCCGTCGAAGCAACCAGAGCCCCATCCACGCTGAGAACCGCCGCGTCATCTCCAGGCCCGACCAAGACTTGAGGACCACGCACCACATCTGCTGTGACGCGCTCAATCAGTGCGAATTCGCCCGCATCAGCCAAGGTCTCGTTCATGACCACAGCCTAGTGGGCGGTGTGCGCCGGTCATCGCTCCCACGCTTGTGCGAGCCCAGAAGAACTCGTCGCGTCGGCGCAGAGACAGTGAGGTACTACCCCGCTGTATGGGCGGGCAGAGCGGCCGGCTTGAAGGAGGGGCGCGCCGCTTCAAAAGCGGAAATCTCATCGGCATGGCGAAGAGTCAGAGAGATGTCATCCAACCCATTGAGCAGACGATACCGGGTGTAGTCGTCAATGGCGAAGTCGTACACCTTGTCCCCCGCCGTGATGGTGCGGCCTTCCAGATCGACAGTCAATTCCAGACCGGGCTGTTCTTCCAGCGCAACCCACAATGCTTCCACAGTCTCTTCTGGGACGATGGCCGTCACAAGCCCGGCTTTGCCGGAATTACCCTTGAAAATGTCGCCGAAGCGCGAAGAGATGACCACACGGAATCCGTAATCCATGAGAGCCCACACGGCATGTTCGCGGCTGGACCCTGTGCCGAAGTCCGAGCCAGCGACCAGGATGGTCCCCTTGTCGTAGGGTGGCGTGTTCAAGACGAAAGACGGGTCGTTCCTCCACGCGGAGAAGAGTCCGTCCTCAAACCCGGTGCGGGTGACCCTCTTGAGGTAAACAGCGGGAATGATCTGGTCGGTGTCCACATTGGAGCGGCGAAGCGGTGTGCCGATGCCGGTGTGGGTGGTGAACTTTTCCATGGTTCTCCTTAGCAGTGGGTGAGACAGAGATGGACGCCGGGACAGGTCACAAGTCCGACGGATCGGATAGTGTGCCGGTCACGGCAGTGGCAGCGGCCACAGCAGGCGACACGAGATGGGTGCGCCCACCCTTGCCCTGACGACCCTCGAAGTTGCGGTTGGACGTGGAGGCAGAACGCTCGCCCGGCGATAGCGTGTCCGGATTCATCCCCAGGCACATCGAACAGCCAGCCTCGCGCCACTCAGCCCCGAACTCGGTGAACACTTTGTCCAGCCCCTCGGCCATCGCCTGAAGACGCACACGCGCAGAGCCAGGGACGACCAACATACGCACGCCATCGGCTATCCTCTTGCCCTGGAGCACCTCGGCCGCGAGCCTCAAGTCTTCCAGGCGACCATTGGTGCAGGAACCGAGGAAGACGGTGTTGACCTTAATGTCGCGCATCTTGGTTCCCGGTTCCAAATCCATGTAAGTCAAGGCCCTCTCGGCGGCTGCCCTCTCGACAGGGTCGGTGAAGTCACTCGGAGACGGGACGGTCCCTCCCAGACCGACACCTTGGCCGGGGTTGGTCCCCCAGGTCACGAAAGGCGTCAGCGTGGTCGCGTCGATGACTACTTCCTTGTCGAAGACGGCATCCGGGTCAGACTTCAGCGTGGACCAGTAGGCCACAGCTTTGTCCCATTCCTCGCCGACAGGCGCATGGGGACGGCCCTTGAGATACTCGAAAGTCTTGGCATCGGGAGCCACCATCCCCGCACGAGCACCCCATTCGATGCTCATATTGCAGATAGTCATGCGGCCTTCGATGGACAGGTTCTCGATGGTGTCGCCGCGATATTCCGCGATGTACCCCGCACCTCCGCCTGTGCCAATCCGCGAAATGTGAGTCAGAATCAGGTCCTTCGCAGTGACTCCTTCGGGCAGGGCCCCTGTTACCGTGACAGCCATCTTCTTCGGCTTGCCCTGAGGCAGGGTCTGAGTCGCCAGGACGTGCTCGACCTCGGACGTCCCGATGCCGAACGCCAGCGCGCCGAAAGCACCGTGGGTAGACGTGTGAGAGTCCCCGCAGACGATGGTCATGCCTGGCTGGGTGATTCCCAACTGCGGCCCGACGACGTGGACCACGCCTTGGTCCTTGTCACCAAGAGAATGGATGCGGATGCCGAACTCTGCTGCGTTCTTGCGCAGAGTGTCCACCTGAAGACGCGAAACAGGGTCCTCAATGGGAGACAGGATGTTCAGCGTGGGAGTGTTGTGGTCCTCCGTGGCCAAGGTCAGATCCGGGCGGCGGACTTTGCGTCCGGCCAGTCGCAGTCCGTCGAAGGCTTGAGGGCTGGTCACCTCGTGGCAAAGCTGGAGGTCGATGTACAGCAAGTCTGGCTCGCCATCGCGTCCTTCCACCACAACGTGGTCGTCCCACACCTTCTCACTCAACGTGCGTCCCATACAGATCCTTTCCTTTGGGGAACCACTGATTCATCGTGCACAGCATCAGTCAGCACTTCCTCCTACAACTATGCCACTAGACATCTCACATACCAAGACGCTAGTATCAGCATATGGACATCACTTCTGGCGTTGGCGTACTTGACAAGGCAGCATCCGTCTTGACCGCCCTAGAATCGGGACCCATGACCCTGGCTGGTTTGGTTACCGCCACTGGTTTGGCTCGACCCACGGCGCACCGCCTCGCAGTCGCCCTCGAATACCACCGTCTCGTCGGACGCGACCTCAACGGTCGATTCGTCCTTGGACCCAGGCTGACAGAGCTCGCCCAGTCTGCCGGAGAAGACCGACTCCTGGCAACAGCAGGACCGATACTGACTCGTCTGAGGGACATAACGGGAGAATCCTCCCAACTATTCCGCCGCCAAGGCGAGGTCCGTATCTGCGTGGCAGCGGTCGAGAGACCGTCCGGCCTGCGCGACACCGTCCCTGTGGGCGCACAATTCACCATGAAAGCCGGGTCAGCGGCCCAAATCCTGCTGGCGTGGGACGAGCCCGAGCGTATTCATCGTGGCCTCATCCAGGCACAATTCACTGCTGAGACCCTGGCCCAAGTGCGCCATCGAGGATGGGCACAGTCCGTCGCAGAGCGAGAGCTTGGCGTGGCCTCTGTGTCCGCACCGGTACGCTCCCCCGGCGGGAAGATCATCGCCGCCGTGTCTGTGTCTGGTCCGATTGAGCGCCTCACCCGCACTCCCGGACGTTTGCACGCCCCGGCTGTGGTCGCCGCCGCCGAGAAACTATCGTCGGTTCTGCGTCGGACAGGCGCGGAGTAGGCGTCATTGCTCTCTTGCCTCCTGTGCGAGCGCAAGGCCCCTGTGCTAACTTGGCAGTATGAATATGGAGAAGGTTCTCTTCGGGTTTTTCGTCGTCTTCGCGGCGACGTTGAACTTCGGTTTCTTCATCGGCGACATCGCCGACCCCAACCTGCACTCAGGAATCGAGTTGTATTCCGCCATCGTCATCGGACTGGTGGCCACCGTCCTCAAACTGGGTGATCGCACCCAAATTGGCGCCATCCATTTGGCCACATCTTTGGTGGCAGACATCCAACTCATCGTCGCCGCTGTTGTGTTCACCGTCGGGCAGGCCACCATGAACCCCATCTCTGCTGGCGTCATGTCCACTGTGGTGTCCTTCTCGGGCGGTGCCTTGCTGGCCAATGTGGTCTCCGTGGTTCTTCTGGTCATCGAGACCTCCTCCTTCCGTCGCCGCTGACCCATGGCCCATACGCGCTCTAGGCGGCGCCGCCAGACTCGGCGGTCCTCTGAACTGCAACAGACCAGGGTCGCCATCCCCTCTGAGATCCCCAATGTGACTGCGGGATTCATAGTGGTGCGCAAGATGCGTCGCCCCTTGCTTGTCATCATCACCGTCATGACAGTGGCCGTCCTTGGGTTGTGCCTCATGCCGGGCATTCCCCAGCCCGATGGCTCCAACGGCCAACTCAACGCCTTCGACTCTTTCTACGTCATCTCTTTCACGGCCACCACCATTGGGTTCGGCGAAATCCCCCATGAGTTCTCCACCGAACAGCGCTGGTGGGTGACGTTCAGCATCTACATGTCGGTCATCGCGTGGGCGTACACCATCGCCCGCCTCATGGCTCTGCTCCAAGACTCCGCCTTCATCGCCGCCCGAAACGCCCAAGCAGTGCGACGCTCTATCTCCCATCTGAACGAGCCGTTCACCATCATTGTGGGTTACGGGTATATCGGCCGTTCCGTCGCCAAAGCCCTCGACCTGCTCGGACGCCGCATCGTCGTGCTCGAATCCAACGCGGTGCCCATCGAACGCCTGACCACGGATATGCTGCGCCAGGAAGTGCCGGGAGTCTTGGGCGACGCGCGCAATCCGGCGACCCTGGGACTGGCAGGCCTCGACCAACCCGACTGTTCCGCAGTCTTGGCTCTCACAGGCGACGAGGAGGTCAACCTTCAAATCGTCATGACATGCTCTCTGCTGCGCCCCGACGTCCCCGTCATCGCGCGCGCTTTCACTCGCGGCATCACTGAGTCGATGACTGACTTCTCTCCGATGGCCATCGTCAACCCCTATGACGACTACGGAGAGTTCCTCACCCTCGCCATACAGCACCCACACGCTTACCGCTTGGTGACATGGCTCCTCGCCGTCGACGGCACTGACTTAGCGCCGCTGCGCACGCACCTGCCTTCGAAAACGTGGCTCGTCGTCGCCGATGGGCAATTTGGTGACGAGATCTCCCAAGATCTGATTGCTGGGGACTATGAAGTGTCCACTGCGTTGCCCACGGACGACATCGACCTGACAAACGTGGCTGCCGTCATCGCGGGTGCTGAGTCCGACACCACCAACCTGGCTTTGGCTGCGCACATCCGCCACACGCATCCTGAGATATTCCTGGCTGTGCGCCAGCAGTCCCACGCTCATCTGCCTCTGCTCAACGCCTTCACACCCGACTCCATCTTCTTCCCGCCGCATCTCGTCACCCAGCGCGTGATCACCGGTCTCATCGCGCCCAACTTCTGGGGGTTCATCGAGTTTCTCATGAAGTCCGACGACGCTTTCTGCCAGACCATGACCGACAAACTCGTCGCGCGCGTGGGCACCCTCTCCCCCGTCGTGCAACGCATCACCATCAGCGCCAAGGACACTCCGAGCGTCTACAGGTGGCTCCAACACCGCGAAGTCGCCTTGGGGCCTCTCTTCCGTTCCACCCAAGACTGGAAGCACAAGATCGGAGCATACCCCCTTCTGCTCGTTCGCGGCAAAGAAACAATCATCTTGCCTGCCGATGATCAGGAGTTGCAGGTGGGCGACGAAATCGTCATGGTGGGTCGGCTCAGCGCCTTCGATGACCAGAAGGAAGTCCTGTACGACGATTCGACCCTGTTCTACGCCGTGACTGGGCGGGACATCCCCACCTCTCAGGCGTGGAGACGGCTCACGAACCGTCGCTGGAAGAATGCGTTCGACCATCCTGCGGAACTGGTCGACTGACTCGACGACGTGCCCGACGTGCCCACAGCACCCAAGGAAGATACAGCAGAGCCCACACAATAGCCACTGCCACTATCAGGACCGGGATGTAGAACGAACCTGCCACAGCCAGGATCGGGTCTAGGGGTGAACCGGGCGAACCCGAGTTGAGGAACCAGAAGTTCGTCCCGAACAGGTGATTGGCCAGCATCGCCACCGGGACCACGACGGCTGTGACGACCGCCACCTTCCACAGGTTCTTCCAGTTGGGCACCAACTCTCGGCTGACAAGCAACATCAAGGCGTAGGCGATGAGGGCGACGTGAACGTAGAAGGACTGGAAGGAGAAGATGTTGAACCAGGGACGGTCGGCCCAATCTGAGAAAGTGAGCGCACACACTGCCCCCCACAGTGTCATGGCGTAGGTCCATTCGCGCGTCCAGGAGTTCGGCTTGAGGCAATCAAGGAACATGGCGCCAATGCCCATGGAGCACATCCACAGCGGCAAGGACTCGGGCCCCAGGACTCCCCACCAGAGGAACCCTCCAGCCCTGATCCAACTCGACGCCATGGCGGTGCATCCCATGATGAGCCGAGTGCGATGTCGCCCCACTTCCCCCAGGCGGCAATACATCACCACGATGGCCGCGATGACCACAGCCAGAACCGCCAGAATCACCAGGTGAGTGGGAGTGAACAGGCCGAATCCGGGATCGCCGGGCAGGTCAATCGGCGGGGGCTGCCAGAAAGTGTCGAACATCCATCCTCCTTAGGAAAGTACTCCCGCATGCTCCGTCGAATGTGCGAGTGTCGGCTCAGCGATTAGCCTCATCAATACTAGCCAGATAAGGAGCACTTGGCTCCCCGTCCCCTGAGCACGAAGGTGTGGCTGTCCTCGCGGCTACTTGTTCGGATCTTCTGTCCGGATGACGAGAGTGTTGGCGAACATGTCGGTCAGCGACTGGTGACGACGATGTGCCAGAGGCAAGAAAACGTTGACGACTTGCACGATCCAGAACAGCCACCCGCCCGTGGTGAACAACGCCCATGACAGTCCTTTGGAGATCGCGCGCATCCAACCTGGCTTCTCCACCTTGAACGCAGCCGTCTCCGTGCGTTGCAGTATGGACATCGGCAGAGGCGCCTTGATGACTCTGATGCCCGCGACGCGATGCCCGATAGTCGCACCCCATGTCCCCAGGAAGACAGACGTGTACACCACAATCACGGCACCAACGAGCAACAAGAGCGTCTGCACACCCGCAATCGTCGCCTGAGACGGCACAGCGGTCGTGTACGAACCTGTGCGGGCGGCCGTCACCACCATGTCCCACCATGAGGACAAGGAAGCAGACAGCCGATTCACAGTCGAGGAAGCGACAAGCCCGATGACAAGGACAGACAGCACACCCGTGATGATGTAGTCGACCACGCCAGAGATGAACCTTCGCCACCATCCCGCAGCCGGAAGCGCGTCCGCAGGGTCCTTGTCAGGCGCAGGAAGAGGCCCGTACTCCTTCTGGATGCCCTTGTCATGGAGTACTTCTTCGCGCCTGACGACTTGGGTCCACCGCACACCATCCCAGTACCGCTCGCGCCCAGGCGCAGAGGGGTCTGGATACCATCCTCTTGGGGGGAGCGAACCTTGTGCCACCCCCCTATTCTGCCAGACTCAGCCTGTCTTCTCCCTGCTGCAACGATCCAACTCCGCCCTCCACCACTCACGTCGGCATGGCGAAAGGCGTGGTCAGGCCCGTTACCAAACGCTGCACACGCCACTAGACTCAATGCGATGATTGCCACCGTGACGCTCAACCCTTCCGTGGACGTGGTTCTGACTGCACCCCGGTTGAACGTCGGCGCGGTCAATCGGGCGAGTGCGGAGACGATGTATCCCGGGGGCAAGGGCGTCAACGTGTCCATCATGGCCCATCGACTTGGAATGGACACCCTTGCTCTGGGTTTCATCGCGGGACCCATGGGACATGCGCTGCGCGGGATGGTTCAGGCCGAAGGGGTACGGGAGGACTTCATCACCCTCGGCAAGGGTCAAACCCGCGTCAACGTGAAGATACCCTCTCTCCAGGGCACGGAAATCAATGGTCCTGGTCCCGCCATCGATACCCACTCCTACGAGAAACTGGTCGAACAACTCGACCGTCTGAAGAAACCAGACATGCTCGTTCTGTCCGGGGCGATTCCGCCCTCCTTGCCCGCCGACACCTATGCGGAGATTGCGGAGTTCATGGCCAGCAAAGGGGTGGAGACTGTTGTTGACTGCGAGGGACCCGCCTTGCGTCAAGCTCTCGACAAACATCCCTTCCTGATCAAACCCAACGTCGCGGAGTTGGGTCAGTTGTATTCCCAGATGCTGATGACCGAGACCGACATTGTCAAGTGTGCTCAGAGGGCCCAAGATGAGGGGGCGCGCAATGTGCTTGTCTCACGTGGGCCGGACGGGGCCATCCTGCTCATGGAGTCCGGCGAAGCGTATGCCTGCGAAGTCACACCTGGCACCCTCGTCAACGCGGTCGGCGCAGGAGACTCCATGGTGGCCGCTTTTCTCGCTCAGTGGTGTACAACCCAAGACCTGGAATCGGCACTCGACTTCTCCGTGGCCGTGGCTTGTGCCACCGCGTACAGTCCTTGGCTGGCCAGCGTCGAAACACTGACGTAGGCAACCACTGACTAATCACGCGCTGCCTTGGGCTCCACGCCTCTACACCCCGGACTTTGCCCTTCTCAGCATCTCCTTGTCGGACTCATCACTCGCGGGCTGATATCCAGGCAAGGGATGGACGCGCTCGTGGATAGCATCAAGTATTGTGGACGGCTGTGGGAAGAAGAGTTTCTCCAACTCAGGTGCAGGCGTGATGTGATTGCGCGCACCGAGAACGACCACGGGGGCGTCCAAGTAGTCGAACGCCACCTGTGAGACCGTCGCCCCCACCGTTTGCATAAAGGAACCACGCTCCACGGCGTCGGAAACCAGAACCAACCGCCCAGTCTTCTTCACTGAATCGACAAGAACCGTGTAGTCCAAAGGCGCGACGAAGCGCAGGTCCACGACCTCGGCACTCACACCGTAGTCTTCTAGGGCCTTGGCCGCGTCGAGGGCGGTGTAAAGAGTCGGCCCCACAGTGGCAATGGTGATGTCTGTGCCCTCCCGACGAACCGCAGATTGGCCTTCGGGTGTCTCATAGTAACCCTGCGGCACGCCCTCCTTCTCGAAGTCTTCCCCCTTGTCATAGAGCTTCTGGGACTCAAGGAAGATGACAGGGTCAGATCCAGCCAGGGCGAGGTTGAGCATGCCTTTGGCATCTGTGGGAGTCGCTGGGTAGTACACCTTGAGACCAGGAATGTGGGCGACCAGTCCGGCCCAATCCTGGGAATGCTGGGCGCCATACTTATTGCCGACGGACACTCTCACGACCAGTGGCATCTTCAGCAAACCAGCGGACATTGCCTGCCATTTGGCGACTTGGTTGAAGATCTCGTCGCCCGCTCGACCGAGGAAGTCACAATACATCAACTCGACCACCGCGCGACCACCACACATCGCGTACCCCACGCCAGCGCCGACTATGGCGGCCTCGGAGATGGGTGAATTGAAGAGGCGGTTGTAGGGCAACAGCTCGGTCAGTCCGCGATACACGGCGAAAGCCCCGCCCCAGTCGCGGTTCTCCTCGCCCCACGCCGCCATGGTCTCGTCGATAGAGAAGCGGTGCGCCATGGCTTCGAACAAGCCGTCGCGGAATTGGTACATGCGCACCTTCGACACGGGCTTGCCCTCGGCGTCCACGCTGGTACGCACCTTGGTGGCAATCGACTTGACACGGGCATTGTCTTCGAGGGGCTCGCTCAATTGCGGCGTCCCAACACCGAAAGACTCGACGTGCGTGTTCGACAAGATGACTGACTCGATGAACTCGGCGTCCACGCGCGGGCATTTCTCATCGTCAGCGGCCAGTTCCAAGACCTTGGCCAGCTTCTCCACCACAGATGCGCGCAGAGAATCCACCTGGTCTTGGGTGGCGATACTGTTGGCCACAAGCAACGTTGAGAAGTCGATGATGGAGTCGGCCCTCTCCCACAGTTCCACTTCTTCGCGGGTCCGGTAAGAACTGGCGTCCGAGGGCGAGTGGCCGGACAAACGATAGGTGATGGTGTCCATCAGGACAGGACCTTTACCCGCAAGCAGTAATTCCTTCTTGCGACGAATGGCATTGGCGACCGCCAAGGGGTTGTACCCATCGACTCGCTCGGCGTGCATGGTTTCCGGATTGACCCCGGCACCGACACGCGCGAGGATGTCGTACCCCATGGTCTCCCCACGGGTTTGCCCACCCATGCCATAGAAGTTGTTGAAGAAGTTGAACAGGATGGGCGGGTTGCCTCCGGCGGATTCGGGCCACAATGTCGTGAACTGGTCCATGGCCGCGAACATCATCGCTTCCCACACCGGGCCACATCCCATGGAAGCGTCCCCGATATTGGACACGACGATGCCGGGCTGTTTGTTGATGCGCTTGAACAGAGCCGCGCCTTGGGCGATGGGGGCCGATCCGCCGACGATGGCGTTGTTCGGCATGGAGCCGAAGGGGGTGAAGAAGGCGTGCATGGAGCCGCCCATGCCTCGATTGAAACCGGCGCGACGGGCGAATATCTCCGCGAGTGTGCCGAAGAGAATGAAGTTGGCGACCAAGTCGGATTCATCTGTGTAAGGCAAAGACTCGGCCATGCGCAGGGTGTCGCCATCCAAGAATGTCTCCATGATTGTCCGTACACTTGACGGATCCATCTTGCGAGACGCAGAGAAGCACTTGGCCAGAATCTCGCCATGGGAGCGGTGAGAGCCGAAGATGAAGTCCTCAGGGTCGAGTTCCAAAGCCTGCCCCACACTGGACGCTTCCTGGCCCATGGACAGGTGCGCGGGTCCAGCATGATTGTACGAAACGCCTTGCCACGAGCCCGTTGTCTTGATGGAGTTGAGCATCGACTCGAACTCGCGCACCACCATCATGTCGTGCAGAACGTTCACCAGTCCGGTGTCACCATAGCGCCCGACTTCTGAGGGCAGGTCGAGAACGTAGGCGTTGATGGGGATCTGGGGGAACGTGAGGAAACCTGGGCGACGGACCTGACTGGGGTCCACAACGAGCGACTTAGTCATGACTATATTCCTTTACTTGATGTCCAAGGCCCATACGGCCTCACGAATACCCTCACTCACGGTGGGGGGGGGGAAAACTACTTGGCGCAGGTCTTCGACGCTGAGTTCCATTTCGAGCACTGCCGCCGCGCCCCAGATGGTTTCGGGGGCATAGGGGCCGAACATGTGGATGCCACGAATGACATGTGACTCACGCTCGGCGATGACTTTGACTAAGCCCGCTCGACTGAGCCCATTCTCCGCGACGAATCGCCCGGACAGAACCAGCGGTGCAGACGCCGAGATGACGTCGAGCCCACGACGTGTTGCTTCCTTTTCGGTCAAGCCCACGCCGGCTGCTTCGGGAGAGGAGTAGACAGCCCAGGGAACAGTGTCCCAGCGCATCCGCTGACCTCTGTCTTGGCTTGTCGGATCCAAGATGAGAGCAGCAGCGATCTCGCCCATGCGATAGGCGGCATGGGCCAGGAGGCTGCGCCCAGTGACGTCTCCGACCGCCCAGACGTGGGGAAGACTGGTATGCATGCAGTCATCCACGCTCACGCCTTTGGGGCCATGATCCAGACCAATGGCATCTGCGCCCCAGCCGTCCACCAAGGGGCGCCGCCCCACAGCCATGAGGATGACTTCGGCCTCCACCCGGTCTTCGGCCCCGTCCTTCGCGTAGACCACCGTCGAGCCTTCGACACTCTGAACAGCGCATCCCAGCCGGAAGTCGATGTCTGTCATGCAGGTGCGCATCTTCTTGGCCAAGTCGGCGTCCATGAAGGGCAGGATTTCGTCCAACATCTCCACGATGGTGACCTTGGTCCCCAACCGGGAAAAGACCGATGCGAACTCCACGCCGATGACTCCGCCGCCGACGATGGTCAGCGACGCCGGGACATGGTCGATGCCGAGCAAGCCGGTCGAGTCCAGAACACTCGGGTTGTCCGCTGCACCAGGAATGGGCGGCATCGCCGGAATCGAACCCGTGGCAATGATGATATCCGTAGCATTGTGCGTTTGCCCATCCACCTCAACGGTGGTCGGCGACGTCAGGCGACCAGTGGCGTTGACGACCTCGACTTTCAGGTGACGCATCATCTGGGAGACCCCACCCACAAGAGTGGACACGGTCTTCCCCTTCCAGTCCTGAATGGCGCTCCAGTCGTAGCTGACGTTCTCGGCAGTCACTCCGAACTGTGACGAATGCTTCGCATGATCGTAGGTCTTGACGGAATTGAGGAGGGCCTTGGTCGGGATGCAGCCGACGTTGAGGCAGGTTCCACCCAGAGCATTCTTCTCCACGAGGAGGACTTTCTTGCCGCCGTGGGCGAGACGCTCCGCAGCGATGTACCCACCGGGGCCACCACCGAGGATGATGACATCGTAGTCAGCCATCAGGCCACCTCCTTGTCAATGTTGGCGATGTACGCCACGAGGTCTTTCAGATAACGAGCAGCGTCCGCACCGTCCACGACCGCATGGTCCACCGTCAGCGACAATGAAATCCTCTGCTCGACGCCCAGAGAACCGTCCGCGTTGATGACGGGACGCGGCGTGATGGCGTCCACACCCAATATCGCCACCTGCGGCGAGTTGAGAATGGGAGTGAACGACTCAATGCCGTAGGCCCCCAAGTTGGTGACGGTGAAAGTCGCCCCGGAAAGCAGGTCGGGGTTGATATTGCCCACCTTCGCCTGAGCGGCGAGTTCCTTCGACTTCTCGGAAAACTCGCGCAGTCTCATCTGAGACGCACCCACGACAGTGGGGACGAGCAAGCCTCGGGGAGTGTCCACTGCGAAGCCGAGATGGACCTGTTCATACGTTGTCAACACCTTGTCTGACAAGGTCGCGTTGAGGGCGGCATGTTTGATGGCGACCTGGGCTGCGGCATAAGCCACCATGTCTCCGATGGTGACTCCCGCCATGTCGGAAGAGTCTTTGAAGCGGGCACGCGCAGCCTGGAGTCCAGCGGCCGGGGCTGAGGAATTGAAGGTCAGTTGGGCGTGGTTCGCCAAGGAGGCGAGCATCCGCTCGGCGACCAGTTTGCGGATGCCTTTCAGCGGGGTCTGCTTGTACGGACCTTGTACGGACATGATGGCCGGTGCGGGCTGCGCGGGTGCAGGCTGTTGTTGCGCTGCGAGCTGTGGCAGTGGTGCGGGAACGGGTGTAGCCAGAGTCGGGGCAGGTGTCGCACTTGGTGGTACTGCGCTCGGGGCAGTCGGGGTTGCGGCATTGGCGGCAGACCCTTGGGGAGCAAGGGGAACAGATGTCCCAATTCCGGATAGGCGGGCGATGTCATCCCTTGTCAGTCGGCCTCCCAGACCCGTGCCTGTCAGATGCGCGAGAACTCCGGCGGCTTGGGTGTACCCCTGGGTAGGCAGTGAGGGCACCAGGGCGGAAGGCACGGGGGTTTGTACGGACTGTTCAGGTAAAGCAGGGGGTACGGGGGGCTGTGCAGCCTGCTCGGATACCCCTGTGGTCTGGGCCAGTGCGGCAGGAGAAGGTATGTACATGCCCTTGCCCGCGATTGCCGCTTGCACATCCGTCGTCGTGACGCGACCATGAGGGCCGCTGCCCGCGAGTCGTGCCGCGTCGATGCCAGCCTCGTGTGCCATGCGGCGAGCGCGTGGACTGACGGCGGAGATCGCGCCCGCACCATACACTGGAGCAATCGTGGAACTGCCAATGTCTAAAGGTGCCTGCTCACCAAGGGAACTCTCCGGAAGCTGGCCACCATGGGGGACTTCAGGGACCACCGGGTCGTGTGTCGCGGCTACATCACCAACCGGAGCCGCAGCGACTGCTGAAGGTGCGACCCCCGCCAATCCGGCCACATCCTCGCCCGGTGCGCCGACGATGATGAAAGGCTCTTTGACCGCCACCTCATCGCCTTCACCGGCCAGAAGCGCGAGCACAGTCCCCGCCACGCCCGCCGGTATCTCCATAGACGACTTGTCTGTCTCGATACTGGCGACCACCGTGTTGGCGTCGATGGAGTCTCCCACACCGACATGCCAGGCGGTCACCAGACACGATTCGACCGTGTTCCCCAACTGGGGCATGACCACGACGTCCGCCATCGTCACTCCTTCGTTTCTTCAGCGATGAGCGCCTCTTCGGCAGCCTTTGTCCACAGGCCGTCCTTGAGAGCAGCCGCGACCTTAGGCATCTTCTCGGGCATCTCGACGAGCCTTGTCAGCCCAAGGTTGTGCAGATAGGGATACACCATGATCTTGCCCTGGCTGGTCCGATTGTTGACCGACTCAATCGCGTCGACGACCCCTGCCATCCCCGTGACCGCATCCAAAGAGATGTTAGTGTCAACGGTCCCGGCCTCCAAACGCCGCAGGACCGTCACCATGTCGACGATACGAGACCCGGAGGTGCCCACGAGGTACACATGCTCGCCCACAATCTTGTTCAGGTCGAGGGGGGACATCGTGCCAATGGCGAACCCGGCGAAAGCGTTGACGATGGAGTCGCGGCCCGCCACCTCGACGGATTGCTTGAGAAGGGCAGGTGCGGGAACCATGAGCGCAACGTACGTGTACACGCCAGGCTCCAGAGGGGTGACACGCGAGTTCACGATGCGCGTGGGTGTGCCCGCCTTGGCGGCAATAGGCTCCAGGACAGCGTGCAGGCGGGACAAACGGTCGTCGTCCACGTCGATGGCGTCCAAAGTCACATTCTCGACCCCGGCAGTGGCCGTGCGCACAGCGTGCATCAGACCCATGGGACCAGCCGCCCCAATGACCCCGACCTTGTCGCCGACGCGCAAGTCGCATGTCGCAGGAATCCATGAGTACGCCTCTAGAACATTGCTGCTGGTCGTCCCAGCGTATCGGATGAGGTCGTAATGGACGCGCCCGGGGTCCAAAGAGACCTCGCGGGAGAATGTGCGTCCACATGTCACAATGGCCATGAGTCCGCGATTGCCCAAGAATGGTGACAGTGTTTCCACCGTCTCAGGGTCCGCGCCGATGTACACGATGTCATCGAACGTGCCATCCAACTCGCCCAGGGAACGCTCTTGGGCCTTCTCCAGCCCGGCTGCCTGCCCCACGCGGATGAAGCGACTCGGCTCGCCCGCCACGACAAGGTCTTCCAGACCCAGGGGCTCCACACCCTCGTCCACGACGACCAGGAGAGACCCGCCCTTCTTGACATGTTGGCGCTCGCTCCAGGCGTACGCAGTCTCCACACAGGCCCACGGTTCCACCAAAGCCACAGCCGAGGCGGCAGGTTCGTCGCCGACGTCGATGAGATAGGACTCGCCGCTGATCGGGTCGATGACCATGGCCTCATCGACAAGGGCATATTCCTCTAGCGCGCCATCAAAATCGTAGCCGAAAGCACCATTGGCCGATGCCGTGGGCAAGTGCCGGTAATCGGTTTGCACCAGAACTCGCTGGCCGACATGGAACCTGGTGACGGACTCCCCCACCGCCGCGACGACGGCGACAGGCTCATGCCCAGGGACGACCGGGTCAGAACCAGGCCTGTAGGTCGGAATAGCCGCCAACTTCTCCAGATCGATGCCCGACAGGATCGGGGACTTGCGTGGATGCGACTCGAAGGCGTGCATGAGTTTGGTGTCGGAGAAGCAGATGCCGCAGGCCTGGACCTTGAGGAGAATCTGGGATGGCCCGATTTCGGGGACAGGCATGGCGGGATTGACTCCCACGGTGTCCTTGGCAGTGATTTGGATCGCGTATTGCGTTGTCATCTTTCTTTCTCTTTCCCAGTCGATTCAGAGTCGCTCATGGTGAGTCATTTCTCAGCTCAGCATGACCTGCCCGCCGGTCACCGGAAGGGCTTGTCCAGTTTCATATTGCTGTTCCACAAGGTACATCACGGCACGGGCCACGTCGTCAGGCAGGCACCCGCGCCCCATGGGGACCTTGGATTCGTAGTACGCCCGCACGTCGGCCACGTGTTTCGCACCAGGAACCTTGCCCGCCTCAAGATACTGGACGAACAACCCGCGCTCGGGGTCGGACCACAGCGGTCCGTCGAGGAAGTTCCCAGGGCACACAGCATTGACCTTGATGCCAGATTCGATCAGTTCCAAAGCGAAGGACTGTGTCAAGCCAATTCCACCGAACTTCGACCCAGCGTAGGCGAAGTTGCGCTTCGAGCCTTCCAGACCAGACTTGGAGTTGACCTCCACGATGTCGAAGAGGGTGTCGGGGCGAACGCGGTGCTGGGCCGCCATGATAGGCGCAACCGCCCGCACCCCGAGGAAATATCCCTTGTAATTGACGGCAGTGACGAGGTCGAAATCCTCGATCCGCTGCTCCGTCACCGACGCGGCACGGGCGATTCCGGCATTGGACACGAACAAGTCGAGTCCGCCATAGGCAGCGACGATCTGGGATACGGCTTGCCTCTGGGACGCCTCGTCCGAGACGTTGACCGCCACCGCAAGAGCCCGTCCGGCCCCAAATGTGCCACACAGCTTCTCTGCCTCAGCGCGTGCCAAGTCGATATTGAGATCGGCCAGGACGACATGCGCCCCTTGGGCGGCGAGGGCTTGCGAGATGCCTAATCCGAAGCCCTGGGCGGCACCAGTCACGACAGCAACTTTGCCCCATAGGCGGCCCTTGGTTGTCGAAGCGGCCACCTTCTTGCGGTAGGCCTCCGCCTCCCAGTTCTCGATGAACCCGCGCTCGCGCTCGTCCATCACCCGACACACACCCAACAGGTTCGCGTCGCGAGCCACCCGCAGCGCGTCAGTGAAGACAGCGAGGGCGTTGGCTGCCGAAGCCTGGTCAGCGCCAGCAGCAAAAGCCGCCTGACCAGGGATGACGCACACCACCGGGTTGTGCCCGTGCTGCTTCACGTAGTCCGCGACTGCCGCACGTACATCCGCCTCGGCAGGGCTGGGAATCACGCACGGCAAAGAACCTGCGTACACAATCTGGTCCGGGATGAGTGGCCCGCCCGACACGATGGGCTTGCCCACCCCTGTCTGAGAGGCCACAAGGTCGGACACGTCGGATGCGATGATGGCGAGAGACTGCCCGGTGCCCAGAAGTCCGCGCAACAAGGGGCCAACCTGAACCACCAGGCTGGAACCTGGCAATGCTTCCTCTTCGTCGGCAGCAATGCCCTTGGTTGCTGGGGCAGAACCCTCCTTGGCTACACAAGCCTGGTCGATGGCCGCCTGGATCTTGGCCGTCATCCCTGTGACAAGGACAGCCAGTTCCTCAATCGTGTCGGCAGCAGCGATGATTCCGTGGTTGCGCAAGAAGATGAGTCCTGGAGGTGTGGCACCTGTCCTTTGCGTGTACACAGTCCGGGCCGCCTCGATACCCCGCGCCAAAGGGATGCCGGGGTCGATGTAGTCCACCACGACCACGTCATCGCCGAATAGGCGCTCGGCCAAGTCGATTGCGTCTTCGTTGCAGGTCAGGGCATTGGCGACAAGAGGATGCAGGTGCAGAACCAGGCGCTCAGGCAAGAGCGCGTGGAACAGAATTTCGACGCTGGGTCTGCGCCCATCGTCGTCCCCCACACGAGCGGCGCGCGCAGCGGCCACCACAGGGTCCCCCTCCACCGGGTCGTCCGAATGTAGAGCTTCCAGCAATGAATCAATCCGCAGAGGCACCAAGTCGCCAGCAACAAGGGTCTTCATCCTTGTCCCACTGGGCTTGATCCACAACACACCATCAGCCTTGACCGAACAGTTGCCCCCGCCCGCGCGAGCGTACTCATCGTCGCCGAAGCGATGTGCGATTTCAATGATGTCGGCGCCACCTGCAACGCAGCGAACACCACTATTTTCTGTCGTCATTCCCATTCTCCGCCCCCGATGATGTGATCGCCTTCGTTGATGAGCGAGACGCGATGGCTCAGGTCTTTGACGAGCTTTCCCTTGCCGTCGACGTACCCAGGCTTCGCCCACTCTGCCCTCGCGGAATGCGCCGCGACCACGCACGCACCCTCATAGAACAATTCTTGTGTATAGTCCGACAGAGGGCCATCCATGCACCGTGGCGCGAGAGGAATCTGCTCCCATGTGTTGTGCTCCGTTCCCGCCATGACGAGGATGCCGTGGTCATGCAGAGTCTGGACATACCTGTTCAGCGAGAAGGAGTAATTACGATTGGGGATGAATTCCGCGGCGTGGATGCCCCGCTCCAGAAGCGCTTCAGCCAACGCGGTCGGCGACTCCTCGAAGGGGCACACTGGGTCGGCACCATCGGCAAGAACCGGGTAACACGGAATGCCCCCCATGTCGAGGATGTAGTTGTAAGCGTCCTGGAAACTCAGAGCCACCTCTGCGACGAAACCGGGAGTGCCCTTCTTGAGCAGACGCGAACGTATCTCCGTCTGGAGGGCCACGGGGTCCTCCACGTCCACATCGCACGGGCGCCCATACGCCTTGTCGAGCATCTCAACCCTCTCCCCCAACGGCAGTCGGAAAACCGCCTCCTGGAAAGCCATGGCGATGTGGCGCTCTTGGAGCGAGACCCACTCAACCGGCACACCGCCGCGTGCGGCGACATCCTCAACCAACCCTCGCGGAGTCACCATCGTGTCGAAGCCCAACGCCCCGAAGTGCTCGGCGACTAGGGCGATCATCCGGTGAGAGCGCTGGTCGTTGTCCTTGCGGACAGCCGTGGCGATCTTCTCGGCCCTCGGCGAGCGCGGCTTGAACGGGTTGATGCCTTTGCCCGTCAGGTACATCCGCCCCGGGTTAGACGGGTCGTTGATACGTATCCCTGCCTCTTCCAACTCAGGAATGAGAGTGATGAACTCCAACCCGAACATGGCCGTGATGTCCGCCTCCCGCGCGGCAGAACGTATCAGGCCGTAGACAGACTGGTCGTAGAAGTTGGACACGCCGATGGCACGGATGCCTTCTGCAACGGCCGCATCCACCACCGCATCGGGGGTTCGGAACGCCGAGAAGTTCGGTGGGATGTGGATGTGCGTGTTGACTAATGGAAACATGAGCTCAGGTCCACGAGGCCTGTACGCCGCCGATACGCTCGGCCTCGATTCTTTCTTGGTAACCGGAAGCCCAGAAAGCGGCCATGGGATCGGCGGGGAGCCCCTTCGAGACTCTCCACTGCGCCAGACCTGGACGCACATCGGTGTAGAAAGCGTCCATGAACACCTCGTTCGCTGCCAGGGGGTCGCACGCCTTCTGCGCCGCTGCGAGCGCTTCCGGATCCACCAGAAGCGCACGAGCCAGCATCTCTTGAACATTCAACACGGAACGAATCTGCCCCGCGATGTGATTCTCGATGTTGTGGCACTGGTCCAGCATAAGGGCGACACTCGCGTTCGGATAGCCCCCGCCCCGCACGACCTCGTACAGAATGCGGAACAACTGGAACGGGTCCGCCGCGCCGACCATGAGATCGTCGTCAGCGTAGAAACGAGAGTTGAAATCGAAAGAACCCAAACGGCCGACACGCAACAACTGAGCCACGATGAATTCAATGTTGGTTCCCGGCGCGTGATGGCCAGTGTCGAGGCAGACCATGGCCTTCGGTCCCATCGCAATGCAATGCAGGAGCGAGGTCCCCCAGTCGGGGACATCGGTGTGGTAGAAGGCCGGCTCGAAGAACTTGTACTCCAAGACAATGCGCTGAGCGTCAGACAGGTGGGCATAAATCTGGGCAAGCGAGTCAGCCAACCGCTCTTGGCGGCCCCTGATGTCGTCTTGACCAGGGTAATTGGTGCCGTCAGCGAGCCATATCTTCAGGTCGCGCGAGCCGGTGACATCCATGATGTCGATGCAGGCGACATTGTGTTCGATGGCCTTGCGGCGCACCCTCTCATCAGGATGGGCCAGCGAGCCGAACTTGTAGTCCTCATCCTGAAAAGTGTTGGAGTTGATGGTCCCCAGTTTCACGCCCAGACTCTGGGCATGGGCGGCCAAGGCGGCGTAGTCATCCACCGTGTCCCAGGGGATGTGGAGGGCGACCGTGGGGACGAGTCCTGTGACGGCGTTGACTTGCGCCGCGTCGGAGATTTTCTCGAAAGCATCTCGTGGGGTGCCCTTCTGAGGAAAGACCTTGAACCGGGTCCCGGAGTTGCCATAGGCCCAAGAAGGGACTTCAATTTCGAGTTGGTCCAGTTGTGGAAGTATGTTGTTGAGATTGAGCATCGGTGCTCCTAGGCTTGAAAGTGAATCGTTTCAATCCTAGAATGAAGAGCACAAAAGGTCAAGGGTTACCATCGTAGAAAGGCCGCCGATGACCGACCATTTCTTCGCCGCTGCAGACTTGGGAGCGACATCCGGGCGAGTCATCCTCGGGCGCTTGTGCGACGGGCAGTTCTCGCTGTCGGAGGTGCACAGATTCCCCACAACCACCTTCACGCAGGCCGAGCACTTGCACCTCGATGCGGCTGGGCTCTTCGCTGACATCGTTCAAGGGGTGCGTGAGGCACAGGCCCAGGCACAGGGCCGTCTGCTGGGAGTCGCGGTGGACACGTGGGGAGTCGATTACGGACTCCTCAGGAACACGCCCCCGCTTTCTGCCCAGGAGACGAGGATTGTGGAGGCTTTGGCCGCGCAGGAGTTGGTTGAGCCTCCCTACAATTACCGCGACACCCGTGCCCACGACACTCCGGCTTCCTTCTTCGCGGCTTTTCCGGCTGCTGAGTTGTACGCACAGTGCGGTCTGCAGGTCATGGAGTTCAACACGGTTTTCCAGCTGGCCTGCTCGGCGGGCGACCCGTCGTGGCGGTCGGTGGACCATGCCCTGTTCCTGCCCGACCTGTTTTCACACTTCCTCAGCGGAGAATTCGCCACGGAGTTGACCATTGCTTCCACATCAGGCCTTCTCAACGCTCAAACTAGGGCGTGGAGTCCGTCGGTCACTGACCACTTACGGGGTCATTACGGTCTCGACGTGGAAACGCTCTTCCCACCCATCGTGGAACCGGGAACCGTCGTGGGACGTGTGCGTCCTGAGGTTGTGGCTGGAGAGGTGTCCGTCATTGCGGTCGGCGCCCATGACACAGCCTCCGCCATCGTGTCTATCCCCGCGAGGACAAGGGATTTCGCCTACGTGTCTTCTGGAACCTGGTCGCTCGTCGGTTTGGAACTGGACTCCCCCGTTCTGACGGAAGAATCTCGGACAGCCAATTTCTCCAACGAATTGGGCGTCGATGGGACCGTGCGTTATCTCAAGAACGTCATGGGGCTGTGGGTACTCACCGAATCCCAGCGCCAGTGGGCCAAAGAGGGCCACGACTGCGAACTGCTTCCCCTCCTCGATGCTGCTTCGCGTTTGCCCGCGCTGACAACGGTAGTCGACATGGAAGACCCGCGCCTCCTGCCTCCCGGCGACATGCCATCCCGGCTCGCCGACATGGCCCGTGAGACTGGGCAGCCAGTGCCCACAACTCCCGCCGAGTTCACTCGCTGTATCCTCGACTCCTTGGCCGTCGGGTATCGTCGGGCAATTCGTATGGCCTGTCACCTGGCTGATCGTGATATTTCGGTGGTACACGTCGTGGGCGGTGGATGTCGCAATGCCTTGCTCAACCAACTCACCGCCGAGGCCGTGGGACTGCCTGTGATTGCAGGTCCCGCTGAGGGGACAGCACTGGGCAACCTCCTGGTCCAAGCCAGGGCGCTCGGCGCGTTGCAGGGCTCTTTGCTCGACCTTCGGGCTGTCTCCGCCAACTCTTGCGAGACCCAGACATATGCCCCCGGCGTCCTCGACCTTCCCCAAGCCGCTTGGGATGACGCGCAGAGACGTGCCTTCGGAGGGTAAAGAACAAACAGGCAACGGTTTACTTACTGAATCCGATACCCTTCTTGCGCCTGGGGCCCAGCGAATCGCGCCCCAGGCCACACGGTCATTCTGCGCGAAGTCGCAGAATCCATACGGCTTGGCCAAGTATCAGTGTTGTCCCACAGGCATCCGTCTGACCTGCACGGCAGACCTCATGCCCGAGCAGAGATGATGTCCTTGAGTTGGTCGACTCCCCCACCGAGTGTGACGGTGTGCTGCGGTGCGTCCATGACATGAACGAAACGCTCGGGCATGTCGGGTTCGTGCCCAATCGCTTCACGTATCGTGGCTGCGAACTTGATGGGCAAAGCCGTCTCGGTGACAATCATGGGCACTGCGGACTTCTGCTGCTCCTGTGCCGTCTGGCGCATCCGGTCTGTTGCCACTTTCACGGCGTCGGCAGTGTGCGGGTCGATGAGGTACCCATCCGCGCCCCAGACTCGCGCGATGGTGGCCACACGGTCGGCGTGCGTCGAAGTACCGGCGCGGAACCCATACACCTGCGCGCAGCCGTCAGCATAGGGTTCCTGGCGGATGTCGATGACTCCTGTGCGAGGTAGCTGCTCTCCAAACAGTCGGCGTACCTCGCCAGCGTTTCGCCCGGTCAAATCGAAGAAGAAGCGCTCGAAGTTGGACGCCTTGGAGATGTCCATGCTGGGGCTCGATGTGGCGTAAGTCTGCTCAGACGAGCGCACACGATAAACACCCGTGTCGAAGAACTCAGCCAAGACATTGTTCTCATTCGTCGCACACACCAGATCGAGGATAGGCGCGCCCATCATGCGTGAAACGTGTCCAGCCAGAATATTGCCGAAATTGCCCGAGGGGACAGTGAACGAGACCTGGTCAGACCCAGTCGCCTCCGACACCCGAATCCAACTCGCCAGGTAATACACAACTTGAGCGACGATGCGCGCCCAATTGATGGAGTTGACCGCACCAATGGAGTATTCGTCCTTGAACTCGGCGTCGGCATTGACCTGCTTGACCAAGTCCTGACAGTCGTCGAAAGTGCCCGGGACAACGATATTCACCACACGCGGGTCGTCAATGCCGTACATCTGTCCGCGCTGGAAGGGGCTCATGCGGTCCAACGGCGAGAGCATGAAGACCTTCACCCTGTCAGTGTCGAGCATGGCGTATTCGGCCGCCGAACCGGTGTCCCCCGAGGTCGCGCCCACGATGGTGAGTCGCTGGTCTCTTTTGGTCAGTTCATGGTCGAAGAACTGCGCAAGAAGCTGCATCGCCATGTCTTTGAAGGCGGCTGTCGGACCTTCGGACAGATGAGCGAGCCACAAGCCGGGCTCCAACTGGCTCACAGGAGCAATGTCATCTGTGCCGAACTTGGCCGCTGTGTACGCCCGCTCACACATAGCCAGCAAGTCTCCCGTCGAGACGTCGTCGATGAACAAACCAAGGACTTCTGCTGCGAAGGCCGCATATCCGTGGGTGGTCAGGGTCGCGCGCAGTTCCCGCAGATTATCGTGAGACAAGGAGGGATAATCCTCCGGAACGTACAGGCCGCCATCGGGAGCGAGCCCTTCCAAGAGGATGTCCGTGAACCCTAGGGGGTCGCGCGCACCATAGCCGCGCGTTGACATGTACCTCATGCCACAGTTCCCTTCGCATTGGCTGCGTTCATTGCTGAATGTTTGAGCGCCTGTACCATCCGGTCAGGGTCCTCAGCGCGGAACACGGCCGACCCAGCAACGAAAGTGTCTGCCCCAGCCTCGGCGCACCGCTCAATGGTCTCCAAGGACACCCCGCCATCCATCTGCAACCAGATGTCCGCGTCACCAATCATCTTCCGCACCGCGGCGACCTTGGGCAGCACAAGGTCGAGAAACTTCTGCCCACCAAACCCCGGCTCCACACTCATGATGAGCACCATGTCCACATTCCTGACAAGGTTCTCCACAGCCGATACTGGAGTCGCCGGATTCAGAGCCACGCCCGCCCGCGCCCCGAGCCGACGCAATTCCCGCGCCAACCGCACAGGCGCATGAGCCGCCTCCACATGGAAAGTCACCGACTCCGCACCCACCTCGGCATACCCTGGCGCCCAACGGTCAGGGTCCTCAATCATAAGATGAATGTCCAACATCGTCGTCGTCGCCCGACGCAAAGACTCCACCACAGGCAACCCGAGAGTCAGGTTAGGAACAAAATGATCGTCCATGACGTCAATATGGATGGCGTCGGCAGACGGGATGCGCGCGATCTCCTCCCCCAAACGGGCAAAATCAGCGTTGAGGATACTAGGTGTAATTCTCACCCCTCAAGCCTATCGGAGTCTGTTCGTCCCACGTCCTTGAGAATCTCGGCAACGGGGAAATCGGCCTGCCTCGGAGCTATCACTGCCCGCCACATCGCTTGACCACAATGCCGTGTCGTGGAACCGGCCTGCCTCGGTGTCACCCCCAAAATCCTCTGACGCTGACTTTTGTACCATCGTGCAACTTGCGTCGAGGGGCGTCATGTTCGGCGGCTTTGCCGCCTTCAACGACCTTCAATCGCCTCAGAACCGAAGCAAACTTCATTCCTCGACTCAATCGGTCGTGCTCAGCGGCCATACCGCCTTCAACGACCTTCAATCGCCTCGGAATCGAAGCGAGCTTCGTTCCTCGACTCAATCGGTCGTCCGGTGTTTGGGGGTCCCCCGACACCGGGCGCGGCCTGCGGAGCGGAACACGTGACGCAGGGGGACTGGATTGACGACATCAGTAATCGACGCCACCTCGGCGAACTTTGGCCCAACCCGCACGATTCCAGGGACCCCTGACGGAGTTGGCCCAATGTACGTCCGATCCGAGGCCGACAATGGGCCATCTTCGATCCCACTCCGTTCACACACCCCAAAACACCGTCGACATAGGCCAAAGTTGGAACCAGGTGAGCGACATTGGCCTGCTCATGGTGGTACTTGACGCAGGGGACTGGATTCACGACATCAGTAATCGACGCCACCTCGGCGAACTTTGGCCCAACCCGCACGATTCCAGGGACCCCTCACGGAGTTGGCCCAATGCACGTCCGATCCGAGGCCGACAATGGGCCATCTTCGATCCCACTCCGTTCACACACCCCAATACCCTCGGACTAGGCCAAAGTTGGAACCTGCGGAGCGACATTGGCTTGCGGGCCGTGGTACTTGACGCACGAGACTGGGTTGTCGGCACCACCAGACACTCGTCCATCATGTGCGCGCAACGCGACATGAAGACAGGATGTCGGACAAAACGGGTCACTCCCCAACCCCGCCGCGCCCGGCGCGGGGGGTCCCCACATACCGGAGGACGGCCGCGCAATGTGCAACACGCCCAAAGCCGGGCCGCCCGAGGATGTGTGGGGGTTAGCCGAGGGAGGGCGGGGAGACACCACGAATAGGTACCGCATCCCGCGATTGTGCGAAAGTGATCCGCCACTTCGACTCCACACATAACCCATCCTCAAACGGACTCTCCGGACCGCTCCGCGACGGTTGCGAATGGGAAATGTCGTCCCACAGGCGATTTTGGCGACACTACCCATCCTCAAACGGTAGAAAGGCACCGATTAGGCACGTTTATGGATGGGTAATGCGGAGGAGATCGTTGATCAAGCAGACACGACCAGTCGACATCTGGCGCGCGGGACTGGATTGCTGATATCAGTGACTCACTGCTTCCCTGAGGCCAACTCTGGCCTAGCCTGTGCGATTCTCGGGCTAGTGAACGGAGTTGGCCCAAAGTACGCCCATTTCAGCGTGGAGAATGGGCCATCTTTGATCCCACTCCGTTTGTACGCCCCCAATGCCTTCGGAATAGGCCAAAGTCGGAACTGGATGAGCGAAATTGGCCTGGTCAGCGTGACATGTGAAGAAAGGGACTGGAGTGTCGACATCGTCAGACACTCGTCGGTCATCTGCGGCAAAGCGGTGTGATTTGCAGTAACGCAATCCCCCCACTACCTTTGTTTCTAGGGGAGACTGAGTCTGTGGCGACCCAGGCATCTACCTCCTAGATGCGCCCCAACCGAGAGGGACACCAATGCCTACCCTGACCAACCTCAGTGCAGCGCAAGCCGCCGCAATATCGGAGAAGAGACCAAACTACAAACACTCAATCGTCATCATCAGTTGTGTCGCTGCCTTGCTCGGGCTTGTGGCATGCTCTGATGATGAACTAGCCACTCCCCCCGAGAGCGGTTTGTCCGACCTTTCGACCCCCACCAACAGCAGCGAAGTCTCGACCACGGCAAGCCAAACGCCACTGCCTGCTCTCTTCGTCCACACCCTAGGCGGCAACGACTTGGACTACTTCAGGTCTGTGACAGTCGCAGACAACGGCGACATCATTACAGTCGGAGATACCTGGTCAACAGACGGAGACTTCCCCACCACCCACAGCGACAACGATGCGGTCATCGCAAGATTCACGCCAACCGGCGACCTCATCTGGGCCCACACCTACGGCGGCAACCACGACGACTTGTTCTTCTCTGTGACAGTCGCAGACAACGGCGACATCATCACAGTCGGATACACCCGCTCAACCGACGGAGACCTCCCCACCACCCACGGCCCCGGGGATGCGGTCATCGCACGATTCACGCCAACCGGCGACCTCCTCTGGGCCCACACCCACGGCGGCAACTCCTGGGACTCCTTCTCGTCTGTGGCAGTCGCAGGCAACGGCGACATCATCACAGTCGGAGACACCTTCTCAACAGACGGAGACTTCCCCACCACCCACGGAGACGACAATGGGGATGCGGTCATCGCACGATTCACCCTAACCGGCAACCTCATCTGGGCCCACACCTACGGCGGGAACAGCGACGACTCCTTCGATGACGACTCCTTCAATTCTGTGACACTCGCAGACAACGGCGACATCATCACAGCCGGATACACCGACTCGACCGACGGAGACTTCCCCACCACCCACCGCGCCAGTGATGCGGTCATCGCACGATTCACCCCAACCGGAGACCTGACCTGAGTCTCGCGCGTTGTGGGTCAGCATTGACACAGCCAACATCAGTCAATGGGCAAGGGCACATCTCATATGCATTCGCGCACAAAGTCTCATGACCTCGCTTGCACAGTGCGCTCATTCCGGTCTAGAGAGGTTGTCCTTTCGGAGATTGTCGTAGTAGAATCTACTACATGATGGAGGCGCCGGACTGGTCGAGATTGACAGGTCACGCGGACAACCGCTCACAGCGGTACCCTGGCGACACGGACATTCCGGTGCCCTGGGCTGTTGAAGCCTGGGAAGATGAGAACGCCGCCCTAATCGACCCAGACTACAACTCAAAGTCCGGGAAGAGTCTTCGGCTAATCGGATGGTCGGACAGTGCTGGCTTTCTCATTACTGTGATCGCAGTCCATGCCGAGGATTCTCTGTTCGCGGCCAGCGCCTGGAAGTCCAACAAGAAGGACCAGCGACTCTATGAAGAAGGATGATTGATACTATGACTCAAACGCTTGACGACTTGATTCGTGACGAGGTAGCCCACACTATCGCCCACGAAGACGACCCGCTGCCCGCTGATGTGAAAGTGACCCGCCCAAACAAGGGCACGGTCCTGTCAGTCCGGCTTACCGACGAGGAATACGAGATGCTGTGCCGCCGGGCAGCAGACGACGGCATCCCAGTCTCCACCGAAGGAAGACACCTCATCGTGACCAGTCTGAAGACTGATGTGAAAGGCATCCTCGCCCAGGCATTACGCGAGACCCTGGCACCACATCTGATTGCCGCCTAGAACCACTCCGAACGACATCAGTCCGAGCCCGACAAGACATAGACACAGGATGCCGGACAAAACAGGTCACTCCCCAACCCCGCCGCGCCCGGCGCGGGGGACCCCACATACCGGAGGACGGCCGCGCAATATCTAGTGCGCCTAAAACCGGGCCGCCCGAGGATGTGTGGGGGTTAGCCGAGGCAGGACGGGGATGTGGAAAATCGACAAGACCAAGCGGATCCTGCGACTTCGCGCAGAATGACAGGCAGCGGCCGCATGACGGCACGACAGGCCAAAGATGGGCCCCACCTGGTCCGAAGTTGCGGACTGAGGCGAACTCTACGGCTGCGGATTGTGGTTGAGAAGCACTTCGAGCAGGGTCAGGTCCAGCCAGCGGTCGAACTTGGCGCCGACTTGGGGCAAGCGACCAACTTCCACGAAGCCCAGTCCCTGATGCAGACGGATGGACCTTTCGTTTGTCACTGTGATGGCGGCGATCATGGCGTGAATATCCTTGTCACGAGCCACACTCATGAGTTCTTTGAGCAAGCGACGCCCCAGACCCATTCCTCTGAAATCTTCACTCAAGTACACAGAGTTCTCGACTGTTGTGTCGTACCCCGCAGGCGAGCGAAACGAACTGTACCCGGCGAATCCAGCGACTTGACCATCCACTTCGGCGGTGAGGAGGGCGTAGGGATCGGTCGTGTGCTCCTCGAACCAACCCTGCCATTCCTCATCGTTCAGAGGTGCCCAACGCCATGATGACAACGTGTGTTCCACTTCGTGATTGAAGATGGCCTGCATGGGCTTGATGTCCCGGTCCTCGGCGGGCCGTATGATGACGGCTTTCGCCAACTTGTCACGGCTCCCGGTCACTGGCCCAACAGTCCTTCAACGAACTGTTCCGCGTCGAAGGGCGCGAGGTCGTCAGCACCTTCGCCGAGCCCGATGTATTTCACGGGCACTCCGAGTTCCCGCTGAACTGCGACCACGATGCCGCCTTTGGCTGAGCCGTCCAACTTGGTCAGCACGATGCCGGTTATCTGAACCACGTCGGAGAAGACGCGCGCCTGTACAAGGCCGTTCTGCCCTGTGGTGGCGTCGAGAATGAGGAGAGTCTCGGTGACGGGTGCGACCTTCTCGATGACTCTCTTGACCTTGCCGAGTTCGTCCATGAGGTTGGTTTTGTTGTGGAGTCGTCCTGCGGTGTCCACGAGGACCACGTCGATCCCCTCCGTCTTGCCCGTGTTGACGGCGTCGAAAGCCACCGAGGCAGGGTCTGCGGCTTCGGGGCCACGCACTGTGCGTACGCCGATGCGATCCCCCCACGTCGTCAACTGGTCAGCGGCCGCAGCGCGGAATGTGTCAGCCGCCCCCAAGAGGACAGTCTTGCCTTCGGCCACGAGGGTACGAGCGATCTTGCCCACTGTCGTCGTCTTCCCAGTTCCGTTGACCCCGACGACGAGGACGACTGCAGGCTCGCCGTCTGCTCCGGTGACATTGACGCTACGGTCCATGTCCGGGCCGACTAAGGCGATCAGTTCCTCTTTGAGGATGTCACGGGCTTGGACGGGGTCGGACACGCCATCAATGGAGAGGCGGTTCTTCAGGTTGGCGATCAACTCGGTCGTCGGGCCCGCGCCCAAGTCTGAGGAGATGAGAGCTGCTTCGAAGTCATCCCAGGTCTGCGCGGACACCTTGTCTGAGGCAAGCAGTGTTGCCAGGCCGCGCGCGAGCGCGTTATTGGAGGAAGCGAGGCGTCGACGCAGACGGGCCAGACGCGATTGTGGGGCTTCAGGGGTCTCGACACTCGGTGTAATCGCGGGGCTCGGCGCAGAAGCACCTTCGGGGATCGGTTCCCCACTGGTTGCTTCTTCTTGGGCCTGGGCTTCTTCTGGGGTCTCACCCTCGGGGGATTCCAGGGCACGAGTTTCGCCAGCTTCGAGGCCACGTTGCTTGTGCCCCGACACGAGAATGACAATAGTCGCAGCCACAAGGCATGCAACAATGCCTGCGAAGATATACCAGAAGATGATGTCCACGCGACTATCCTACGCGAGCGTCAGCCAGGCGCTGAGCCAAGTCCGCCTCAGCGGCGCGCCTCAAGCAAGTTGGTGAGGGCGGCAGGCTCGGCATCTCCGTTGAGATGGTCGGAAACGGTTTCGCAGAATTTGGCGAAGCGATTGGACTGTGAGGTCTGGGTCACCCCCGTCCCGAACCAGGCCACAACAACGATGGCGGCGGCGACAAGCATAACGACGAGCAATGTAAGAATTGCTGCGAGCACGACAGAACCTCTATTTCCTTTGGTGGGGATTGTGCAGAACGCTGAACAACACAATTATGCCACACAACGCAAGGGGACCCCAAATCAGGGTGGAAAGTCGGCAAGAATGTACGAATCTTTCGCGGGTCCTCTGGGAAGCAATAATGAGCGCATTTCGTCATGCTACGCGAAGTTGCAACATCCATCTGACAAGCACAAATCCCGCGACTTCGCGCAGAGATAACGGAGAAGGCGGCCAAGAATCCAGTGGCTTCTCAGTCGTCCCGCAAACGCTGAGAGACTACCGCACTTGTGCCATCAATGCCCATGGTAACCCCGTACAGCACATCGGCGACTTCCATTGTGCGTTTCTGATGTGTGATGACAAGCAACTGTGAATCGCGGCGCAACTCCTCGTAGATGTCCAAGAGACGCCCCAGGTTCGTGTCGTCCAAAGCCGCTTCCACCTCGTCGAGGATATAGAAGGGGCTGGGCCTAGCCTTGAAGAGGGACACAAGGAAACACACTGCCACGAGGGACCTCTCGCCACCGGAGAGCAGGGACAGTCTCTTGACCTTCTTGCCTGCGGGTCGGGCCTCCACATCGACACCTGTCGTCAGCCACTCCCCTGGCTCAGTGAGCACGAGCCGTCCTTCTCCGCCTGGGAAGAGCCGGGCGAAAGTGGCCGCGAACTCGCGCTCGACATCGGTGTACGCGGCAGCGAAGACCTCCTGCACGCGGGCGTCCACCTCGTCCACAATGGAGTTGAGGTCGTCGCGGGTCTTCTTCAGGTCTTCCAACTGTCCTGACAGGAAGTTATGCCGCTCCTGCATAGCGTCGTATTCCTCCAACGCCAGCGGGTTGATCTTGCCCAGCAATTGCAGGTCTCTCTCGGTCGTGCGCAGACGCTTGAGTTGTTCTTCCCGGACGTAAGGCACAAGCTCCGCCTCAGGGTCGGATGTCGCCACCAACTGGTCTGGGCCGTAATTGGCCACAAGAGACTCGACATCGATTCCGACTTCAGCCATCGCCCGCTCCGCCAGAGCGTCGATACGCATTTTCTGTTGGGCGCGGGCGAGTTCGTCGCGGTGCGCCGAATCAACGAGTGAATCTAGTTGCTCGGCGAGTTCACGCGCGCGACGATGTGTCACGTTGGCCCGCTCATTCGCCTGCTCGCTTGCGGCACGAATCTCACCGCGATGAGTCTCTGCGAGCCTCACTGACGCCTCGACACGCTCTGCCAGCCACTGACCTGCTTCCGCGACGACACGGGCGCGCTCAGCGGCGGCGATCAGGCGCGCTTGACGGGTTTGCGCCTCTGCTCTCGTCGCGCGTTCCGTTTCAGCGGCTTTGCGCAAAGAATCCGCTTGTCCGGCCAGAGACCTGACACGCTCCTCAACCGTGCGCAACCCGAGTCGCGCTTCCATCTCGGCGCTGCGAGCACTCGCCGCCTGTGCCCCGGCTTGGTCACGAGCACTTGGGTCGGGCTGCTCGACTTCCACGGCAGACGCTAGTGACTCCTGCACCTGCGCCAAGGCGGCTTCATCGCGCACACGGGCCGCCCGAGCCCCTTCGACCTGTTCAGTCAATCGGGCCAAGTCATTGCGGGCGAGTGAGGCCGCGCGCTCATGGACATTGTGCTCAGCCAAAGCTGCTTGTCGGGCCGAGTTTGCCTCACGAGCCTGAGTTCGTGCTTCCTCCAGCGCACTGTCCGCGTCTGCCCTGGCGGCCTCCGCATCCGCGACCTCGGCCTGTGCGACCTCCCACGCCTGCTCCAGTTCGGCCAACTCATCCTGGGCCGCCGAGATGGCTGAGGTCAGATGAAGGAGGGATTGTTTGGGCGCTGAGCCTCCGGCGGCTCGCCACGAACTGAGGATATCTCCCTGCCGGGTCACCGCTGTGAGCTCTGGATGTGCTGCCACGAGGGCCGCACCATCAGCGACGTCTTCCACGACGACCACACCGGCCAGGGCCTTCGACACCGCCCCGCTCACAGCAGGCTTGGCTTTGACCAAGGAATGCGCATAGCGCGCGCCCTTGGGCAGTGAAGGCAGGTCGGCCTCACTGGCCTGAGATCCAGCAACGAGCATGCAAGCTGAGCCCTTGTCAGCAGATTTCAGCCAGGATAGAGCCTCGGCAGACGTCTTCACGGAGTCCATCGCCACGCCTTCGGCGACAGCGCCCAAACTAGCCGCAATGGCAGTCTCATATCCCGGCTCGACGCTCATCAGGGAGGCGGTCGGCCCAAGTATTCCCGCCACTTTCGCTTCAACGAGACTGGCACCCGCGTCCTGCTGGGAGGCGACGGCCACCGACCATGCCTCGATGCGAGCGGCTACACTGGCTCGCCCATGCTCCACCTCGCGGCGGCGCTCCACCGCCTTGTCGAGCCTCTCGCGGGCCCCTGTGGCGACATCAGCCAGTCCTGCCACATCGTCTTCCCCGTCCGTCTCCTCGGGGACGACAGAAGAGGACAATGTATCCTGAGTCGTGCGGACATTCTCTTCAGCAACGAGCAGCGCCGATTCCATCTGACCGATCTGAGATGTCAACGATTCCAGGCGAGAACCCAGCGAGGCCTGCTGGCCGGATAAGCGGGCTGCTGTCTCGCGGTAGGACGCTGCTTCACGGACGCGAACCGCCAAGGCCTCCTCGGTCTGTGCAAGAGTTTTCTCCGCCACAGTTCGAGCCTGCGTCGCCGCCTCCAGAGCACATCGCCGTTCCGTGACGGCCTGCGCCAGCTTCTCCTCGGCCCGACTGGCTTCCTCGGCCTGCGCCATGAGGGTCTCAGGGTCACGGGAAGGGTTGAGGTCGAGGGGCGGAACAGCCTCAGCGTTGCGTATCCGCTCCTGGGCCAAACTCACAGTGGACCGTACACGCTCACCGATGCCCGACAGAGCGAACCACGTCTCTTGGATGGCGCGATAGGCGGCCTCTCCAGAGCCGACGGCGGTACGTGCTTCCTCCTCTTCGGCACGGGCAGTCACGAGGGCCTCCTCGGCCAGCTTGCGGCGTTCACGCACATCGACCTCATCGGCCACCCCGGCCAGCGTGGCCTGCGCTTGTACAAGATCGTCGGCCAGCAGACGAGCCTTGGCATCGCGCAATTCGGCCTGCACTGTCGACGCCCTCTTGGCTACCTCCGCCTGACGCCCCAGCGGCTTGAGTTGGCGACGAATCTCCGAGATGAGGTCCGTGAGGCGGTGCAGGTTCGCCTCAGTCGAGTCCAGTTTGCGTAGCGCCTTCTCTTTGCGCTCACGGTGCTTGAGGACTCCAGCGGCCTCCTCAATGAAACCTCGACGGATCTCAGGAGTCGCGGACAGAATCTCGTCCAAGTGCCCTTGGCCGACGATGACGTGCATTTCCCGACCGATGCCGGAATCAGACAGCAGTTCGCGCACATCCAAGAGCCGACACGGCGTCCCGTTGATGGAATACTCCGAATTACCGTTGCGGAACTTGGTGCGCGCGATGGTGACTTCAGTGTAATCAATGGGCAATGCACCATCAGTGTTATCAATGGTGAGCTGGACTTCTGCCCGCCCAAGAGGCGCACGATTGGTGGTCCCAGCGAAGATGACGTCTTCCATGCTCGCCCCGCGCAGCGACTTGGCGCCCTGCTCCCCCATGACCCACGCGAGCGCATCCACAACATTGGACTTGCCAGAACCGTTGGGCCCGACGATACAGGTGATACCCGGCTCGAAAACCATGGAGGTTGCCGAAGCGAAAGACTTGAATCCGCGCAGCGTGAGTTTCTTGAGGTACATCAGTCCTCCCCCTGCGACGACGTGGCCGACTCCACAGGCGCTTTCGACCCCGAGTCAGAGGCCACATCGGACTCGTCACCCCGGGCCCCCCGGCGGATGGCTCGGAAGGTCCAGAACTTGTTGAGCAGGAAAGACACAGGGATGGTCACGCAAATCATAGCCAGGTGGGCCCAGTACCACTTGGTCCGAAACCCGGTGGACCCATCGAAAACAGCGTCCGACAAGCCAATAATGGACTCAGGGTGCATGAGTTGGGTCTCCACGAGCATGCCGATGAGTTGAGCGACAAGCCCCACTGTGAAGAACGGCGCCAGTTCCGCGAACCAGCCCGCGTGCTTGTCCGATTTGAAGGACCACACGCGGTTCAGCTGGTAATTGGACAGGTTGGCCACAACAAAAGCGAGCATGGAGAAGATGTGGTACCACCGCACGTTGTAGTCAGTGAAAGGGATGTCCCACCACACATTGCCTTCATGCGCGCCTGCCCAAATCAAAGGCGCGATCTTCTTACAGGCGAATGCAACCAGCAGATTGACGAGAACCCCCGAGCCACCCACCAGGGAAAACTTCACCAACTGCCCGAAAGACTCCCGATGTCGGGACAAGAAACTTCGCATCTCCTAGACCAATCCCTCAGGCCTGCGCGTCGAGAGCCGTGAAGGCAGCCTTGGCGGCTTCCTGTTCTGCACCGCGCCTGGATGTGGATTCCCCCGGCCCGAACGTACGCCCGTCCACAACGACCTCAGCCCGGAACCACCGGTCATGGTCAGGACCCGTGAACTCTGACGTGTATTCAGGCACAGACAGCCCCAGGGAAGCGGCGAGGTCTTGCAGGGAGGACTTCCAGTCCAGTCCCGCCCCCAAGTCTGCTGCTTCGGCAATCACCGGGTCCATGACCGCGTGGACGAAACGGCTCGAAACCTCGAATCCTCCGCTCAGGTGAACAGCACCGATGATGGCCTCTGTGGCGTCGGCAAGGATGGAGTCCTTGTCTTGTCCGTTGGTGGCGATTTCTCCATGGCCCAACTTGATGGACTGGCCCAACTCCAAGTCGCGGGCGACACCTGCGAGCGCGTGGCTCGACACCACAGCAGCTCTCAGACGGGACAGTTGCCCCTCGGGACGGTCAGGGTAGGTACGGAAGATGTACTCCGTGACGACGACCCCCAGAACGGAATCGCCCAGAAACTCCAAACGCTCATTGGTGGGGACGCGCCCATTCTCATAAGCCCACGAGCGATGGGTGAAAGCGAGTTCCAAGAGGTGGGGTTCTACTGAAATCCCCAACTCTCGAAACTGGTCGGCCAGGCGGCTCACACCCGAGTCAGGCCTGAAGAACCTGACGCCTCGCGCTACGCGGGCCGTACTGGCCACATGACGGGCAAGCCGTGTGGGGCAAGTGCTTCTCCCCGCAAGCAGGATTCGCGCAGGTGACTAACTGAGGCGCGGCGGCCTTCCACTGCGAACGGCGGGCATGCGTATTCGCACGCGACTGCCTTCTCTTCGGAACAGCCACTTCCATTCTCCTTACGTGATGTGCCCATGAGTGGGCAACTAGGACATACTACCCCAAGAGGCCAGCCCGCTCCAACGTGAATCGGTCGTGTCGGGGTGACTGTGCTCGGGTTCGTCGTTCAAATTCGCCCCGCACTCCGGGCACAGCCCTTGGCAGTCAGGCCGGCACAAGGTCACCAGCGGCTGGTCGAGAATGAGGCAATCGCGGATGGCGGGTTCGAGGTCGATGGCGTCGTCCTTGACGAACGACACGTCTTCGTCGGCGTACTGCTCGGCGAAGTCTTCATACACAAACAATTCCTTGATCTCAGCCTGGGTCGTGTAGGAAAAATCGGTCAAACAGCGAGAGCATTGTGCGTCAACTTCGGCGCTGGCTTCCCCATCCACCCAGACCCCGTCTCCCACGGCCTCCAGGACGCCCTGGGCTTCGACTACGCGGTCCGAAGGAATATGGACAAGTCCGACTTCCAAGGCGTCGCCCACAGGCTCGGACAGCGCGAACTCCTTGGTCGCGCCCTCAGTTCTTCGCAGGTCTCGCAGGGAGATAACCCCGTCCATGCTAGATCGTCCACTTCGGCATGATGGTGGTCTCCTCGTCAGAGGTTTCTTTGGCGGCCCGGGAGATGAGGCGGTCTCTCATGACGGCAACACGGGACAGGGTGACCTGGAGTTCGGCCTCGAAAGCAGCCAGGCGAGTCTCGACGTATCTGTCGGCCTCAGCGAGCAGTTCCTCCTGCTCGGCGCGGGCTTTCGCCTCGATTTGGGCGGCGCGCTCCCGTGCCACCTGGACCATATCTGTCTGGTCGAGAATGTTCCAGTTGCGGCGTTGGGCGTCCTCTTCGATGGTGCGGATGGACTCCTCCACGTCTTCTTGATACCCGGCCATGATCGTGTCGATGGCAGCTATCGTCTCGGCGCGGTTGACCATGCACGAGGCGGACATGGGGACAGCCCGTGCTTCGATGAGGGTTCGGCGCAGCTCTCTCAACCGACGTTCAGTCGGACTCATCGTGACCATTTAGGACTCCTTCTTCATGAGCGCAAGCGCGCCGTGTGGAACGTACGCGGAAATGTCGCCGCCGGTGTCGGCAACTGAACGGACAAACGTGGAGGACAGATAGGCGTGGACCTCGTTCGCCGGCAGGACCACTGTCTCAATGGGGCTCAGAGAAGCGTTCATCCTTGCCAGAGCCCATTCGTATTCGAAGTCCGAGCCGGAGCGTGCCCCTCGCACCACCACAGTCGCGTCATGGGCTGCGCAGAAGTCCACGAGCAATCCCTCCATGGGCCACACTTCGACATCAAGGCCCTCGCAGGCGGCTCGAACCATCGCCACACGGGTGTCCATGTCGAACATGTACCCCTTGCCCAAGTTGAACCCGACGCCGACAGTGACATGCCCAAATAGCGTCACAGCGCGCGAGATGACATCCATGTGCCCGAGCGTGATGGGGTCGAAGGACCCGGAGACCACAACGTTCACTTCACCCTCTCATGCCTGTGTACACCACTGTGTCGCCATAGCGGCGAGAGCTATTATTCAGGAAACTCTCAGGAAACTCTACCTGAGATGAATGCACAGAGCGTTCCACTAAAACAATACCGTCGTCGGTCAACCATCCTCGTGCGTCGATCAGTCGTACAACCATGTCGATGTCATCTGAAGAAGTCTCGTAGGGCGGGTCCATCCACACAACAGAGTAAGCGTGGGCTGCACCACCAAGGTAGGTTGTCACGTCCGAAGCGACCACTCGTCCTGTCACGCCCAGGTCTCGACAGTTGCGTTCGATGAGGCGGGCCGTGGGGCGGTCCCTTTCCACCCACGTGGACTGCGCTCCCCTGCTTATCGCCTCAAGGCCGACCCCACCCGAGCCCGCGTACAAGTCAAGGAACGTCATGCCCGCAAGCTGATTCTGGCCGGACTGATCGCCTCGGCCTAGGGCGGAAGCCAACCAGGAGAACACCGACTCGCGCACTCGGTCGGTCGTGGGACGGGTATGGGCGGTCTTGGGCATAGCAAACTGCCTAGACGCCAAACTTCCAGCGATGATTCTACCCACGGGCTAAGCCTATCCGTCCCAGCGCCGACGTAACACGGATCCACTGTTCCACGGCCATGCCCAGGGGATGGGCCGACTGATTCATGTTGTCATTCTGCGCGAAGTCGCAGAATCCATTTGACGAGGGTAGATCCTACGACTTCGCGCAGGATGACAGTTGGGAAGGCCGATAATCGGTATTTCCTCATGTGGACTCATCGAAGTCTGCCTCGGCGCGCGACTCGATTTCCCGGACGAAATCGGCAACCCCAGGGTCGGTCATCGCTGGGTCCCGGCGCACAACTTCTTCGGCGATTCCCCTTGCCACATCGATGATGTCCGCATGATCGATGACTCTGAGCAATCGTAGAGACGAGCGTCTACCGTGCTGACGCAGTCCTAAGACATCGCCTTCTCTGCGTTGGGCGAGGTCGGTTTGGGCCAGAGCGAATCCGTCTCGCGTGGAAGCCACCGTCTCCAGACGCTCCCGAGCAGGCGTGGTCTCTTCCGCTTTCGTCAGCAACAAGCACACCCCCGGCCACTGCCCTCGCCCGATGCGTCCACGCAACTGATGAAGTTGGGAGATACCGAATCGCTCAGCGTCACAGATGACCATCATGGTGGCATTCGGTTGGTCGAGGCCGACCTCGATCATGGATGTGGCGATGAGGACGTCGAGGCTTCCGGCAGCGAAGTCGGCCATGGTCTTGGTCTTCTCGGCTGCGGAAAGTCGCCCATGGAGCAGCCCGACATGGAGTCTAGCGAGTGGGCCCGCGTTCAGTTGCTCGTACAACTCGACGACCGAGGTCCCCTCCTGGTCTGTGTCGGTCGGGTCGATGCGGGGAGCCACGATGTACACCTGACGACCTTTGGCCACTTCCTCGCGCACTCGTGCCCACGCTCTGTCCACCCATGCTGGCTTGGCGAGGGCATCCACGACTGTTGTTGTCACTTCTGCTCGTCCTTCAGGGACGCGGGTGAAGGTGGAGATATCGAGGTCGCCGAAGACAGTCATCGCCACTGACCTAGGAATGGGTGTGGCCGTCATGACGAGGATGTGCGGACGGTTCTGACCTCGACTTGACAAGGAATTACGCTGTTCCACGCCAAAGCGGTGTTGCTCGTCGACGACGACGAGTCCCAGGTCGGCGAACTGGACTGACCCCGACAAGAGAGCATGTGTCCCCACGATGATTCCCGCCTGTCCGCTGGCGATCTTGGCCAGTGCTTCGGTCTTGGCTGCCGCCGGCATTGAGCCCGTCAACAAGACGATTTCGGTCGATTTCTCAGCGCCCAGGAGTCCTGGTTGGCCCAAGTCCCCCAGCAGGGCGCTGATGGTGTACACGTGTTGCTGGGCGAGCACTTCGGTGGGGGCCAGTAGGACGGCCTGGCCACCGACGTCCACCACTCTCAGCATCGCCCGCACGGCGACCACTGTCTTACCAGAGCCAACCTCGCCCTGGAGAAGGCGTTGCATCGGCCGGGAACGCTCCAATTCCTCGTCAAGAACGTGCCCCACTTCGACCTGCTCGGGCGTGCGGGTGAAAGGAAGCCTGGCGTCGAATGCGTCCACGAGACCGCCCACGACCGGAGAGCGCGGGACGGCGGTGTGGGTCAGCGTGTCCGCTCTACGATACGCCATTGCCACTTGTGCAGCGAATGCCTCATCAAAAAGCAGGCGCTCCACCCCCTCGTCGTAGGCCTCGCGCGTCAGGGGATGATGCACCCCCTCCAGGGCGGTCCGCATGTCGACTTGCTCGGCTGCCTCGCGCACCCACTGGGGCAAAGGGTCTTCCGCGCCATCAAGGGTCGCTAAACACAAATCAATGGATTCAGCCACTGTCCATGTCGGAAGTTTCGCCGTTTGAGGATACAACCCGATGAACGAACTGCCAGCGACCCGAGTGGCCATCTTCGTGTTCTGAGCCGAACCCACGAAACCGTCGGGAGTGATCATGACGAAGGCTGGGTGGGCCAACTGGGGAGCCATGTTGAACCATCCGAGCTTGCCAGCGAAGATTCCCACATCGGAGGCAGACAAGACCCGCGACCAGTACATGATGAGGTTGGGCCGCCCGAAGAAGGTCGCCGTCAAGCGCCCGTGGCCGTCAGACAGAATCAGTTCGATGCGTTGACGTGGCGCTTGCCCCTTGATCTCCATGGAGGCCACACGAGCCTTGAGCGCGACATACTCCTCCGATCCCCTGTTTTCCCTGACAAGCGAGGAGATATCTGTCAGGTCTGTCCCAGACATGAGGTGGCGCGGCAGGAGATGCACGAGGTCGCCGACGCTGACACAGTCCAGGCGTTGAAATGCCTTGGCCGTGGCGGCTCCCAGCACCCGGTCCAAAGGAACACCGAGTCGCCGGAATGCTTCCGTTTCCCACTGGCTCATGAGTGGAGCCTACTATCGACCCCGGACATGACAAGACCCGCCGCAGATGGGCGGGTCGTGTGTGTTGTGGTATGCCTGGTCAGCGAGAGACCTTGCCAGCCTTGAGGCAAGCAGTGCACACGTTGAGACGCTTCGGCGTTCCATTCACCACAGCGCGAACACGCTGAATATTCGGGTCCCAGCGGCGCAGGGTCTTCTTCTTAGACCAAGGCACGTTGTGCCCAAAGCTAGGAACTTTGGCGCAAATATCGCAGACGGCTGCCATGTTTCTCCTTGATCGAACGAGGCCGAAACCTCACTAAGCCAACTTGTACATACTACACGAGCGTGAGGCTCGGCTCAACTGTCCGCGCCGCCCACGACGACTGGCAGAATCATCGGGCGCGAGCGCAGAGCGGAGCCAACCCACTTGCCGACAGTGCGTCGAATGGTCTGCTGAAGCAGGTACGTGTCGTCCATGCCATCCTTGAGCGCCTGGGTGAGATTGGTGATGATGAGGTCTTCGACGGGGGCGAAAATAGACTCTTCATCGACGAATCCGCGGGCATGGATGTCCAGACTGACAACGGCCTTCTTCTCGGCGCTGACCACAGCGACAACAGCGATGAATCCTTCAGACCCAAGGATGCGGCGATCAGCCAGCAACTCCTCCGACACCAGGCCAGTCGAGCCAGCGTCCACCAAGATGTACGAGGCGTCCACTTTGCCGACGACGCGGGCTTGGTGGTTCTTGAGGTCCACCACCGTCCCATCGTCCACGGCCAGCGTGTTGGCAACTCCAGTAGCGGTGGCCAGGTTGGCATTGGCGATGAGGTGACGGGCCTCGCCGTGGATGGGCATGGCGGCTTGAGGTTTGACGATGTTGTAGCAGTACAGCAACTCCCCAGCGCTCGCATGGCCGGAGACGTGGACGAGCGCGTTGGCTTTGTGCACCACCTTCGCGCCGAGTTTCATCAGGCCGTTGATGACCCTGTACACGGCGTTCTCATTACCAGGAATGAGCGAAGACGCGAGCAGAACGGTGTCTGTGGGGCCGATCTTGATTGAGGGGTGCTCCCTGTTGGCCATGCGGCTCAAGGCGGCCAGAGGCTCACCCTGCGACCCTGTACACACGATGACGACTCGATTGTCAGGAATCTTGTCCACATCGGACAGGTCCGCCACGGTGGATGCAGGAATGCTCAGGAAACCCAAGTCCCTCGCCACACCCATATTACGCACCATAGACCGTCCCACGTAAGCGACAACTCGCCCGTGGGCGTGTGCCTGGTTGACGATCTGCTGGACGCGGTGAACGTGAGAAGAAAAACAGGCCACAATGATTTTGCCCGGTGCGGTGTCGAAAATGCGCCGGATGGCAGGTTCCACTTCCAACTCGCCGGTGGTGAATCCGGGGACTTCAGCGTTAGTGGAGTCGGCCATGAACAGGTCCACGCCCTCTTCGCCAAAGCGGGCAAAAGCTCTCAAATCGGTGAGTCGATGGTCGAGCGGGAGTTGGTCCATCTTGAAGTCACCGGTCTCCAAGACAGTCCCCCCAGCAGTGCGCAGGAAGACAGCGAGGGCGTCGGGGATGGAGTGGTTGACCGCCACGAACTCCGTGTCGAACTGGGTGCCAATCGTGAGGCGGTCCCCTTCAGCGACCTGGTGGGTGCGCGTGGAGTGGAGTCGGTGCTCCTTGAGCTTGCCCTCCAGAAATGCCAGCGTGAGCCTCGACCCGTACACCTCAATGTCCGGCCGGTTCTTCAGAAGGTAAGGCACAGCTCCGATGTGGTCCTCATGCCCGTGGGTGAGGACGAGTCCCACGACGTCATCCAGGCGGTCGGCGAGGGCGTCAAAGCCAGGCAGGATGAGATCGATGCCGGGATGTTCTTCCTCGGGAAAGAGCACGCCAGCGTCGATGAGGAGTATCTCGCCGTTGATCTCGAATGCGGTCATGTTTCGGCCAACATCGCCCAGACCACCCAAGGGGATGATCCTCAGGGTGTCTTTGCCAAGTTTCGGCGGGTCGCTCAGAGGCAAATCGAACATGTATGTCCTAGTCAATCAGTAATTCAATAAGTAAGAAGTAGGTTTCGTGTGACCACGGAGCCGACAATCATCATAGACCGAGGACACGGTCCAGTCCCATTGTCAGTCCTTTGTGGTCGCTCACCCAGGCGATACCGGCCAGCACGCCTGGCATGTACGTCGCGCGCGAACGGGCGTCGTCAATGATGGTGAGGGTCTCCCCTGCTGAAGTCAGGTGGACTTCCTGGTGCGCGATGAGCCCAGCCAAGCGCAGGGAATGCACACGCACCCCGTCGAAGTCAGCGCCTCGTGCGCCCGGAACCTCTTGGGTCGTTGCGTCGGGCATGGGGGCGCAGCCAGCCTCAGCCCGCGCCTGTGCGATGATACGCGCTGTTGTGGCCGCTGTTCCTGAAGGAGCGTCGGCTTTCATGGGATGGTGTGTTTCGATGATTTCCACTGACTCGAAGTACGGCGCAGCGAGCTTCGAGAAGTGCATCATGAGCACAGCGCCAATGGCGAAGTTGGACGCGATCAGAACACCGACGCTCGGCTCGTCGCCAAGGAACCCGCGCACACTGTCCAGGCGCTCGGGAGTGAACCCGGTCGTTCCGACAACAGCGTTGACACCGTGTTCGACGCACCAGGCGATGTTGGCCATGACCGCGTCGGGATGGGTGAAATCCACCGCCACGTCTGCGCCTATGAGCGCGTCGCGGGAATCCCCCAGGTCAATGGCAGCAGCCAGGTCGAGCCCTGGGGCCTCCTGGACCGCATGGCAGACTTCCGCCCCCATGCGGCCCTTGGCCCCAAAGACTCCAACCTTGATCACGCGGATTTCGCCTCGTCAGCCTTCTCATCGAGAACGGGCACAAGCGAGAGCTTGCCGCGGTCGTCGATGTCGGAAATCTCCACTTGGAGCTTCTGGCCGACCTTGACGACATCGTCCACGTTCTCGACGCGGGCGCCACCGGCCAGCGCGCGCATCTTGGAGATGTGCAGCAGGCCGTCCTTGCCGGGGATGAGAGACACGAAGGCGCCGAAGGTGGTCGTCTTGACGACCGTACCCAGGTAGCGCTCGCCCCTCTCCGGCATGTGCGGGTTGGCGATAGCGTTGACCATGGAGCGGGCAGCCTCTGCAGCGTCGCCGTTGTCAGCGCCGATGTAGACCGTTCCGTCATCCTCAATGGCGATGTTCGCGCCCGTGTCGTCCTGAATCTGGTTGATGACCTTGCCCTTCGGCCCGATGACTTCACCAATCTTGTCCACAGGAATGCGGACAGTCAGGATGCGAGGTGCGTACAGGCTCATCTCAGCAGGAGCGGAGATGCAGGCGTTCATCACGTCGAGCAGGGTGTAACGAGCTTCGCGCGCCTGCAGCAGAGCGGCAGCCAGAACTTCGGCGGGGATGCCGTCGAGCTTGGTGTCCAACTGGAGGGCGGTCACGAAGTCCTTCGTCCCGGCGACCTTGAAGTCCATATCGCCCAGCGCGTCTTCCGCGCCAAGGATGTCGGTCAGTGCGAGATACTTCATCTCACCATCGACCTCTTCGCTCATGAGACCCATGGCGATACCGGCGACCGGCGCCTTCAGCGGCACGCCAGCGTTGAGCAGAGCCAACGTGGAGGCGCACACAGAGCCCATGGAAGTCGAACCGTTGGAGCCGAGGGCCTCGGAGACCTGACGCAGGGCGTAGGGGAACTCGTCGCGGGTCGGGATGACCGGCAGCAGAGCCCTCTCAGCGAGGGCGCCGTGGCCGATTTCGCGGCGCTTCGGGGAACCCACGCGGCCCGTCTCACCTGTGGAGTAGGGCGGGAAGTTGTAATTGTGCATGTAGCGCTTGGTGCTCTCCGGAGCGAGCGTGTCGAGCTTCTGCTCCATGTCGAGCATGTTGAGCGTTGTCACACCCAGAATCTGGGTCTCTCCGCGCTGGAAGAGCGCCGAGCCGTGGACCCTCGGCAACACGCCGACCTGAGCGGACAGCGGGCGAATGTCCTTGGGACCGCGCCCGTCGATACGGACCTTCTCAGTCAGCGTCTTGTGGCGCACGACCTTCTTGGTCAGTGCCCTGTAGGCACCGGTGATTTCCTTTTCACGATCAGGGAATTGCCCATCGAGTTCGGTGTGCAAGTCAGCGAGGAGATCCTCAGTGGCGACTTCGCGTTCCTGCTTGGCGACGATGGACTGGACCTTGCGCACGCGGTCGGTGCCAGCTTCCTTGACAACGGCAAATACGTCCTCTTGGTAGTCCAGGAAGACCGGCATCGCCTTGACGGCTTTCGGGAATTGGGCGGCCAACTCGGACTGTGCGTCGCAGAGTGCCTTGATGAAGGGCTTGGCTGCTTCGAGGCCCTGAGCCACGACTTCTTCAGTCGGAGAGGTGCGGCCGGAACGGACGAGCTCCCAGGTCTCAGGAGTGGACTCGGCTTCGACCATCATGATGGCCACGTCGCCGTTGGGCAGAACGCGCCCGGCGACAGCCATGTTGAAGACAGCTTCTTTGCCCTGCTCGATGGTCGGGAAGCCGATCCATTGGTCCTTGACGAGGGCGACACGCAAGCCGCCGACAGGGCCGATGAAGGGCAGGCCAGCCAAAGTGGTGGACATCGAGGCCGCATTGATGGCGAGGACGTCATAGATCACGTTGGGGTTGAGAGCCATGACCGTCACGACGACCTGGACTTCGTTGCGCAGGCCCTTGGCGAAGCAGGGGCGCAGCGGCCGGTCGCACAGGCGGGCAGCCAGAATGGCGGACTCCGGCGGACGGCCTTCACGACGGAAGAAGGAGCCAGGAATCTTGCCAGCGGCGTACATCCTCTCCTCAACGTCGACGGTCAGGGGGAAGAAATCCACGGCGTCGCGCGGGTTGTTGGCGGCTGTCGTGGCCGAGAGCAGCATCGTGTCGCCATCGAGGTACACGGCAGCGGAGCCCGCAGCCTGCTGGGCCAGGAGGCCCGTCTCGAAACGGACAACATGTTTGCCGTATGTGCCGTTGTCTATGACGGCTTCAGTGTACTTGAGGGTTTCGCCTTGAAAAGGCATAGTTTTCCTTTCGGGTATGCGCGCACCGTGCATCCCGAAGGACGCCGTCTCTGAGGGCCGGTCTTCGATCGAGGCTCGCGGGGACTTTGACCCGAAAGCCACTACCGAGGACCGATGGAGGCCACGCGCGTGGTTTGTTTTGTATTGAGTTGTTATTGATAAGAGTACAGGGCGGAAGGGAAAACCCTTCCGCCCCACGCAGTCACCGGCGCAAGCCGAGCCTGGCAATAAGTTCGCGGTAATGCTGAACGTCTTGGCGGGCCACGTAGTTCAGGAGACGACGACGCTGGCCGACCATGAGCAAAAGACCGCGGCGAGAGTGATGATCTCCCTTGTGGACCTTGAGGTGTTCGGTGAGGTGGGAAATGCGCTTCGTCAAAAGGGCAATCTGCACATCGGACGATCCTGTGTCGCCCTCATTGATGGCGTACTCTTCGATGATTTTCTTCTTCTGTATAGCATCCATGCGATGCCCTTTCACTAGCTGCGCGATGCTTGCCCCTGATGGGCAAACGCTCTCAATTCGCGGCCGAACACACGGCAACGATGGAGTCTACCAGTCACGAGTGCTCGACGGCCAATCTTCCACAATCAGGGCGGCTGTTTCGCGCGGACGCAGGACGGGGAACACATGGTCCCCACCGGCCTGGATGATGTCCGCCCCCAGGCGGGCAGCGAGCGAGTCTTGATAGGGCTCCGCATGCTCGGACACCAGTATCCGAATGGGCACCTGGCCCGATGCGGATTCCGGGCCGAGTTTACCTGCGGCGAAGAATTCGCTCACGCGATTTTCCTGAGCGAAACGGTCGAAGACTTGGAACCACACAGCGCGCAACGCACGAGAACTGGCCCAGACTCGCTCGATGTCGGAAACGCCGAGGTGGTCAGGCTCGCGGGTGTACATGCTCCAGAACGCTTTCCGACCAATACGGGCAAGTGCGCGCGCGAGCCAAGGCCACCGGCCTGCCCATCCCAACACGGCGCTGACTGCGCGGTGCCGGATGGTTCCCGGCACCAGACTCGACTTCTTTCCGTCAGGATCAGACGGGTCCAAGAGCACGACGGCATCCACTTCCTCTGGGTAGGAACCCAACCACTCAAGGGCCGCCATACCGCCCGTCGAGTGCCCCACGAGTCGAATAGCAGACGACGACGATTGGGAGGCCAAGTGGGCCCGCACGTCGGCTGTCGGGGATGTGAGTGCTTGGGCATAGGCATCGAGAATACGTACTTCACCAGGCAATTCGTTCCTGAGAGCCACGAAATCCTCGGGCGGCATCGTCAAGCCAGGCAGAATAATCCACACCGGTTTTCCGTTCGCATCGCCTCCCTCTCCCGATGTGGAATGGGCAGGGATGTTCGTCACGGTTCTTTCTTCCCCGAATCGCCCGCAGCCCCTGACAGGTCGCGGACCACAAGATCAGCCACAGACCAGCCAATTGTCGCTTCAGTTTCCAGAGTCGACACCACTGACTCGAACCCATTGACTTGGTACAGCCCTTCAGCCAAGCGGAACGGCAGAAGTTCGGGAGCAGGGGTAAGGACCGGGTAGGCCTTCCACAGGTGTCGGTATGTCGCCTTGACTTCGCTGAACACCCGGGCGAGGAAGTCATCGGACAGTTCCGAGCCGGAGAAGAATTTCCACAAACCCGCGCCGAGGGAACGGGAGTACCCTGGTGCCGTCAGTCCGAGGGAACGGAATCCGATCCCGGGCTCGTCCACAGTGAGGACAGTGGACGGTGGCCTTGTGAGGTGGAAGAAGGAGTGGTCCACGGTTCCCGCGACGACTGTCGTGTACACATCCTGGTAAGGCTGGGACGGCACTGGTATAGGACCGTTGGCAGTTGTCAATACAATGCCTGACAACTCAATGGGGGCAGCGATGATGACAGCATCGACATGATGCTCCACGCCGTCGCCTGTGGTCAGAATCGCCCCCTGCCCCTCAGTCGCCTCGACAGCGGCGACACGAGTATTGACATGGAGGTTGACCTTGGCCTGTTCAAGCGCGGCTTCGAGCAAGGTCGAGTTCCCGGCGGCAACTGCCACCAAGTGTCCCCCGGCCAAACCGGCGCCCGCAAGCCCGACCAACCCCGCCAGTGCGACGATGTCGGCACTCTGGTTGTACATGTTGCGGAGAACGGCCGTCGAAAACTCATCAGCCAGTTTCGGCCCGATGCCGTGGGATTTCAAAGACTGCGCCAAGGACACGCCGACGAATTCGTCCAAACCGGTCGCGGTGAGGAGGTCGTCGGGGGTCTCGAACACTCGCCCAGCATCTTGAAGGGCATAGACGGAGTTCCATGCTGCCTTGGCCTTCTTGGCCAGCGCCCGCAGTTTGAGCAGGTTGAACGGGCCGTACCGGCGAATGAGCGCCAACGGGAGCCCGAGTCCCGACGTCGGGGCCTTCAGCCGAAAACGATTGCCGTCCCATATCGCTAGCACGTCCTCAACCGGGTCCAGTTCCTTGCTGGGTGAATCATCGTCTGCCGGTCTGAGGGGGACTCCAAGAGTTTCGGCCAAGTCGATGAGTCGACGATTGTCCGAGTGGATGAGGGTTCCGCCGAGTTCGACCCGCTCTCCGGCAAACTCGATGTGCCGGGCACGGCCTCCCACTCGCGGTTCCGACTCGAAGACGTCGATAGCCGCTTCTGGACCCAGCAGGGCTCGCAGACGCCAAGCCGCGAGTGTTCCCGCCGAACCTGTTCCAACAACTCCAATAGTGAATGACATGTCAGTTCTCCTTTGCTTCGGCCAACGCGGACTCGGTGATGGGTGCGGATAGAGGAGGTCGGGCGGCTCGCAGCAGGATACCCCCGGTGACCGATGCGGCGATAGCGACCGAGAAGACTGTGAGATATCCGGCAAGGGAAGCCGCCGTGCCTTTCTGATGCCCCACAGTTGACAGAATAACGGCAAATGCGGCTGAACCAAGAGCGGTGCCGATGACACGGGTGAGGCTGGTGAGACCGACCAGGGTCGCTGTCTTTCCTGGCGGCGCAGCATTCGCGGCAGCGGCGGGCAACCAGGCCACGAGAATGCCTGCACCAACACCGCCCACTCCCACAGCAAGGTAAGCGTGCCACATCTGTGTGTGGAGGAAGAGGAAGATTATGAACTCGCACGCATGGATGAAAGGGGCAAGACGCAGGAGGGTGAGTTTGTTGACTCTCTTCCCGAATGCTGTCAACAGTCCCGCTGTGATGGAGATGGCAAGAATCATGACGGCCATGACAATGGAAATGTCCCCTGTGTCGGCTGCGAGACCAAAGCCTGCGCTGGCAGGGTCGGTGGAGGCGAAAGTGATGAGGGGAATCTGGGTGGCGGTGTAGCCGACGCCCAGAAGAAGTGACATCGCCTGGAATGGCCACACTTCACGCTGACGCAGAAGTCGCAAGTCAAGGGTCGGCTCATCAGTGCGCAACTGGTGGCGGCCAAAGGGATACACCAGGACGAGAGCAATACCGATGACGATCCACCCCACTGGGCTTGATAGCCCGAGCAGTTTCACAACGGAGAGCCCACCGACGATCAGGACGAGAATCCCAATGAGGAAAACCAGTCCGGCTAGGTCTTGTCGAGGCAACTGTCTGGGCTTGGTCTCGGGCACAAGGAAGACCACCAGCGGCACGAGTACTGTGATCCCAATGGCGGGCACAAGCAGGGTCAGACGCAGAGCGTGTGTGAACTGAGCCACTGTGGATGGCGGCACTCCCGCACCGATTGCCCCTTGAAGTGCGTCCCATCCCCCAGATGCGGTGAAGAACTGTCCCCCGAAGATCGCCGCCCCGACTGACCCGATCATGAAGGCGACGATGAGAGCCGCCGACGTTGCCGAAACCCGTTCATCGGCGTCGGCGCCCTCCCCCACGCTGGAACGCACCAACGCGAGTTCGAGCGCCATCCATACTGAAGAAAAGGAAAGAAGCGAAAAAGCGAGCAGAACGGACACGAACCCGCCTCCGGCGACAACCCACCATGCTGCGCCTGCCGTCACAATGACGGTGACAAGCATCGCCTTCTTGTGACCGAACCTATCTCCGAACCTCGTCAGCAAAGGGATGACAATCGCCCCGAGCAGAGTCTGAGCAGCTTCGACCCAGTTCCAGTCACTGTCATGGAGACCGACCGAGCGTGCGAGTGGAACGACAAGAGGCGTGTAGTAGGCACCCAGGATGCCGTCCACGAACTCTATGGCGATGACCGCGAAGAGAATCCGTGATGCCGTTGACTTCATATCGATGGACATGGAATGAGGGTAACCCACCACAGCGGGCGACCAGATTGTGGTGGGCGCATCGTGGACACCTTCCCCCGATTGCGCACAAAGTATTGACAGATTCCTGGGAAACCACTCCAGACGCGACCCAGTTCACGCAGCGCACGACTCGGCAAGTGGACCGTTCTTCACGCACCAACGCGCGCATGACGGCAAGGCCGCGTGACTAGCGTGGTTCTCGCTTCCCGACACTCAGGGCTTCCGCTACTTTCCAGAGGGAAGGAACGGGATGAGATGCCCAGCGAAGGATTCCAGGTTGAGGGTCTGCACATAGACTTTGCCCGTCCCGCTGAAGACGTTGATCAGGCCCTCACCTGTGCCAATCGAGCCCATGAGTCCGCTTTGCAGTTGAATGTTGTAGTTGAGATTGCGGTCCCACGCTACGACGTGTCCGTTGTCGATGGCGAACCCCTGTGCATTGTTGAGTTGGATCTCCTTGATGGAGCCGTAGGCATTCACCAGAAGGCGCCCGTACCCTTCGGTCGTCATGACGAAAAACCCACCTTGTCCGCCAAAGACCGCTTTGCCCGTGTTCTGGCGCTCCATCGTGTAGTTGACGGTGCTTTCCATGGCGAGGAAGGCCGAGTCGTTGATTCGGTATTGGTATTGGCCCACATCAAGCTGCACAATCGCACCCGGCAAACTGGGCGCAATAGCGATCTGCCCGTTGGGGACCTGGGAGACCACCTCAGTGATGAACATGGATTCGTTGGACACGACGCTTCGCGCCACAGCCCCAACCAAGGCGCCCAGACCGGACCCCTTCGCATTCAGCTTGGCGTTCAGATCCACACCAGCGGTCCGATAAATCATGCTTCCGCGTTCGATGCGGCACGTTTCTCCTTGCTGCAACACAAATGTTGCCATGGGGAACTGAAGATTGCTTTCGATATAGATGTCCATCTCGCCCTCCTCGGTTGGCTTCGTTGCCAGGTGACTAATCTACAAAATTAGTGTAGCCGACTAGGTGGAATCCATCCGTGCGCTTGGAGCGTCTCTGCCCTGTGCCTCGTGTCCGTCCGATGTGCCGCTGGGAGGCACTCATGTCCGGGCTAGAAGGTGAGTTCGACGCCGATGCCTGGGGTTTGCGGCAGGACGATCTCGGGCACCGGGAAGGTGACGTCTGACTTCACTAGGGCAGAATCATCGAAGTCGCGGTAGGAGTCGAGGTCGGCGTAGAGGAAGTTCGTCCGCGACGCGACCAAGTGCGCCCCAGCCGCGATCGCCAGACGACTTTCCAGCATGCAGCCCAGCATCGTCGTGACGTTGGCTGCTTCAGCGATGGCGTTGATCTGCAAAGCCCGGAAGATGCCGCCGCACTTCATCAGTTTGATGTTGATGGTGTCGGCCGCCTGAGCCCGTACGATACGCGATGCGTCCTGCGGTGTGAAGCAGGATTCGTCCGCCATGATGGGGATGGGTGATTTGGCTCTCACCTGTGCCAACCCGTCGATATCCCAGAAAGGCACGGGTTGCTCGACGGCCCCTACTCCATAGTCGGCGTAGTAGGCCAGCATGCGCAGCGCCCTCGATACCGTCCAACCTTGGTTGGCGTCGACCTTGACATGGGCAGTCGGAGCCGCTGCCCGAATCAGTCGGATAGCCGACCTGTCTTGGTCGTCATCAGCGCCCGCCTTGATCTTGATTTCCCGGAATCCCTCGGCCACTAGGTCAGACGCCGTCGCGGCCATCGCCTCAGGCTCGCCCAGACCGATGGTCATGTCGGTTTCGACACGGTCGCGCACCCCACCCAAGAACTGGTAGAGAGGCAGACCAGCCGCTTTCGCCATCAGGTCATAGAGCCCCAAATCGATGGCAGCCTTGGCGGCACCATTGCGCACCATCAGGGAGTCCAGACCGCGATGAATCTCGGCGATAGCGAATGGGTTAGCCCCCACCAAGAGCGGCTTGGCTAGCTCAATCGCACCCAGAATGGTGTCGGAGGTTTCGCCGGTGACGAAAGCCGGAGCCGAGCCCTCGCCGTAGCCAACGAGGCCGACGTCCGTTTCGATCTTGGTGAAAACAATCTCGGCGCTGTCAATGACACCGAGCGAGATGACGAACGGCTCGGCCAAGGGTACGGCCACACGCTCGGGGGTGATCGCTGTGATTTTCATTACGACACCTTACGGGTGGCGCGTCCACCGAAGTGAATGAAGCGGTCCCCGGTCTCCAACTGGTAGAGCCAGATTGGCGCATAGAGATGCATGTCGTCCACCCAGGCGGTGTAAAGGCCCTCTCGCACGGGCAGCATCTCGTATTCCATCACTGGCGTGTTCTCTATCTCGGCCAGTTCGCCCTTCTGTGTTGCGCGGAACATCGGCTTGCCGTCCTCGTTCACCGTGATTTCGATGAGCACACCAGCACGCTCGTAGTTTCCCAGCCAGTCGGTGATATCCAGTTCGGGTGGGTTGTCCGGCAAGACCAGCATGTCTTGAATCTGGACGCCTGCCAGTTCCTCGAAGATCTCCCCATAGATGGACTGGTAGAGCTCGTGGCCGCTGCCTTCGTTGACGAGTAGTCCTACGGCCAAGTTGCCAGCGGGATAGAAACGCATGAAACCGGCCTGGCCCAGCGTGTTGCCATCATGGCCGAAGACCTGCGCACCATGCCAGTTGAAGCGCTCGAAGCTCAGGCCCCATGAGTCGCCCAAGAGGTATTTCTCGGGGACGTCGACTTCGAAGGCCCGCATGGCTTGGGCACTTTCAGCCGAGATGACCACGGTACCGTCGGACGCAACGCCATCTTTCAGGTGCAGACGGGCGAAGGTCAACAAGTCGGCCACTCTGGCACAGATCAGACCGGCCGGTCCGGCATTGCGCTGTAGCGTCCAGATGGGCGCAACCACCGGTTCAGGCACAGTGGCAACGTGACCAACGGCGGCATCAAACAACAATGCCTCTTCGGGCAGGGTCACTGTGTGCGTCAGTCCCAGAGGAGCGAAGAGACGCTCCTTCATAGCGGCGTCCCAGACTTGGCCCGTAACGATCTCAATAATGCGGCCCAAGATGATAAAGCCAGAGTTGCAGTACGACCATGTGGCACCCAGTGGGTGAATCTGGATAGCTGTTGGGATGACCTCGTCAACATACTTCTGCAGGCAATCGTCGCCACGTCCCGTATCGACGAAGACATCACCATCGATGCCGCTCGTGTGCGTCAGTAGGTGACGAATCGTCACGAGGTCGGCCAGTTCGGGGTTACTCAGCGTGAAGCCGGGGATGATGTCTTTGACTAACTGATCGAGGCCGATCTTGCCTTCCTCCACGAGTTGCATAATGACTGTGCCGGTCCAGGTCTTTGATATGGATCCAATCTGGAAGAGCGAGTCGACCGTGACGTTGCGTCCCGTATTGGCGTTGAGAACCCCCGTTGCCCAAGCAAAGACTTCGTCGGGTCCGTCGTCGTGCAGACGCAGGATGCCCAACTCGGCACCGGGCACGCCGGTTTCTTTAGCGATAGTGTCGAGGCGTTCCTGCCAGTGAGCAACGTCGATCTGTGGCAATTCGGTCATGATTCTCCAATCACGTCTTGGGTGGTAAGTGGCTCCCCGGAATGGCAGCCAGTAGTTCTTTGGTGTAGGGGTCGTGTGGATGTTCCAGGATTTCGGCTGTTGGCCCCTCTTCGACGATTATTCCATCGCGCATGACGGCCATTCGCTGGGCGACATAGCGCACAACAGCCAGATTATGTGAGACAAACAGCATGGTCAAGCCCAATTCGGTTTGCAATCGGCGGATCAGGTTGAGGATGGATCCCTGGATTGAGACGTCCAGCGCCGAGGTGATCTCGTCAGCGATCAGGACGGCCGGTTGGGCGGCCAGGGCGCGAGCGATTGCCACCCGCTGGCGTTGTCCACCCGATAGTCGAGCCGGGTAGTCAAGCCCGATGGCGGGGTTCAGGTTGACCAGGTCAAGCAGGTGAGCGATGTGGTCGTCGCGGTCAGCGCGGGCGATGGGGGTGGGTAGCGCCTCGGCGATGGCGTCGCCCACTCGCATGCGCGGATCGAGTGAGGAGTAGGGATCCTGAAAGACCATCTGCACTCGCCCAGCCGACCCACGCTTTGGGATCGGCACTCCGTCCAGCAACACCCGTCCTACCTGCATTGGTGTCAGGCCGACCCCTGCTCGGGCCAGTGTCGTCTTGCCTGACCCCGACTCCCCCACGAGGCCAACCACCATGCCATCAGGTACATCGAGACTGACATCATTGACAGCCGTCAAGGCGCCAAAGCGCACAGTCACGTTTTCGAAGGTGAGGCGACTCATGGCGTCACCACTGTTTCATCGACATCGTGTGTCGACTCGGTCGAGGCGGGCAGACTAGGACTTGTGTCGTCGAGTTGGCTGGTTTCAGGGAGCGGTTCATTGGCGTGCCAGCAGGCGACGCGGCCCGTGTGTACTGGTGTTGACTTGCCACCGAGGTTGAGACGCAGAAGCATCCGCGTGGTCTGTACTGTGATGTCCAGTCCCCGTTTGTTGCGTGTACGACCAGATGCGGATGCGACCGGCGCCAGGGTGGGCGAACTGGTGCGACAGATGTCATCAGCCAGAGGACAGCGCGGGGCGAAGGCGCAGCCCGTGATCTCGATGGACGGTTCAGGTTGAGCTCCCGGAATGACCGCTAGTGGCTGATCAAGGTCGGTGGCCAGCGTCGGTACGGCCTCCATCAACAGCCGAGTGTAGGGGTGTTGGGCCACTGGCAGGGCATCGGCGGACAGGTCTTCTACGACGCGACCCGCGTACATGACAATAATGCGCTCACATCTTTCCCCGACAAGCGTCAGGTCGTGCGAGATCAGGATGAGGGCCACCTGTTCCGACGTGCGGATGGAGTCAAGCAGGTCCAGGACCTGCTTCTGCACGGTGACATCGAGAGCAGTGGTTGGTTCGTCGGCAATCAACAATGTGGGACTTGCCATCAGTCCCATGCCGATCATGGCCCGCTGTCGCATGCCGCCGGAAAACTCGTGGGGATGCTGTTCAGCTCTTCGTTCCGGGTCAGAAATGCGGACAGCGCGAAGGCGATCTACCGCCCGCTTCCACGCCACTTTGCGCGTCATACCCTGATGGACGCGGGATACTTCGGCCAATTGTTCGCCGACACGACGGACGGGATTGAACGAACTCAGCGGATCTTGAAAGACCAGCGCCATGGATGTTCCAAGCAACTTACGCTGCTCTTCGCCACCATCGCTGCGAAGCGTCTCGCCCAGGAAGACGACATCCCCACCGACCACGCCGGGCGGCTCAATCAATTGTGCGATGGCGAGACCGGTCAGCGTCTTGCCGGCGCCTGATTCGCCGACGATGCCCAACGCTTCGCCTTGGTGAAGATCAAATGACAAGCCGCGGACAGGGGTTACTCCGGGAAAATCCACGGTGAGGTTGTTCACAGAAAGGACCGTCTTGTCCGAGCGAGCAATCCCATGGGCGGACGCAGTGACTCCAGGCTGACTGGGGACAACACCAGATGCCAACCAGCTCCCGCTCGTTTCGACATTGAAGATCCGGGCGATGGCCTCCCCCGTCAAGTTGAAAGCCAAGCCAGCCATGATGACAAATAGGCCAGGGGCGAGCGCGGCGAGCGGGTTCAGGTAGATGCGGTTCAGACCCTCGTTCATCAATCTGCCCCAGTCGAAGGCGGGTTGTTGCACACCAAGTCCGAGGAAAGACAGACCGGAGAAGGTCAGGAGGCAACTGCCAGCGCCGATGGTGGCCTGCACCACCATTGGTTCGGCGATATTGGGCAAGATGTGACGAACCAACACCGAGGCCCGAGAACCCCCGGCTATGCGCGCCGCCGCTACATAGTCTCGTTCCTCAACACCGGCCACGAGAGTGTGGCATAGCCGCGCGAACGTCGGTGCCCCTGCCAGGCCGATGGCGAAAACAGCCCCGACTTGGCCAACACCGAAGATTACAGCGAAAAACAGGCAGAGCAACAAGCCGGGAAAGGCGACCAAAATGTTGACGATGGCCGTGACCAGCCGCCCCAATCTGTGTCCCAGAAGGGCCGGAGCCGAACCTAGAATCAGGCCGAGTGTGACGGAGACTAGTGTGGCTGACAGCGCCAGGACGACAGACAAACGTGTTGCGACGAGCGTACGCGCCAACAGATCCCGGCCGAGTGAGTCGGTGCCAACCCAGTGTGCAGATGAAGGCAGTGCCAGCAAATTGTTCGTGTCGATTGTCGCAGCCTTGGCACCCAAGAGCCATGGCGCGAGGATCGCCAATCCCAGCACAACCACCAGCATGGTCAACGCCGCCACACCCAGAGGAGTGCGGATCACACGTTTCAGCCCATCCATCAGCGCACCACCGTTGATCGCGGATCGAGGATAGCCAAGGCCACGTCGCAGATCGTGTTGATCAGCAGGACGCCGCAACCATAAACCAACACGACGCCCTGGACCATCGGATAGTCCTTGACAAGAATCGAACTGACGATAGTGGAACCCAGACCCGGCCAGGCGAAGACAGACTCGACCAGAACTGTTCCTGCCACCATGCCACTCAACATCAGTCCGCCCAGCGTCAGGGAGGCCGTGACAGCGTTGGGCAGGGCGTGACCGAGGTAGATGCGCGCAGCGGACAGACGTTTGGCGCGGGCTGTGCGTACATAGTCGGTTTCGAGAACGCTGAGCATCTCAACCCGGACGATGCGGGCCAGCACGGCGGCTGGCCCCAGAGCCAAACTGACGACGGGCAATATCGCTGACGACATCCCGGTCCGCCCACCGACGGGCAACCAGTGCAACCCAACCGAGAATACCGACACCAGGGTCACACCGACAAGGAAGTCGGGAATAGTGCCCAACACGATGCTGGTGCCTGCAAACCCTAAGTCGAGCGCGCGACCACGACCTCTCCGCGTGCGCACGGCGACGGCAACCCCAATAGGCACGGCGATGACCACGGCCAACACGAAGGCCGCCAGGGCCAATTCGGCAGTGGCCGCTAGCCGGGTTGAGATCACGTCCGCCACCGGCAGGCGCGACGTAATCGATGTCCCCAAATGGCCAGTCAGGACACCTTGCAAGAAGTGCCAGTATTGCAGCGGCAACGGGTCATTCAGTCCCCACTGTGCTCGGGTGGTCTCCACCAACTCCTGGGAGGCAGTGATACCCAGCGCAGCCCGCACTGGGTCGCCCGGGATCAGATGAATCATGGCGAATGACGCCGTGACCAATACCCACAACGACACGAGCAATTGCCCGGAGCGCCGCAGTGCAAAGCGGAGCCAGCCACGTGCCCCGGCGGAAAGGAATTCCTGGCCGAGGCTCGTTTCTGGCAGTGTGGTCATGGAGTCGACGATTCGGGGGAGGCAATGCTCAGTCGGTAAGGCGAATTGTCGCGGGGATAATGTAGCCGACGCGATCGAACTGCGCGCCGGTTGCGTACATCTTGATCGGGTTAGCAGCGAACGGAACGAGGTCGAGGCTCTTGATCAACTCCGCATCGGCCTCCAACCACGTGGGGCAACCCTGCGAACCGTGGAGCGCTGAGGCTTGAGCGACCTTGGCTTCATAGGCCGAGTTGGCGAAATTGCCGAAGTTCATACCGCCCTCAGCCACGCCGGGACCCGAGACCAGACCTATCAACTCGTCGGGGCTCGACAAGTTGACTGGTTCCCACGCGACATCCCAGGCACCAGAGCCGAAGAGAATGCCCTGCAATTGGTCAGTCGGCAGACCTTGGGTTTGGACGTCGATGCCGAGATCCTTCCAGGACGAGGTAGCCAACTCGGCGGCTGCGTCGCCACCGCTACCCAAGGCGGTGTCATAGAGGAAGGTGATGGTCAGTGGCTGGCCGTCTTTGGCGCGAGCGCCATTCGCACCGGCTATCCATCCGGCCTTGTCAAGTGCTGCACCAGCAGCGGTCGCGTCATAACTCGGCAGGTTACCTGTCACTGAGTCACCGACGCAGGCCACCGGGTCAGAGGTCTCAAGACTGGTCACAGGCACGCCCGAACCCGACGTGATGACCGACCGTAGTTGGGCCAGATCAACACCTTGAATCAGGGCCTGACGAACGCTCAGATCGGATGTCACATGGTCGGGCGCTTCGTTGTTCCACTGCTCACCCAACACCATGAAGGCTTCGACGCTGAACAACTTGGCCGATTCGAGTCGAGCGGTATCGGGACCGAGCACCATCGCGGCATTGATTTCCCCGTTGAGAAGCATGTTCGCCGCTGTGGTCTCATTGGTGATGACCTTGAGTTCAATGGCGGTCGGCATTCCTGGTTCGGTGTTCGTTATTCCGTCCGGGCCCCAGGCATAGCCATCACGGAGAGTGAAGGAATAGTGGTCGCCCGCAACGGCTTCTTTCAAGATGTAGGGGCCAGTGCCATTGGTCGTGGCCGCGAGGGTGGCACGGTCAGCCAAACCTGCGTCGCAGATCATGAACAGGCCTGACAGGCTCGACAGCGCGAAGGGTGCGGGCTCGGTCAAGTTCAAGGTGAGAGTGCGACTGGCGTCGTCCGCCGAGGCCTCAACACCGACAGGTACGTAGACCCCCAGCAAGGGTGAGGCGTTATTGGGGTCGGCCACAAACGCGATATTCGCCGCTGCGGTCGAGGCTGTGAAGGGCTGGCCATCCGAGCAGGTGACGCCCTCCTTGATGGTGAAGGTGATGGTGTCGCCGTCTTCCGTCCAGTCGCTGGCCAAGCCAGAGGTGATGGTGCCTTCTTTGTCCATGTTGATCAGCGGGTCGTACGCAAAGGCAGTGGCCCACAGCAGGTTGGC
>JAISJO010000019.1 GCA_031261485.1 Propionibacteriaceae bacterium | reverse complement strand
AGGCCACGGACGAAGGAAAGTGCAGTGGCTGAAGAAGAGGCCAAGGGCCCCGAGGAATTGCCCACCGAGGGCGACGAACTTGAGGCTGGGTACGAGGCTGCCGTTGAAGAGGCTGCTGACGAAGCCGAACCGCTCGCCGACGCGATTGAGGACGCTGAGCAAGATGCCGACCTGGTCGATGTCGTAGACGCCCCTGCCGGAACCGAGTTGGGTGACGAAGACCTAGCTGAGCCCGAAGCCTTTGACGTGGACGACGAGGAAGCTGAGGAGTTGGAGGAAGGCTCCACCGCTGACGTGGATGTGGATCAACTGGAAGAGGCCGAGGAAGATGCCGCTGAAGCGGACAGCCCCAAGCCGGTTGCCAAGGACCGCCCCACGCGCAAGTCTGGCGCCGCAACCGCATCTGCCACTGCGTCAGTGAAGGTTCCCGAGAAGAAGAATCGTCCGACGCGCACCCGCGCAGCGGCGACGGCGCTTGATGCCCCCAAGAAGACCACCCTGGGTCAGTTCATCTCCCAGGTCATCCAAGAACTGAAGAAGGTCGTGTGGCCCTCCAGTGGCCAACTGTGGCAATACTTCATCGTGGTGTTGGTCTTCGTCCTATTCATGATCGCATTCATCGGAGTCCTGGACTACTTGTTCGGGATGCTGGTCATGTGGTTATTCAAGTAAGCGAGAATGATGGCTGACGAGGAATTTGACGATACTGAACTGAATCTGGGGTGGGGTGAGACTGCTCCCGAGGAAGAAGAGGTAAGCATCAACCTGACCTTCGGTGAGGATGAAGCTCCTGAGGCCAGCGAGCCTGAACTGAACTTCTCAGACGAAGAACCCACTGACGAGTTGCAGGCCGAGCAGGATGCTGACGAGGCGAACGCGGCCCGCGAGGAGATTCGCGCTGACCTCGGCGGCAAGATTGGCGATTGGTATGTCGTGCATACCTACTCCGGCATGGAGAAGAGGGTCAAGCAGAACCTCGACTCTCGTGTGAAGACCCTGAACATGGAGAACTTCATCTTCGAGACCGTCGTGCCCACTGAGGACGTGGTGGAGATTCGCAATGGCACGAAGAAGACCATCACACGCACAGTCCTTCCTGGCTACGTGCTTGTGCGTATGGATCTAACTGACGACTCGTGGTCGGCTGTGCGCCACACCCCGTCAGTGACCGGATTCGTGGGACACGCCAACGCTCCTGTGCCGCTGAGCATGGACGAGGTCGTGGAGATGCTCCTGCCGTCCGTCTTGGCGACCAAGGTCCTTGCCTCCACAGGCAAGGTCAGGGCGAAGAAGAGGGTCGAACTCATGGACTACCAGGTCGGTGACTCGGTCATGCTGACCGACGGACCGTTCACGGGCGTCCACGCGACGATCACGGAGATCAACACCCATGCGAACAGGATCAAAGCGTCCTTGGAGTTCATGGGCCGCGACACTCCTGTCGATTTGACTTTGGATCAGATTCAGAAGATCTGATTCACTCCCCGACAAGGGGAAACACGTCACAGAAGGTCTGTGACGATTGGAAAGGACCCGAATGCCTGCCAAGAAGAAGGTTGCAGCCATCGTCAAGATTGCCTTGAACGCTGGCGCTGCCACACCGGCCCCTCCGGTCGGTACTGCTCTCGGCCCTCACGGCGTCAACATCATGGACTTCTGCAAGCAGTACAACGCTGCGACCGAAGCCATGCGTGGCACCGTGATCCCGGTTGAGATTACTATCCTTGAGGATCGCACGTTCACCTTCGTGACGAAGACCCCGCCTGCTGCCGAGCTCATCAAGAAAGCTGCTGGCATCAAGTCTGGTTCTGCGAACCCCTTGAAGATCAAGGTCGCCTCAATCACCAAGGACCAAGTCCGCGAGATTGCCGTCACCAAGATGCCTGACCTCAACGCCAATGACATTGAGGCCGCCATGAAGATCGTCGAAGGTTCTGCCCGTTCCATGGGTGTGACCGTCTCCTGATCCTGTCGATATCCATCGACACAACTCCATCGTGGTAGGGGTCGCTCCCGAACCACAATCTGGCGAAGCCACCTGTGAGGTGGCTCACGAAAGGAACCAGTTATGAAGCGAAGCAAGGCTTATCGCGCGGCCGAACTCAGGCGCGATCCACTGAAGTTGTACTCGCCCCAAGAGGCTGTCGCCATTGTCAAGGCATCTGCCTCGGCGAAGTTCGATGAAACCATCGAAGTCGCCATGAGGCTCGGCATTGACCCGCGCAAGGCAGACCAGATGGTGCGCGGCACAGTCAACCTCCCTCACGGCACTGGCAAGACGGCTCGGGTCCTGGTCTTTGCCACAGGTGAGAACGCAGCAGCGGCGGAAGCGGCTGGCGCGGACGAGGTGGGCGCGGACGAATTGATCGAGAAGGTGGCCGGTGGCTACCTCGACTTCGACGCCGTCGTGGCCACCCCAGACTTGATGGGCAAGGTCGGCAAGTTGGGCCGTGTGCTCGGCCCGCGTGGTCTCATGCCCAACCCGAAGACGGGCACAGTCACCATGGATGTGGCGAAGGCCGTGTCCGACATCAAGGGTGGCAAGATCGAGTTCCGCGCTGATCGCCACGCCAACCTGTGTTTTATTATCGGCAAGGCCAGCTTCACCGAAGCTCAGTTGTTCGAGAACTATCAGGCTGCGTGCGACGAGATTGCCCGGCTCAAGCCGTCCACGTCCAAGGGACGTTACGTCCGCAAGATCACTCTGGCTTCGACCATGAGCCCCGGAGTCCCCGTGGATCCGGTGCGCAGGGTTCTCACCGAGGCCTGAGCCCAAGCGACAATCTGCCCCCGCATGTACGTGTGGGGGCAGCGTCGTTTCCGGGTGCGGGCAGGGCCGATTTGGTGGCCTTGCCCCGACCCTCGAAGATAATACGAGCCGAAGACTGCCGGTCGTGAGTGAGTCACTGACATAAAACCCGCACAGGTGAACATAGCGTTTACACGCCCTGGTCCCTGTGCACCAGGGCTTTTTCATTGTCTGACATCGACACGATGGTCTTGGGCGTTAGCAGGAAGGAGACCTCATGGCGAGGCCAGACAAGGTAGCAACTGTCCAGGAGTTGACCGACAAGTTCAACTCCAGCGCGGCTGCTGTCCTGACTGAGTACCGTGGCCTGTCGGTCAAGGCACTCAAGAACCTGCGCCGTTCCCTCGGGAGCGACGCGACGTACTCCGTTGCGAAGAACACACTGACGACAATCGCTGCCAAGAATGCCGGAATCGAGGGCCTTGAGGCCCAACTCTCTGGTCCGACGGCGATTGCTTTCATCACGGGGGATGTTGCCACCGTGGCGAAAGGGATCAAGGCTTTCGCAAAGGACAATCCTGCATTGGTGATCAAAGGCGGCTACATGGACGGGCGCGTCCTCGACGCCGACACCGTCAAGAAGCTCGCTGATTTGGAGAGCCGCGAAGTCCTGCTGTCGAAGATGGCTGGGGCTCTCAAGGCCAATCTTTCCAAGGCTGTGTACCTGTTTGCCGCGCCCCTGTCCCAGGCGGCTCGTGCGTTCGGGGCATTGCAGGAAGTCAAGGGCACCAATGCTCCCGCCGAGTCATCGGCACCCGAGGTCGAGGCCTCAAACTCCGCAGCAGATGCTGCCGAAACCAATCCGGCAGAAGTTGCCGCAGAATAAGGAAGGATGCCAATTATGGCAAAGCTCAGCAACGAGGAACTCCTCGACGCATTCAAGGAAATGACGCTCATCGAACTCTCCGAGTTCGTGAAGTTGTTTGAGGACACCTTTGGTGTCACCGCCGCAGCCCCCGTGGCCGTGGCCGCTGCTCCTGGCGCAGGCCCGGCAGCAGTCGAAGAAGTCGAGGAGAAGTCTGATTTCGACGTCATCCTCGAATCTGGTGGCGACAAGAAGATTCAGGTCATCAAGGAGGTGCGCGCTCTGACATCGCTGGGCCTCAAGGAGGCCAAGGATCTGGTCGAAGAGGCCCCCAAGGCTGTCCTGGAGAAGGTCAACAAGGAAACGGCGGCCAAGGCGAAGGAGCAGCTCGAAGCTGCTGGCGCCACCGTCACCGTCAAGTAATCCACCTAACGCCGGCGGGCCGATCTTGTATCTGCCTGCCACCTGGCACCAAACCTGGGGCACCACTTCCCTGGCGCCGTATGGCGCTATCGTTTCAGGTTTGTGTGCCCCGTATGGCCGTCCCTTGTGGGCGGCCATACGTCGTTATTGAGCGGGGGTTACATCACAAAATGGTATCAATTCGGCCTAAACTGTTGCAGTCTCGCTGAAGAGAGCTACACTGAATGTCACGCGGGCACCGTTGCTCGTGTGGTCCTGGTCAGCCAAAGACTTGCACTACGTGCGTCCTTAGGCTACAGTTGTACTTTGCCTTTACGTGTCCTCTTGTCGTGCGCATATGCTCTGCGGTGAGGTCACGTTCCCACTGGCGAGTTCTGGAAGGACCTATCTTGGCCGCCCCGCGTAGCGCAAAGAAGAATCACGTCATTTCAGGGACCGATAGGATTTCGTTCGCGAAAATCCACGAGCCCCTTGAGGTGCCCAACCTCCTCGATCTCCAGAAGGATTCCTTCGAATGGTTGATCGGATCCGATTCATGGAAGGCCAGAGTTGAGGCCTCCTTGGGTCAAGGACGAACGGATGTGAATCCGAAGTCTGGTTTGGACGAGGTGTTTGAGGAGATTTCCCCCATCGAGGACTTCGCAGCGTCGATGTCCTTGTCTTTCCGCGAGCCTCGTTTCGAGGAGCCGAAGTACTCCATCCCTGAGTGCCTTGAGCGCGACGCCACTTACTGTGCGCCGCTGTACGTCAAGGCCGAGTTCATGAACAACGAGACTGGCGAACTCAAGGAGCAGACAGTCTTCATGGGTGAGTTCCCCCTCATGACTCCTGATGCGACGTTCATCATCAACGGCACCCAGCGCATCGTGGTGTCGCAGATTGTGCGTTCGCCTGGCGTGTACTTCGAAATCACTCCGGATAAGACCTCTGACAAGGACATTTACACCTGCAAGGTGATCCCGTCGAGGGGTGCTTGGCTGGAGTTCGAGATTGACAAGCGCGACACCGTGGGTGTGCGTCTGGACCGTAAGCGCAAGCAGTCGGTCACAATCTTCCTCAAGGCCCTCGGCTGGACTGCCACGGAGATCGAGCAGGAGTTTGCTGACTTTCCCGCTGTCATCGAGACTCTTCACAAAGACGGCAACGTCAAGGGTGAAGACGAGGCTCTGCTCGACATTTACCGCAAGCTGCGTCCCGGTGAGCCGCCCTCGCGCGACGCCGCCAAGCAGTTGCTGGACAGCTACTACTTCAACAAGAAGAGGTACGACCTGGCCAAAGTGGGCAGGTACAAGATCAACAAGAAGCTTGGTCTGGGCGTGGCCATGGGCCAGCAGGTGCTGACTCGTGAGGACATCACGACTGCCATCAAGTACATCTGCTCGATGCACGAAGGTCGCTCCGAGTTCAACGGACTGCCCGTCGAGACCGACGACATCGATCACTTCGGCAATCGTCGCCTCCGCACAGCCGGTGAGTTGATTCAGAACCAACTGCGCACAGGGTTGTCCCGCATGGAGAGGGTCGTGCGTGATCGCATGACGACCCAGGACATCGAGGCCATCACCCCGCAGACGCTCATCAACATCCGCCCGGTCGTGGCGGCCCTGCGTGAGTTCTTTGGAACCTCCCAGCTGTCGCAGTTCATGGACCAGACCAACCCTGTGGCCGGAATGACGCACAAGCGTCGCCTCTCGGCTCTGGGCCCTGGTGGTCTGAGCCGTGACCGCGCTGGCATGGAAGTCCGCGACGTGCATCCGTCCCACTACGGGCGCATGTGTCCCATCGAGACTCCTGAAGGCCCGAACATCGGTCTGATCGGATGCCTCGCCTCGTTCGCGCGCGTCAATGCCTTCGGTTTCATTGAGACCCCCTATCGCAAGTGCGAGAAGGGCCATGTCACTGACACGGTGGATTACCTCACCGCTGACGAAGAGGACCGCTACATCATCGCCCAGGCCAACGCCCAAGTCGATGAGAAGGGCAAGTTCACCGAGGAGCGCGTGCTCGTGCGTGTCGGCCACGGTGACGTCGACCAGGTGCCACCCGCTGATGTCCAGTACATGGATGTCTCCCCGCGCCAGATGGTGTCGGTGGCGACCGCCCTGATCCCCTTCCTCGAACATGACGATGCATCCCGAGCCCTCATGGGCGCGAACATGCAGCGCCAGGCTGTGCCGCTCATCCGCAACGAGGCTCCGCTGGTTGGTACCGGCATGGAGTATCGCGGCGCGGTGGACGGTGGCGAAGTGACGTTGGCGGCCAAGGCTGGCGCGGTGCGTTCGGTCTCGGCGGAAATCATCGAGATCGCCAATGACGACGGCACGTATTCGGCGTACAAGCTCAGGAAGTTCGTGCGTTCGAACCAGGCGACATGCATCAACCAGCGTCCGCTGGTCGCCGCAGGCCAGCACGTCGAAGTCGGCACCCCGTTGGCTGACGGCGCCTGTACAGACCATGGTGAAATGGCACTGGGCCGCAACCTCTTGGTCGCGTTCATGTCATGGGAAGGCCTCAACTACGAGGACGCCATCATCTTGTCGGAACGCATCGTCCAAGACGATATCTTGACGAGCATCCACATCGAAGAACACGAAGTCGACGCCCGTGACACGAAGCTCGGGCCTGAGGAAATCACCCGCGACATCCCCAACTCCAACGAGGACATGCTGTCCAACCTGGACGAGCGTGGCATTGTTCGTATCGGCGCTGAGGTCACGACAGGTGACGTCCTCGTCGGCAAGGTGACCCCCAAGGGCGAAACCGAGTTGACTCCTGAGGAGCGCCTGTTGAGGGCCATCTTCGGCGAGAAGGCCCGCGAAGTGCGTGACACCTCCATGAAGGTGCCCCATGGCGAGTCTGGGACGGTCATCGGCGTGCGCTTGTTCGACGTGGACGAAGACGACGAGTTGCCTCCGGGTGTCAACCAGATGGTTCGCGTGTACGTGGCTCAGAAGCGCAAGATTTCCGTCGGCGACAAACTGGCCGGCCGTCACGGCAACAAGGGTGTCATCTCGAAGATCCTGCCGCAAGAGGACATGCCCTTCCTTGAGGATGGGACTCCTGTGGACATCATCCTCAACCCGATGGGTGTGCCATCGCGTATGAACGTCGGTCAGGTCTTGGAAACTCACCTCGGGTGGGTCGCAAAGTCTGGCTGGGACATCGAAGGCGTGGACGAGCCGTGGGCCAAGAATCTGCGGTCGTGGGGTTTGGAGAAGGTCGAGCCGAACCAACACTTGGCGACCCCGGTCTTCGACGGCGCCACGGAGACAGAGATCACCGGTTTGCTGGCTCATGGCCTGCCCAACCGCGACGGCGTCCAGTTGGTGTCCGAGGGCGGCAAGGCGCGACTGTTCGACGGTCGCTCCGGCGAGCCTTACCCTGAGCCTGTGGGCGTGGGCTACATGTACATGCTGAAACTCCACCACCTCGTGGACGACAAGATTCATGCCCGTTCCACCGGCCCTGTGTCCATGATCACCCAGCAACCCTTGGGTGGCAAGGCTCAGTTCGGCGGCCAGCGTTTCGGTGAGATGGAAGTGTGGGCCCTGGAGGCCTACGGTGCAGCCTGGGCTCTCCAGGAGTTGCTCACCATCAAGTCTGACGATGTGACCGGGCGCGTGAAGGTGTACGAAGCCATCGTCAAGGGCGAGAACATCCCCGAGCCTGGCATCCCCGAGTCCTTCAAGGTGCTCGTCAAGGAGATGCAGTCCCTGTGCCTGAATGTCGAAGTGTTGAGCTCCGACGGCCAGATCATCGACTTGAAGGACACCGAGGACGACTTCAGAGTCTCTGAAGACTTCGGCATCGACTTGAGCCGCCGTCCTGGCGTGGACACCTTCGCCATCGAAGAAGTCTGAGTTCGCTCAGTCCCATTGACTTGTACCGACTAGGAAAGTGAATTAACAGTGCTGGACACGAACTTCTATGACGAATTGCGCATCGGACTGGCGACAGCGGAACAAATCCGCATGTGGAGCCACGGCGAGGTCAAGAAGCCTGAAACCATCAATTATCGTACGCTCAAGCCTGAGCGCGACGGTTTGTTCTGCGAGAAGATCTTCGGCCCCACCAGGGACTGGGAATGCTTCTGCGGCAAGTACAAGCGCGTGCGCTTCAAGGGCATCGTGTGCGAGCGGTGCGGGGTCGAGGTCACCAGGTCCAAGGTGCGCCGTGAGCGCATGGGCCACATCGAGCTCGCCGCGCCCGTGACCCACATTTGGTATTTCAAGGGCGTCCCCTCGCGCTTGGGGTATCTGTTGGACATCGCGCCGAAGGACCTGGAGAAGGTCATCTATTTCGCCGCGTACATGATCACCGAAGTGGACGATGACGCGCGTCACCGCGACCTGTCTTCTCTGGCCGCTCGTGTCGAGACGGAGAAGAAGCAGATGGCCGACAGGCGTGACGCTGACATCAACGCCCGTCTGACCAAGCGCGAAGAGGATGCGGCGACCCTGGAGGCCGAAGGCGCCAAGCCTGAAGCCATCAAGAAGGTCCAGGACGCAGCAACCAAGGACGCCGAAGCCATGCGCAACCGTGCGGACCGCGAGATTGCTCGTCTGGACGCTGTGTGGGCGCGTTTCTCTGCACTCAAGGTCCAAGACCTTGAAGGCGACGAGGTGCTGTACCGCGAAATGCGTAACCGTTTCGGGAAGTACTTCAAGGGTTCGATGGGAGCTGAGGCCATCAAGGCCCGTTTGGCTTCCTTCGATCTGGAGGCTGAGGCTGAGAAGCTGCGTGAGACGATTGCCACGGGCAAGGGACAGCGCAAGACCCGTGCGCTGAAGCGGCTCAAGGTTGTACAGGCGTTCATCGCCACAGGCAACTCGCCGCTGGGCATGGTCCTCGACGCCGTCCCGGTCATTCCTCCCGATCTGCGCCCCATGGTGCAGTTGGACGGCGGACGCTTCGCCACCTCTGACCTCAACGACCTGTATCGCCGTGTCATCAACCGTAACAACCGACTCAAGAGGCTGCTCGACCTTGGTGCTCCCGAGATCATCGTGAACAACGAGAAGCGTATGCTCCAGGAGGCTGTGGACGCACTCTTCGACAACGGTCGACGCGGACGTCCGGTGACTGGGCCTGGCAACCGTCCGCTCAAGTCGATTTCTGACATGCTCAAGGGCAAGCAGGGCCGTTTCCGTCAGAACTTGCTCGGCAAGCGCGTGGACTACTCCGGCCGTTCCGTCATCGTCGTGGGTCCTCAGCTCAAGCTGCACCAGTGCGGCGTGCCGAAGACCATGGCTCTGGAATTGTTCAAGCCCTTCGTCATGAAGAGGTTGGACGACCTCAACCACGCCCAGAACATCAAAGCGGCCAAGCGTATGGTCGAGCGCCAGCGCCCGGTCGTGTGGGACGTCCTCGAAGAGGTCATCGCCGAGCATCCTGTTCTGCTCAACCGCGCCCCGACCCTTCACCGCTTGGGTATTCAGGCATTCGAGCCACAACTCATCGAAGGCAAGGCTCTCCAGCTTCACCCGCTGGTGTGCACAGCCTTCAACGCTGACTTTGATGGTGACCAGATGGCCATCCATCTGCCGCTGTCGGCGGAGGCTCAGGCCGAGGCACGCATTCTCATGTTGTCCACGAACAACATTCTGAAGCCCGCCGACGGTCGCCCCGTGACCATGCCTACCCAGGACATGATCATCGGACATTACTTCCTCACTCTGGATCGTTCCGACCAGATTGGCGAAGGACGGGCGTTCAGTTCTGTGGCCGAGGCGCAAATGGCTTTCGACCATCATGAGATTGTTGTGGCCTCGAAGGTCACGATCCGCCTGACTGGCTTCGCTCCTCCCGCAGGGGTCGAGGTTCGCCCGGATGGGTCGTTCCTCTTGCAGACCACGCTGGGTCGCGCCCTGTTCAATCAGGCGCTGCCGGCAGATTACCCCTACGTGAACGCTGAAGTCGGCAAGAAGAAGCTCGGCCAGATCATCAACGAACTGGCGGAGACCTACTCGAAGATCGACATGGCTGCCACCTTGGACAACCTCAAAGACTTGGGTTTCAAGTGGGCCACTCGTTCTGGCGTGACCGTGTCCATCGCTGACGTGGAGACCCCGGCTTCCAAGCCGCAAATTCTCGCAGGCTACGATGCCAAGGCTGCCAAGATTGACAAGCTCTATGACCGTGGCGCTGTGACCGAAGAGGAACGCCGCCAAGAGTTGATTCAGATTTGGACCGACGCGACTGCCGAGTTGACCGCCGCCATGGAGGCCAACTTCACGAAGGACAACCCCATTTACATGATGGTTCACTCTGGTGCGCGTGGGAATATGACCCAGATGCGTCAGATTGCCGCCATGCGTGGTCTTGTGGCCAACCCGAAGGGCGAGATTATTCCTCGACCCATCAAGTCCAACTTCCGCGAGGGCCTGACCGTTCTGGAATACTTCATCTCCACCCACGGTGGCCGCAAGGGGCAGGCTGACACAGCGCTCCGCACAGCCGACTCGGGCTATCTGACTCGCCGCTTGGTGGACGTCTCTCAAGATGTCATCATTCGTGAGGAAGACTGCGGGACAGAGCGCGGCATGTTGAAGACCATCGCTGTGGAGAAGGACGGCAAGCTGGTCCCCGTGGCCAACATCGAGGCTTCGGTGTATGCCCGTACTGCCGCTGAAGACGTGGTGGACAAGAAGGGCAAAGTCCTCATTGAGGCCGGGTCCGACGTTGGCGACGCGCAAATCCCGGAACTCATCAAGGCTGGGATCACGGAAATCCGGATTCGTTCGGGTCTGACGTGTGAAGCGGTCAAGGGCATCTGCGCCAAGTGCTACGGACGTTCACTGGCCACGGGCAAGCTCGTGGACGTGGGCGAGGCTGTGGGTATCATCGCGGCACAGTCCATTGGTGAACCTGGCACGCAGTTGACGATGCGTACCTTCCACACAGGCGGTGTGGCCGGCGACGACATCACGCAGGGTCTGCCCCGCGTCGTGGAGTTGTTCGAGGCGCGCACCCCCAAGGGCAAGGCACCCATCGCTGGAGCCGCAGGGACCATCCACTTCGACGACTCGGAGCGCACACGCAAGATTCTCCTCAACCGTGATGACGGCGAAGAGGACCTGATGTACCCCGTGCCGCGCAGGGTTCGCCTGGAATGGGAGGACCAGAATGGCGTCCCGCACAAGATCGAGGACGGTATGCACGTCGAGGCAGGCCAGCAGTTGACTGCGGGCACCATCGATTCGCAGGACGTCTTGCGGGTGCGTGGCGTGAGGGCTGCTCAGGAACATCTGGTGGACGAGGTCCAGCAGGTGTACCGCACACAGGGTGCTCCCATCCACGACAAGCACATCGAGATCATCATCCGCCAAATGTTGCGCCGTATCACGGTCATCGAAGCTGGCGACACGGTCTTCCTGCCTGGCGAATTGATCGACAGGGCGCACTTCGAGACGGAGAACCGCCGCGTGCTCGCAGAGGAAGGCGTTCCCGCACAGGGTCGTCCTGTCCTCATGGGCATCACGAAGGCATCTTTGGCCACCGAGTCGTGGTTGTCGGCAGCCTCCTTCCAGGAGACAACGAAGGTTCTCACCGACGCGGCCATTCAGGGCAAGTCGGACACCCTTGTCGGTCTCAAGGAGAACGTCATCCTCGGCAAGCTCATCCCCGCCGGGACGGGCCTGGAGAGGTACCGCAACATTCGCGTGGAGCCGACGCCCGAGGCGAAGGCAAAGGCCTATTCGATGTCCTTCGACACGTACGCCTACGATGCGGGCTTCACGGGAGGTTCGGTGCTCCCGATGGAGGACTTCGACCTGTAAAGCCATGTCACGTATCGAGTCAGGCCGTCCTTCGGGGCGGCCTTTCTCGTGCATGGCGGCGAGTGGTTCGTGGCAGAATCGGTTCATGAGTATCGACAGGTTGGCCCTTGTGAGTCGCCACAACCCCCATGTCACCGGTGTCGACCCTCGGTCGCCTTTACAACTGGGTAATGGACAATGTGCGCTTTCGGTGGATGTGACTGGGCTCCAGACCTTCCCGCAGGCTTATCCCGGCCCTGGTGGAGGCACCCTGCTGGACACGATGGCGACCTGGGGATGGCATTCCATGCCTTATGGGCGCGACTTCTGCGTGGATGACTGTCTCAAGTCCTACGACACGCCGCGCGGGCCAGTGACGTACATGGACATGGGACGTGAACTGTGGGGCGCGTCCGCAGACGGTACAGGGGCGGGAGGCGTGGCAGGCGCGGAAGGGAGTGCCGAAGAGGTGTACTTCCGGGCCAACCCTCACCGTATCTCCTTGGCACGGATTGGGCTCGTCCTCCCAGAAGGAACCAAACCCGAGGACCTGTCCGAGGTGAATCAACAACTCGACTTGGCCACAGGGTTCCTCAAATCGACGTTTTGTCTAGGGCGGACTCGTTACGATGTGACGACGGTCGTGGATATGGACTCGGACACCGTGGCGTTTACTGTGCGGGTACAGGGAGGGCTTGCTGAGGTGTGCCTGAGCTTCCCCTATGCGAGCGAGAACCCAGGCAATGCGCAGGACTGGGACCGACCCGACTCCCACAAGACCCGACTCGGTGATGTTGAGCGGGTTCATTATGCAGGACTCTTTGGTGACGAAATCAATCGATGCGTTGTTGAGCGCACCATGGATGACACCGCCTACGTTGTGGAGATTGTCGCGTGGGGGAAGATCGCTCAGGTCGGGCCGCACGAGATCGTCATCCTGGACGAGGAATACTCCGCAATGGCCGATGAGGGCTACGAACTGTCCGGCGAGGTGTCTGAGGTGAAGGCATCGATCTGCTTCCGGTCCGATTCTGAATGGAATGCCCATGCCGACCGGGAGGTAGTGTGGCCGGGGGTGGCACGCGGCAACGCTGAGCGGGGATGGTGGAAGTACTGGGCCACGGGCGCGGTGTCCTTGGCCTCATCTGACCACCCGCAAGCCGTGGAATTGGAACGCCGTGTCGTCTTGTCCCGGTACCTGACGAGGATCAACTCCGCAGGTCTGCTGCCAGTGGCGGAGACTGGGCTGTACACGAACTCCTGGCGGGGAAAGTTCCACCTGGAGATGCAATGGTGGCACCTGGCCCACTTCGCTTCGTGGGGCAATCCCGAACTGGTGGAACAGGTCTTGGCCTGGTATGAGGCAACGCTGGACTCTGCTCGGGACATCGCCAAGCGCCAAGGGTATCCAGGGGCGCGTTGGTTGAAGTCTTCCGGGCCCGAGGCCCGTGAGACTCCGAGTTCCATCGCTGCCTTCCTCGTGTGGCAGCAGCCGCATGTCATCTCTTTGGCGAACTTGGTGTATCGGGCCATGCCACTTCGCGATGTTCTGCAGCGTTGGTGGCCCGTCGTGGCGGCCACGGCGACATTCATGGCAGAGTATCCCATTGCCTCGCCTGACGGTCTCGTCTTCCCGCCACCGCTGATTCCTTCGCAGGAGTGCTACGCGCCCTTCAAGGAGAGGCTGACCGACCCGACCTTCGAGTTGGCCTCGTGGGTGTACGGACTTTGTACGGCGGCAGATTGGGCCGAACGGTTGGGAGAGTCACGTTTGGCTGACCACTGGCGAACGGTCGCTTCACGGATGAAGAAACCGTCGCCTGTCAGGCTTGGTGACGCGAGCGTGTACCCCGCGATTGGGGTCTCGCCATGGACCACGCGGGTGGATCATCCGTCCATGGTGGCTGCCCTCGGCCTCACCCCTGACACCGGACTCATCGACCCAGCCACGATGGAGGCGACACTGCTGGATGTACGTCGGGACTGGGACTGGGGCTCGACATGGGGATGGGATTACCCGATGATGGCCATGACAGCGACTCGGGTTGGTCGTCCGGACCTGGCCGTCGATTCACTGCTCTTCGACAAGGGTAAGAACACGTACTTACCCAACGGACACAACTGGCAAACTCCGGAGCTTCCCGCCTACCTTCCCGGCAATGGCGGTCTACTCAGCGCCGTCGCCCTCATGGCTGCGGGTTGGGACGGCTCGAAACCACATCCCGGATTTGGCCCCGAGTGGGTCGTCGAAGCAGAAGGAATAGGACTGCAGGCCTGAGGAACCCTTAGGGCTTCTTTGTGATGGGCTGTCCCATGGCGATGCCTGCCACGAGGACGATCCCAATCCACGAGACGATGAGGCCGAGCAGCCCGCCGTAGCTCGCCGCGATGGCCGACAGGGGGATGGCTCCACCCAAGATGATGGACAGTTTGGCGATGAGGATACCGGCACTATTAGTCGGTTTGGGGGTCGCTGCGTCAAGTTGGGCCTTGGCAAGCGCATACTCGTAAGAATTGTTGACGCGCGCGACCCCAGTGGGCGGGACTTGCGGAACAGCGGCGGGGTAGGTGGGGGCGGGCTGATACCCGACATCGGTCGTCAACGGCCAAGCAGCCTCGGGGTCTTGGGTCATGGAACCACTGTACCTCCCGGTCCCGCTCCCTCTTCCCTGGACTTGCCCTGGATTGGCCCTGATTCGTCCCCGGACCTGCGCCGCCAGTCGATGAAGGCGATGACGAGGGCGAGGATGACGAGGCCAACGGAAAACAGCAAGGTGTGTGCCGCCCCTCCTCGGGGACCGCTGCTGGGCAGAGCCACGAAATAGCCTGCCAGGACCACAGACAGCCCGACTGCGGACCCCAATTGCTGTCCGATTTGGAGGGCCCCGCCAGCGACTCCACCGATGCGGGGAGGGACGGACATCAAGGTGAGGGTCTGGTTGGGGGAGATGGTGGCGCCTGAGCCCAGGCCAGCGAGGAAGAGGGCGAGGCCGATCCACACGCCGTACAAGTGTGTGGGCGCCCAACGCATGACGCAATCAACAATGATTAGACCAACAACCATGACGGTCAAGGCGGCAACCACAATCGCACGCCCATGTCGAGCGACCAGCCTGCCAGCGATGGGGGCCGCTATCCCAGAACCGACCGCGAAACAGGCGCCCACCAGTCCGGCCATCAGCGCCGAATACCCCAGGCCTTCTTGCAACATCATCGTGACAACGAGGAACACGGAGGTGAACCCGGCGAAGTACGCCATGCCCACACCAACTCCGAACCGGAACCCTACGTTGTGCAGAAGCTCTGGGTCGAGAACAGCCGCCTGGTACTTCCTCTGGTACCTCATTTCCCACAAGCCAAAGAACACGAGGAAGACGGCCCCGACACCGATGAGCCACCAGGGTGTCGCCCCAGCAGCCTCAGCGAGAACGAAAGGAGTCATGATGGCGACGGTGCCGACACCGATGAGAAGCAGCCCCACCGGGTCCAGACGTTGCGAGGCTGACTGTTCGGTCTTGGCTGGGAGCCAGAAACAGGCGAGGATGGCAGTAAGCGCCACAAGCGGCAGGACGACCCAGAATGCCCAGCGCCAGCCATCACTTTGCCCCCAAATGGCGATGGCTGCCCCGCCGCACAAGGGGCCGAGGGCGGTCGCAACGCCGATGACGCCTCCGATGAATCCGAATGCTTTCCCGCGCTCGGGTCCGCGAAACACTTGCTGAATGATGCCCATGGTCTGAGGGTTGACCAGACCTGCGAATCCTCCTTGAAGAACACGCAAGCAGGCGAGCATGGTGGCGGAGTTGCTCATGCCTGCCAAGGCCGTGACAACGCCAAATCCGGTCATTCCGATGACGAAGAGGGTGCGCCGCCCACGTACATCGCCGAGTCGTCCAGCGGGCACGACACACAGGGCGAAGGCCAAGGTGTACCCCGCGACGACGACCTGGATGGCGGCTGGACTCGCGTCCAGGGAGGACTGGATGGAGGGCAGAGACACCGAGACCATCGACAGGAACAGCATGGTGACGAACCCGCCCAGGAGACACACGACGAGTGCCCGCCATCGCTTCGGATCAGCCAACTGTTCGGTTCCATTCACCAATCAAGTCTAGTGTCCTGCTGAGACTGACTTGGAAAGGTCCGTGTCTGGTGGTGTGTCGCCCACGGCAGCACTGATTGAGTCCGTCGGGTGAATAGATCAGAGCTAGGGAACCACCGATAAACGCATCTCGTCATGCTGCGCGAAGTCGCAGCATCCATCTGACATTCGTAGATTCTGCGACTTCGCGCAGAATGACAGTTGAAGTTGCCAATAATCAGTGGTTCCTTGGGGAACCGTGGGTTCCAACGGTCTTGGCTCAAACAAAACGGTGCCCCGCCGTTTCCGACGAGACACCGCAGGGGGGAAGGGAAGATTACCTACGCAGGTAGGAGAGAATCCGCAGCAGGTTGACGTAAAGCCACACCAGAGTGACGGTCAGGCCATAGGCTGCTCTCCACGACTCGGAGGCGGGCAGACGATTGGCGATGCCCTGCTCGACATATTGGAAGTCGTCGACGAGGCTCAGAACTGCGAGGACGACACCCACACCAGCGGCCAACCATGCCAGCCAACTCACGGGCTGACCAGGTCCTGGGAACAGACCGAGGTCCACTCGGAAGAGCAAGAGCACGAAACTGACCAGAGCCACGCCCACATAGGCGAACATGGACAGCATGACGACCTTGCGCACCTTGGAGGACAAGCGAATCTTGCCGAACTTGAAGGCCAACAGGACGAGACCTGCTGCGACAAAGGTGGCGACGACCGCCTGCATCACAATCCCGGGGTAGGCCAACTCAAAGATGAGCGAGAAGGCCCCTAGGAAGATGCCCTCGAGAACGGCGAATGTCAGCGCGATTCCAGGGCCGACCTTGCGGCGCGCTGCGGCGATGAAGGGGAAAATGATGGTGGCCAGGCCGCACACAATCCCTGTGACCAAGATGGCACCCATAGCAGTCTGGGCGCCGAGAACTCCGCGCAGAGGAGTCAGGGACCACATCGTGAGGGCAGCCACGACGATGACCAAACCGATGGTGATGGCGGACTTGGTCAGCACATCGTCCAAGGTCATGACTTTCTGGTTGGTATTCCGACTGGGGACGTTCCAGGTCTGCGGAGGCACCGGCGCATAGGGGCTGCCCGGTTGCGGAGCGTACGGGGCCTGCCCATAACCCTGCTGAGGATAGGGCTGGCCCTGCGGGGGGTAGGGCTGACCCTGCGGAGGCTGGACCACATTGCCGTAGGGGTCGGTGTAGACCTGCCCATACCCCTGCTGAGGATAGCCCTGCGGGGGGTATCCCTGCTGCGCGTAGGGCTGCTGCACGTAAGGCTGCGCGGCCGCATAGTCAGGCGAAAAGGCCGAAGACTTGGCCAGAACGGGATTCGTCACGAGACTCCTTTACTTGAGTTCTCAAACAATTTTACACCTGTTTGCGCAGCCACCAGGGTCGAACGACCCCGATTGCTCCCTGATTCGACCATGCCGACTATGCCGACTGGGCCACACCCAAGGCTTTGCCACTCTCAGCCGATGACCTAGTCGTGGAAGACTTCCGTCGCGTCAGTCGAGGCTCACCAGTTCGTACGTCTGGGAACCAATGCCCAACTCTTCGGCGTAGTCGAGCAGGTACGTCCCGTTTTGGCGTTCGATGCGCTCGCGCAGGTGCTTGCCTTTGTCGGCGGGGGCGGCATAGATCTGGTCGACTGAGGCGCGGTCGATGGCCACTGGGTCGAGAGAGCCGAGAATGCCAATGTCGTCCAATTCGGCCTGGGGGGCATTCCCATCACAGTCGCAATCGGTGGAGAGATTGTTGAGGATGTTGATGTAGACGATGGTGTCTTCCTTGGAGTCGATGATCGCTTTGGCGTACTCAACAACATTGCTCAGGAAGTCTTCGCCATGCAGCGAGAAGCCTGTCCCGTGAATGATGCCCTTGCCCGCTGAGGATGCGATGCCGACGGCCAGGTTCTTGAACGTTCCGCCGAAGCCAGCCATCCCATGACCTTTGAAGTGGGCGATGGACAAGACGGAGTCGTAGTCGGCGAAGTGGGCTCCGACCACAGCCTCAGTCTGGCGCTTCCCGCCGGTGACCGGGATGGAGATATCGCCATCTGCGTCCAAGATGTCCACTGGGGCATAGGTGAAACCATGCTCGGTGGCGACCTTGAGGTGTGAGGCCGCGTCGGAACGCTGACCACCGTAGAAGGTGTTCGAATCAACGAACGTCCCATCGACGGCGGTGACGAGGTCATGCACCAACTCGGGGCGCAGGTAATTCTGGTTGCCAGCCTCGCCCATGTGTATCTTGACGGCCACTCTGCCGGGTAGGGCCCGTCCCAGTGCTTCAAAGATGGCGACGAGGCCTGCTGGGCTGATGTCTTGGGTGAAGTAGACCTTGGGTGTGCCTGTGTCAGTCATTTCTTTCTCGATTCGAGGGTTGTTGGGAGGATTGGTTTGTGGGGTTGGCCTGGGCCGCGGCTCGCATCTGGGCGAGTGCGGCGCTGAGTTGGGTGTACGCGGTGTCGGGATCGTCGGTGTGAGCGACTTGCTGTTCCATCGGGCACGGGCCTGTGCCATCTGACTTCAAGATGCGCCCGACGATGGTGTCGAATTGGGCCGCAATCCCGGCGTTCGCCAGCACATCGATTGCTGCGTGGGAAGCAAGTGGGGCGTACACCTGGCCCACCTCGGCTTTGGCAAAGAGCAATGCGGCGGCTTTGCCCACTACTTTGTCTGCAACGGAAAAACCTCGCAGGTCGACGCCCTCAGTGATGAAGCCGATCATGGGCGCGACGCCACGAGCTGCAGAAGTGAGCACTGAGTCGCCTTTCACCAAGACACAGGTGTACTCACCCGTGGCGAACAGGGTCTTGGCGCGAATGAGATCGCTGACTGACTCGGCGGTCGTCACTTGGTCAGGCCTCGCTTCTGCAGCCAGCCCACGATGGGCGGCACGACGATCCACGTCAGGATGATGCCAGGCAGTCCGACCACTGTGGCGTCCCAGACGGAGACGAGGGAGGGGGACTGAGCACCCATGAAGGCGAGAGCGAAACCAACGGCTCCAAGGCGCACGAGGCGTCCCGCAATCTGGATGGCGAGGACCTTGAGGATGACGTGCATCTTGACTCTCGCCAGGAGTCCGGCGACCAGACCGTAGGCAGCGAGCTCCAGCACCATGAAAGGCAACAGCGCAGCGACTGGCATACCAGAAAGGGCGAACGCGAGCAGAGGACTGGCAATGCCAGCGATGACGCCGACGGTTGGGCCAGCGAGCAAGCCCACCAGAATGATCGGGATGTGCATGGGAGTCAACGCTTGCGCCGGGCCAGCGCCAAAGCCAAGGAGCGCACCCAACCCGTGGAGTACCTGGGGGAGCGCGACAGCGGCGACGATAGCCGCGGCAGTGGCGATTGTGCGGGCTTTCACTCCTGTGATGAGTGGAGTTGCGATTGTCGCAGAACTAGATGGCATGTGCCTGTTCCTCGTTTCATTTCAATGGTCAGCACGAAACGAGGGAATGGACGAGGTCTGACTAGCGCTTTTGCTCTTCATCTGGCACCTTTTTCAGAAATGGTTCCAGCGAAGTCACACCCCTCGCGTAATGCCTGATATGACTCTAGCCCTTTGACTCTCATTTGTGCGTAGGGCAATCGCCATGCGATACCACTAGAGGCAGTCCGCACTGCGGGAGATAGAATCTCCTCCATGGAATCCACGCCTGCAGTGCCTTCCGAGCCACCTCTCACCGCACTGTCGCTTCGAAGTGTTTCGGTGTTTGTTGCTGTTGGCCTTGTCGCTGGTTTCCTCTCCGGCCTTTTCGGTATCGGTGGTGGGACGGTGATCGTTCCAGCATTGGTTTTCGTCGGGCTGACCCAACGCCGAGCCTCCGCAACATCTTTGGTGGCGATCATTCCCACCGCCATTGTCGGCGTGACAACCTACGCGCTCAGTTCGAATGTCAACTACGTTGCGGCATTGCTGTTAGCTGTCGGCATGGTCATCGGGGCCCAAGCAGGCTCATTCTTGCTGTCCAGACTGCCGGAGAAGGCCCTGCGGTGGGCGTTCGTGGGGTTCCTCGTGCTGGTCATCGTCCAGCAACTTGTCTTCATTCCCTCCAGGGATTCTGAAGTCGCCATCAATGTTGCCTCTGGCTTGGGTCTGCTGGTTCTGGGGATAGTCACCGGTTCACTGTCCGGGCTTCTCGGTATTGGTGGCGGCATCATCGTCGTCCCGGCACTCGCTCTGCTCTTCGGGGCCAGTGACTTGGTGGCCAAAGGCACGTCCCTATTGATGATGATCCCCGGCGCGGCTTCTGGGACCTACTCCAACATCCGTCGCAAACTGGTGGACATTCGCGCTGGTCTTGTCGTCGGGGTTGCGGCCTGCTGCATGACGCCCATCGGAGCCATGGTCGCCAAGATTCTCAGCCCGCAGATCGCTCAAGCGTGCTTCAGTGTCTATCTCACGGCTCTAGTGATCCGCAGTGTGTACGCGGCGGTACGGCCCAAGCCGAAACCCTGACCCCAAGGGCCAATGAGTGTCGCGTCAGGGCCAGGCTGACGAAGTGCAGTGTTGCACCCGGTTTCTTTCGTCCGGCAATGTGGGCAATCGGGCAGGCGTGCCATATTTGGCATTGTCCCGGTCGCGCGGTTCAAGGCACAATCCAGCGAATAGAACAGATACGGCATATAATGGCCCTAGATTGCTCATTTTGGGGATTTCTCAATGAGGAGACATACCTGCGGGAAAGGGAGGTAATCCATATGAAGGGTTACGGCATGATTGAAATCGGAAAACCTGGCTGGCTCGACAATCCGCGACCTGTGTGCGGGCCGCTCGATGCTCTGGTTCGCCCCACGATTGTGGCGCCTTGCAGTTCGGACACTCACGTCATGCATGGTGGAAATGGTCCCAAGTTCAACCTTATTTTGGGTCATGAGGCGGTCGGCGAGGTTGTCGAGGTTGGCGAACTTGTCACGAAGTTCAAGCCAGGCGATTTTGTTGTGGTGCCCTGCTGTACCCCCGATTGGAACGAGTTGGGCGTGCAAAACTTCAAATCCTTCTCCCACGACGTCGGAATGCTCAAGAGTTTCAAGTTTCTTGGCGCAAAGGATGGCGTTTTTGGAGAGGTATTCCATGTCAATTTCGCGGATGCCAACCTGGCGCCTCTGCTGGAGGGTGTCTCGCCTGAAGCGGCACTCCTGACCGTCGACATGATGTCCACTGGTTTTCACGGTGTTGAGCAGGCTGAGATCGAGTATGGCGACAAGGTTGTCGTCATCGGTATTGGCCCGGTGGGCCTTATGGCGGTTGCGGGCGCGGCGCTGGCTGGAGCGGGTCAGATTATCGCCGTCGGCACACGTCCCAACTGCCGCAAGGTGGCGACCGAGTACGGCGCCACTGACCTGATCAGCTACAAAGACGGCGACATTGTCGAGAAGGTTCACGAACTCACCGGCGGCGGGTCCAACAAGACCATCATCGCCGGCGGTGACAAGACAACCTTCACCCAGGCCGTCGCAATGACCAAGGAGATGGGAATCATCTCCAACGTCAACTTCTTTGACGTGACCGACGTTCTGAGCATGCCGGCCTACCTGTGGGGTCTTGGTATGGCGCACAAGGACATTCGAGGCGGCTTCTGCCCCGGTGGTGCCGAGCGCATCATCCGCATGCAAGAACTCATCAAGCACGGTCGCGTGGACACGACTAAGCTCATCACTCACACATTCAAGGGCTTTGACAAGATTGAAGATGCATTCCTCATGATGGACCAGAAGCCTGCCGACCTCATCAAGCCCGTCGTCTACACAGACTAGGCAAACTCGTCAGTCCGCCGTGCGCATGCGGCGGACTGTCGGCGTGCGCTACTCGAGGATGACTCCGGCCAGACTTGCACGAACTGTACGTGCTCCCATCGTGACAAAGAGACAGGGTTCGCCCTTGTCAACGCGCACTTCCACGGACCACGTTGAGTCCTGCAAACCGAGTTGGGCCCCGACGGCGTCAACCGCTGTCAGCACCCCATAGGCGCTGACCGGGTCGGGGTCGAAGCTTTCCAGTCCACCCGAGTCAGCCCGCATCTGGTGTCGAACGGGGAATTGCCTGTCCCGAGTGGAGCGCCACACCTGTCCTGACCCGCCTTCGACCTCTGCCCACACTCCGCCCTGCGGGCTGATGCCGATTCGCACGACCGGTCCATCCGGGGCCACTTCGTTCAGCGCGGCGGCGAGATCGAGGACCGAGGCGGGGTCCAAGGCGCGCACCAGACGTCCGGTTGGAGTGAAGAAGACGGGGATGGATTCAGGATTCGTGGTGATGCAGATGTACACCGCGCCTTGATCATAGTCGACCATCTGGAGCTTCTGTTCGGTGTCCGACCCCGAGACTTGCGCGGCCTTCTCCCAAAGGGACGCAATATCATCGGGCCAGGTCTGGCGGGGGTCGAAAATGGCTTGGCCGACGTAGGCAGTGTCGGAATCAATGACTTGAACCTGCCCAGAGCGCCAAGCATAGGTAGTGGCGCCAAAGCCCGTGACCACAGCGAGTTTGGCTTCGTACCTGCTGATTTCCACGTTGATGACCCGAGTGGAGCCAGCGGCCTCCATGAGATCCTCAATGGCCCCTTTGGCCTGACCAGTGGTGAGGTCGACGACGACTGTCGGGGTCTCGGGAGTGGGATCAGGCACAGGACCACATCCCGACAAGGCAAGACACACTGCAACCGCGGCAGTGCCCAAGATTCGTCCGCATCCCATGACACCATCGTATCGGGAATGAACAGTGGGACCCGGCGGAGAAAGGGTGCGAATCATCTTCCAACTTCGGTCCGAGCAGGGTAGGGTTTTGCCTAGGGCAATGAAGCCCAGGATACAGAGAGGTCTAATCATGACGGAGCAAGTCGCAGATTCCAACGCATCGGTCACCACCGTGGTCTCACGAGTGGTGGCGTACCCTGTGAAGCGCGTGTGGGCAGTCTTACTTTCAGCAGAGGGTCAAGAAGCCCTTCTCGGCGAGGGTGCGTTGCTAGGCGACAAAGGCGATAGATGGAAAGCGACTGATGGGACGTGGGGAGTGACTCGTTCGTACCACCCCCTCGAAGAAATCCGTTTCTCCTGGCACAAGGACGACGACTCCCCCAAGACATGGGTCGAGGTCACACTCACGCCGCTCACCGACTCTCAGACGAAGATCACACTGACCCACGACCATTCCAACACTGATTTCGATGTCACCAAGGTCACGGCTCGTTGGAAGGCAGCATTGTCACGTATTGACCATGATGCTCTGGAGGAGTAGATTCCCCCACGCGGGCAATTGAGAGGTAGGTCCTGGTGTCCCACGTCGGAAGTCTGCTTGATGATTCGGTGGCTGGAACCACGCTGGACTGCGTTGTCGTCGGTCGACGATGCACCCACATCGCCTCCCTCCTCCGCCTTGCCAGCCCGGCCCCATCCACCGCCTCACTTAACCAGCGACCTTCCGACGGGGGACACTAGTGCCCGAGCCGGTGTCCACATCTGCGGCCTATCGCATGAGTTCCTTGCCTTTGCCGTCCTATCCGCCGAACGTGGCACCCAAGCCGCTCACTTTGGCTTTTGACCCTCATTCACTCGTGGATGCCGTCGAGACGGTTCTCAAAGGCCATAGGCAGGCGGTCGAATTAGCGGTCATCGCACTGCTGTGCGAGGGGCATCTGCTCATCGAGGATGTACCAGGAACGGGCAAGACTACTTTGGCTCGGGCTTTGGGGCGTGCGATTGACGCCCATGTCTCCCGTATTCAGTTCACCCCCGACCTCTTGCCCTCCGACATCGTGGGCGTGTCGGTGTACAGGCAAGCCACCGGCACTTTCGACTTCACGCCTGGCCCGATATTCGCCAACGTGGTCATTGCTGACGAGATCAACCGCGCCTCGCCGAAGACACAATCGGCAATGTTGGAAGCCATGCAGGAAAAGCAGGTGACGGTGGATGGGGTGACTCTGCCACTGCCGGGCATGTTCATAGTCATCGCCACCCAGAATCCCTTCGAGATGGAGGGAACGTACCCCCTGCCAGAAGCCCAACGCGACCGCTTCATGATCCGCATGTCCTTGGGATATCCGTCCTACAATGACGAATTGCTCATGTTGGATTCGCAGGAACTGAGCGACCCCTTGGACGATGTTCGCCCTGTTATCACCGCCTCAGATGTCAGCGGCCTCATCGCCTCAGTGCGAAGTCTGCATGCCTCGCAGGCGATCAAGCAGTACATCGTGGACCTGGCTCGCGCGACTCGTGACTTGCCCGGTGTGCGACTGGGCGTGTCTCCGCGTGCCGGCATTCAGTTATTGCGTGCTGCCAAGGGAGCAGCCGCCTTGGAGTCTCGTCGCTTCGTCATTCCGGACGATGTGCAGAAGATGGTGCCCTATGTCTGGGGCCATCGCTTGGCCCAAGTGGCGGGGGAGCGCAGCTCCGAAGAGACGCTGAGGGAACTCGTGGGCAGGGTCAAGGTGCGCTGACATGCCCCCTCTGCCCAGAGGAGTCCTACCCCAAGCCGGTGCGGTGATTCTCATCATCGTGTCTCTTGCTTTGGCCACGATGGGATGGCTCCTCGCCTCGCCAGGCATGATCGGAGCGGGAGTCGTTGTGCTCGTGGGCGTGATTGGCGACGGAGTCCATACTCACGTGATCGACGCGAAGCGCCCTTTGCCGAGATTGAGCCGCATTGCCAGTCCCAATCCTGCCACGGCGGGGACTGCCATGAGAGTCCGTCTGGTCCCCTCGCCCAATTCTTCGACGAGGCTGGACGAGGGTGCGCCTCTGGTTGAGACAATGCCTGATGATCTTGTGGGCAAGATGACGTTGGTGGACGTTCCAGAAGAAGCAGGAATGTTTACTGTCACCTATGACCTCACATTCGCCAAGAGGGGACAATGGACTCTCGGGCCTTACGCGACCAAGAGAACGAGTCCTTTTGGCTTGTGGTCTGTGGGTTTGACCGACGATGAGACCTTGAATGTGACGGTGTGGCCGTCAGTGGCGCCGGTGTCGCTGTTCCACCCTCCTTCTGACCGGGAAGGCCCCTCAGGTGGCCACGTCTTCCTTCAGCCCAGGCCGGACAACACGACTCTGCGGGCCTATGCCCCCGGCGACGACCTGCGCAGAATCCACTGGAAATCCACGGCCAAGCGCGGAGAATTGGTCTCCAGAGCCGAAGAACCCACCGATTCCGACCACGTGTGGGTGGGGGTCCTCGTGCCGATTGGGACAAGTTCGCCCAGACGCGAACTCGCAGTGGGGTTGGCCGCTTCCTGGTGCCGTGCCGCACATGACGCGGGCAATCCAGTGGATCTGGCGGTGGGGGGAGCCACCCATCATGGCGACCTGTCCTCCCTCATGACGGTGTTGGCCCGTGCCAGTGACGCCGATTTGGCCAGGGCGCTTCCTCGCCAATCGCCCGAGGGGGTGTCGCTGCTCATTCTGTGCCGGTCCTCGAACAAGTCTGTGTCGAGTGACGATCTCGTCCACGCTCCTCGCTCAGGGACTCAGCGCAGGAGATGTGCTCTCGCGGCAGTCTTGTCGGATTCCGTGGCTGATGTGGCACAGGTGGAAACACTGGGTTGGAAGCCAGTGCGTCTGCGCGACCGAACAACTCTGAGGGAAGCGGCCGCTGCGGTGACTGTGGCAGGGGAGTCGATGAGATGACCCGCCTGCTTGTGACTGTCCTTTCTGCTGTGACAATAATGCTGACCTGCATGGGTCTGGCCAACATCCTGGAACCGGGCGCGTGGCAGTGGCATTTCGTGGCACTGACCGCTCTCATGGCCGCGGCCATGGCTGGCATCGTCGCCGCACTGGCCCGCCACCGAGTCTGGGGAGGGTTGCTGGCCACGCTCGCTGGGGTGTACATCCTGGTCACCTATGCCTGTGCCTACGCCGCGCCAGACAAGACCCCTGGCCATGTCATCCCGACTCGTGCGGCTCTGGAGATCTTCATCGACCGGTCTTTCGACGCGATGTCCCAATTGGCGACGTCCACCAGACCGGGGGCCGACCCGTACACCTTCCTCCCCCTCGGACTGGCAGGTCTGGGATTCCTCATCTTGTGGGCATTGTTCATGGCTATCGTCGCCTCCCAGCCAGCATGGATCGGAGTGGCCGCGCTGGCAGCGTGGGTCCTCTTTCTCACCGGCGTGCCGGACGCAGGATGGGGATGGGCAATTGCGACAGCGGTGACCTACCTCCTCCTCTGGGCGGTCGGCACGCCCCAACACCCCCGGCGTCTCTCGGCGACTGGGATAGCGACGGTGGGGGTCTTGGCCACTGTCGCAGGAATCGTAGTCTCTTTATTGTCGCCTTCGCTGCCGGGATTCGGTTCCAAGGCGGATTCACTCAACCTGTGGCTGGCTGGCCCTGGTCCTTCGACGTCCATCGCCATGGTCGGGTCTATCGACGTGGGCCAGCAATTACTCAACACCTCCTCGAAGGTCGTCATGGTGACCCGCGGAGACTACACAGGTGCGCTCAAAGTGGGGTCGATGTACTCCTTCGACGGATTCCGATGGCGCGGCCTTCCCTTGGAGGTCACCGCCGCGTACACCATGGCGCTGCCTGAAGGCGACACCTTGTGGCCCATGTTCAGTCTGGGCGGGCAATCTCAAGGGACAATGGATGACGCCTGGGGAGATTCCACGAGTCTGACCGTGGAACCCGCTGAGCAACTGACTGATTCCCATTCCTGGCTGCCCATCGCCACCGGCCCTCGATCCGTGGAGGTGACGGCCTGGCCGCAGGGGGGCAGGGGATACTTGAGCTACTCAATGTTGGATGACGCCGTACAACTGGACACAGGCGCCTATCCCGAGTCGTACGAGATGGTCACGCAGACTCTCGACCGCTGGGTCCTCGACTCGGCGCCCGTGATGGGGGTGTTGCCTGATGTCCTGACCTCCGACTTGTCCAGTCTGGCTCATTACGACGACCTTTTCGCTCTGGCACAAGAGATCACTGCCGACGCCGTGACCCAGGATGGGAAGCTCAACGCGCTGGTCGATTACTTCCACTCGGACGATTTCGAGTACACCCTGTCGCCGCGTTGGGCCAGCAACGAGGACCCCGTGTGGGACTTCCTGCAAGCCAAGCAGGGGTATTGCATCCATTACGCGACGGCGATGTACACCCTAGGCACCATCATCGGACTGCCCATGCGCGTGTCCGTGGGGTACCTGCCAGGCCGACTCGCCAAAGACGACGTCCGCGAGGTCACCGGTTCGAACGCCCACATGTGGCCGGAGGCGTACTTCGACTCCATCGGCTGGGTGCCCTACGAGCCGACCCCAAGTGTGGGCAGCGCTGTGACTGAGGGTCTGCCGCTTCCGACCCAGACCCCCACGCCTTCCCAGGAACCCAGCGAGGCCAATCCCAGTCAGCAGCCGAGTTCCAACCCCACGACCGGCCCCGTCATCGGGCCAGGCCAGATCGACTACACCCGCCTTTGGTGGGGACTGGGCATCGGGGCAGGTTCTGTGGCACTGGTTGGCGCAGGGTTCGTGCTGGGCGTGTGGGTGTACCGACGCAGGTACACTCCCGAGAAGGCCTGGCGTTCCATCCGGGCGAAAGCGGGCACACTCGTCACGGACGCGATGACCCTGAGAAGGGGAGTCCGCGAGGTGAAAGCCCGGGTGAGTCCTGAAACACGCACGAGACTGGACACCTTGGTCACCTACATTGAAAAGACGAGGTATTCTGATGAGCCGGGCACCTCTTCACGAGGTCGCCCTTGGTGGGCGCTCCAGAGGGCAGTCATCGCGGAATTGACCGGGAAGACTGCAAAGGGATAATCTTGACCCTTGGTGCTGGCCTGTCCAGCCCTTGTTTGCGCGTGGACACACGCACACCAAGATGAGAAATCTTCCGGGAGTTCTCGGCCCTTCGGGGCCAAAACCGCAGATCAGAGAAGAAAAGGGAAACTGTAGGTGCCTACTATCCAGCAGTTAGTCCGCAAAGGGCGGGCTGACAAGGTCAGCAAGACCAAGACTCCTGCCCTCAAGGGCTCACCGCAGCGTCGTGGTGTGTGCACTCGCGTGTACACGACGACCCCGAAGAAGCCGAACTCGGCTCTGCGCAAGGTGGCTCGTGTCAGGCTCAGCTCTGGCGTGGAGGTCACGGCGTACATCCCCGGCGTCGGCCACAACCTGCAGGAGCACTCCATGGTGTTGGTGCGCGGCGGTCGTGTGAAGGACCTGCCTGGTGTGCGCTACAAGATCATCCGTGGTGCTTTGGACACCCAAGCCGTCAAGAACCGCAAGCAGGCCCGCAGCCGCTACGGTGCGAAGAAGGAGAAGTAATGCCGAGGAAAGGCCCAGCCCCCAAGCGTCCCGTGGTCGTCGACCCGGTGTATGGCTCTCCCGTCGTTTCACAGTTGGTCTCGAAGATCCTTCTCTCCGGCAAGAAGACCGTCGCTCAGCACATCGTGTACACAGCTCTTGAAGGGACGCGCGACAAGACAGGTGGCGCCGATCCGGTGGCGACCCTCAAGCGTGCGCTCGACAACGTCCGCCCCGGCATCGAGGTCAAGTCCCGCCGCGTCGGTGGTGCGACCTATCAGGTCCCCATCGAAGTCAAGCCTGCTCGGGCCAACACTTTGGCCATGCGCTGGCTGGTCGGATTCTCCCGGGCTCGCCGCGAGAAGACGATGGCCGAGAGACTGCGTAACGAGATTCTCGACGCAGCCAATGGTTTGGGTGCATCCGTCAAGAAGCGTGAAGACACCCACAAGATGGCCGAAGCCAACCGTGCTTTCGCCCATTACCGTTGGTGATGTATCATTGTATTTTGCGTACCTCGGGCCTTGGGTCCGAGGTTTTCGCGCGCTCGTAGGAACACACATGTTCACTCGGGCAAGTCACACAGAGGTAAAGTAAGAGGTAATTGACGTGGCTATTGATCTGAAGACCGATCTCAGCACAGTGCGCAACATTGGCATCATGGCGCACATTGACGCTGGCAAGACAACGACCACGGAGCGCATCCTGTTCTACACCGGCATCAACTACAAGATCGGCGAGGTCCATGATGGCGCCGCGACGATGGACTGGATGGAGCAGGAACAGGAACGCGGTATCACGATCACCTCGGCTGCGACGACATGCTTCTGGAAAGACCACCAGATCAACATTATCGACACCCCAGGCCACGTGGACTTCACCATGGAGGTCGAAAGGTCCCTGCGCGTCCTCGACGGCGCAGTGGCTGTGTTCGACGGCGTCGCGGGTGTGGAGCCCCAATCCCAGACTGTGTGGCGCCAGGCGACCCGGTACAACGTGCCGCGCATCTGCTACATCAACAAACTGGATCGCACAGGCGCCAGCTTCGACCACTGCATCAAGACCATCCGCGAGCGCCTGATGGCGACTCCGCTCATCATTCAGTTGCCAGTCGGCGCTGAGTCGAACTTCATCGGCGTGGTGGACCTTCTCGGCATGCGCGCTCTCATGTGGCGCGGCGAGACCAAGGTGGGCGAAGACTTCACAGTCGAAGAGATTCCTGCCGACATGGTGGAGAAGGCCAACGAGGCCCGCGAGGAACTGATCCACACCCTCGCGGAAGTGGACGATGACTTCGGCGAACTGTGGCTGGAACGCGAAGACTCCGGTGAGGATTTCACTGTCGAGGAGTTGAAGGCTGCTCTGCGCAAGGCCGTCATCTCCAACAAGGGCAACGTCGTCGTGTGCGGCACATCGTTCAAGAACAAGGGCGTCCAGCCCCTTCTCGACGCCATCAACGACTTCCTGCCCGCTCCCACAGACATTCCGGCCATCCAGGGCTTCAAGCCTGGCGACGAGTCGGTCATCTTGGAGCGCCACCCCAACACCACCGATCCGCTGTCCATTTTGGCCTTCAAGATTGCCGCTGACCCGCATCTGGGCCGCCTGACCTTCATCCGCATTTACTCGGGTGTGCTCCACGCTGGAGACCAGGTGCTGAACGCGACCAAGGGGCGCAAAGAGCGCATCGGCAAGATTTACCAGATGCACGCCAACAAGCGCGAAGAAGTCGACACCATGGGCCCAGGCATGATCTGCGCGGTCATGGGTCTCAAGGACACGGGCACCGGCGAAACCCTGTGCGACATCCAGAAGCCGATTGTTCTGGAGTCGATGGATATTCCTTCCCCGGTCATCGAGCAGGCCATTGAGCCGAAGACGAAGTCCGACCAGGAGAAGTTGACCCTCGCCATTGCGAAATTGGCGGAGGAAGACCCGACGTTCCGCGTCCACACTGACGAGGAGACCGGCCAGACCATCATCGCAGGCATGGGCGAATTGCACTTGGAAATCCTCATCGATCGCATGAAGAGAGAGTTCAAGGTCGAGGCCAACGTGGGCAAGCCCCAAGTGGCGTACCGCGAGACTCTGCGCAAGAAGGTCGACAAGGTCGAGTACACCCACAAGAAGCAGTCGGGTGGTTCAGGTCAGTACGCTCGCGTCATCATCGCCTTGGAGCCCAAGCAAGCGGGCGAGGGGTACGAGTTCGTCAACGCTGTCACAGGTGGACGTATCCCCAGGGAGTACATTCCTGCCGTTGACCAGGGCATCAAGGACGCCATGCAATATGGCGTGCTCGCCGGTTACCCGGTTGAAGACGTCAAGGTCACCCTGCTGGACGGCGCGTATCACGAAGTTGACTCCTCCGAATTGGCCTTCCGTATCGCCGGTTCGATGGTGTTCAAGGAAGCCGCTCGCAAGGCCGATCCCGCGCTGCTGGAGCCCATGATGAGTGTGGAAGTCACCACCCCCGAGGATTACCTGGGCACAGTCATTGGCGACCTCAACTCCCGTCGTGGCCATATCCAGTCGATGGACGAAGTCCATGGCAATCGCGTCGTGCGCGCCCTTGTGCCGCTCTCGGAGATGTTCGGGTACGTCGGCGACTTGCGCTCGAAGACCTCTGGCCAAGCGTCGTATTCGATGGAGTTCGACTCGTACGCCGAGACGCCCAAGTCCGTGGCCGAAGAGGTCGTGGCCAAGGCGAGGGGCGGCGAATAAGGTCCTGGATCGCGGCGGAGTCTGACACGGATTCATCAAAGCGTGGGATCGCTAGAAAAGTTTCATATTGTTATTCTGGTTTGACTGGAGTGGACAATATGAGGAAGACTAGGGAGGTATGCCTTTCAAGGCATCACTAGTCATGTACACGGGAGAGGCTCGTGTACACAATGGAACAAGAAGCCCCGCGAAGGCGTGGCACAAAGAAGGAGCCCCAATGGCAAAGGCCAAGTTCGAACGGACTAAGCCCCACTGCAACATCGGCACCATCGGGCACATCGACCACGGCAAGACCACGCTCACCGCGGCGATTACCAAGGTGCTTCATGACAAGTATCCGACCCTCAACGCTGTGTCTGCGTTCGATCAAATCGACAAGGCCCCCGAAGAGAAACAACGCGGCATCACGATCTCGATTGCTCACGTTGAGTATCAGACCGAGAAGCGTCACTACGCTCACGTCGACTGCCCCGGCCACGCTGACTATGTGAAGAACATGATCACCGGTGCCGCGCAGATGGACGGCGCGATCCTCGTGGTCGCCGCCACCGACGGCCCGATGCCTCAAACCCGTGAGCACGTTCTGCTCGCCCGCCAGGTGGGCGTGCCTGCCATGGTCGTCGCCCTGAACAAGTGCGACATGGTGGACGACGACGAACTCATCGAGTTGGTTGAAATGGAAGTGCGCGAACTGCTCACCGCTCAGGAGTTCGACGGCGACAACTGCCCCGTCGTTCGCGTGGCTGCTTTCCCCGCCATGAACGGCGATGAGAAGTGGTCCGAGTCCATCCTTGAGTTGATGAATGCTGTCGATGACTACATTCCTCAGCCCGAGCGCGACACCGAGAAGCCCTTCCTTATGCCTATCGAAGACGTCTTCACCATCACTGGCCGTGGCACTGTTGTCACCGGTCGTATTGAGCGCGGCATCGTCAAGACTGGCGAGTCTGTGGACATCATCGGTATCCGTCCCGCCAAGCTGACCTCCACCATCACTGGTGTGGAAATGTTCCGCAAGATCCTCGACGAGGGTCGTGCAGGCGAAAACGTCGGCCTCCTGCTTCGTGGCACGAAGAAGGACGATGTGGAGCGCGGCATGGTCGTGTGCAAGCCCGGTTCTGTCACACCTCACACCGAGTTCGACGCCAACGTCTACGTGTTGACCAAGGATGAGGGTGGCCGTCACAAGCCGTTCTTCTCCAACTACTCGCCTCAGTTCTACTTCCGTACCACGGACGTGACGGGCATGGTTCGCCTGCCTGAGGGCACCGAGATGGTCATGCCTGGCGACAACACCGACATGTCGGTTGAGTTGAACAAGCCGATCGCCATGGAGGAAGGCCTCAAGTTCGCTATCCGCGAAGGTGGCCGTACCGTGGGTGCCGGTCGTGTGACCAAGATCAACAAGTGATCTGACAAACTCCATCAGCGGGCTCCGTACGCAAGTACGGGGCCCGCTGTGGTTTTGTGCCCAGTAGACTGGGGTTGCTATGAATTCGATAACACCTGCGCGCCTGAGGGTCGCACCTTCCCCAACCGGCGACCCCCACGTGGGGACCGCGTACATGTCCTTGTTCAACCTCGCCTATGCCCGCAAGACCGGCGGAGCATTCATCCTGCGCATCGAGGACACCGACCAGGCCAGGTACGTCGCTGGGTCCGAGGCGCAGATTTTCTCCACATTGTCATGGTTGGGACTGGATTGGGATGAGGGTCCCGATGTCGGTGGGCCCTTCGGACCATACCGCCAATCAGAGCGACTGGACACGTACAAACCTTTCGTGGACCAGCTCATCGAGGAGGGCCACGCCTATTACTGCTGGTGCACACCCGAGCGCCTGAAAGCCATGCGTGCCGAGCAGGAGGCCTCGAAACAGTCCGTGACAGGGTATGACAGGCTCTGCTACGGCAAGACCCGCGAGGAAAGGGCGAAGCTGCCGGGGTTCTCTGAGACGCCTGTGGTGCGTATGCTCGTGCCTGACGACGTGGAGTTGTCGTTCACTGACTTGATCCGAGGAGAGGTACGTGCGCCGCGCCCAGACGACCAGGTCATCCTCAAAGCGGACGGCTTTCCGACCTACCATTTGGCTGTTGTCGTGGATGATCACCTCATGGGCATCACCCACGTTGTGCGAGGGGAGGAATGGATTTCCTCCACGCCGAAGCACATCCTGCTCTACCGCTGGCTCGGCTGGGAGGCCCCGTCCTGGTGCCACATGCCCTTGCTACGCAACCCAGACCACTCCAAGATATCCAAGCGTAAAAACCCCGCTGCGCGCCTCCTGTGGTTCCAGGAGGAGGGGTACCTGCCACAGGCTCTGCGCAACTTCCTCCAGTTGATGGGGTATCCGCCCGCGAGCGATGACGAGGAAGTGTCCAGCCTGGACGATTTCGTGGCCAACTTCGATTGGGCAAAGGTCAACACTGTTGGCCCGGTCTTCGACATCAAGAAGTTGGATTGGCTCAACGGGTGGTACATACGGAGTCTGCCCAGCGACGAGCTGGCTGACCGAATCTTGGACTACATTGAGACTTATCAGAGGGACGACGTTCCCAGCGCCGCGAGGTCCACGAGCCCTGCGGTGTCGCAAGACCCCATATTGACCCCACAAGCCCGCGATATCATCCGTGCGGCCACGCCTCTGATCGCCCCTCGCCTGACCCTTCTCAAGGAAGCACTGCCCAAGTTGGACTTCCTCCTGGGCGACGTCGAGGTGGACGCTCAGGCCCGTGCCAAGGTCGAGGCCGATATTCCAGCCGTCATGGAGGCCACCGTCGCCGTCCTGGAGGCTTTGGAGGACTTCACCGCACAAACTATCCACGAGGGCCTAGAAGCACGTCTCGTCGAAGAATTGGGGCTGAAGAAGAAGACAGCCTTCGCGCCCATCCGCGTGGCCATCACGGGCGTTCTCGTCTCCCCGCCCTTGTTCGAGTCGATGGAGATTCTAGGCCGCGAAGAGTGTCTGAGACGATTGCGCGCCTTGGCCTAGACACGAGTCATTCCGAGCGAGCCGCGACGTCCGACAGCCGTGTTCGGCCTACAGCCTGCATTCGTGGAAGGGTAAGAGGCTGGCGGCTTCTTGGTCCACCATCCAGGTGGCGTGGGGCAGGCAGGCGAAGTAAGTGGCCGGAAGTGACGGGTCTCCTGCGGCGATTCGTGCCAGACACTCGGCGCTGGCCGTTCCACTGGCGAGAATCCACATCTCCTTTGTCGCGCTCAATCCGGGATTGGTCATGATCAACTTCGGTGGGTCAGCATCGGGCATGGCGACCACTGGATTGGCGGACTGGGGCAGCAAGTGGGCGGGGATATTCGCGATCTTGCCACAGGCGGTCATCTCGACCAGGCTGATGTCGATGTCAGCGCTGGCGACTTCCACGCCGTAGGCGATGGCGGCTGCTTCAGGGTCGCTGGCCGTGGAAGCTGACGACATCGGATGTATCTTGGCGGGATCGAGAGGTAAGACGCCGGCCAGTCGGCTGAGAGCCTGCAGAGAGTTGCGCCGAGGGTCGTCCGTCGACACGAAGAGATCCCAATTCCACCACAGGGACACCTCGCCCGGTTTGAGGGATGAGTCACCACCGGCCAGACGTGCCACGACGTCGTAGACGGCATTGGCCAGATCCCCGCCTGTCAGGCACACGCTCACACTGCCGTGTCGGGCCTGGTGAGCGGCCATGCGGGAACACAGAAGGGCAGCGACGCCGTGTATGAGGGCGGCTCGGTCTTCGTATCTCAGCATGCTGAGTTCCATGGCACTCCTTGACTCAGGACGAGTCTACAAGAACATCAGGGGCCCCGGTTTCCCGGAGCCCCTGAATTGGTATGGATGCCTGTCAGGCGACGGCCTCAGCCGTTTCCTTGGCAACTTGTGCGTCACTGCCAGCCTCAGCAGGTGCTGACGGGGTCGCTGCCGAGTCGATGCGCATCTTGTAGAAGGAGCGCCACACGAAGTAGGCCGACACGAGGAAGAACACACCCGCGAGGATATGTACAACGAGGGCGCCGGTTTCTCCAGCGCTCAGTGCGACAGCCAACTCAACAGCCAGCATGCCGAACAGGGTTGTGAACTTGATGACCGGGTTCAGGGCCACCGACGAGGTGTCCTTGAAGGGGTCGCCCACGGTGTCGCCGACGACGGTGGCGTCATGCAGCGGTGTGCCCTTCATGCCCATGTCGGTTTCGACGATCTTCTTGGCATTGTCCCATGCGCCACCAGCGTTGGCCATGAAGATGGCCTGGAAGAGGCCGACGACCGCGATGGCGATGAGATATCCGATGAAGAAGTACGGCTCAACGAACGCGAAAGCCAAAGTACCGAAGAAGATGGCCAAGAAGATGCCCAACATGCCCTTCTGAGCGTAGTCAGTGCAGATTTCCACGACCTCGGTCGAGTCCTTCGTGGAGGCCTTGACATCGGCATTCTCATCCAGGTGGATGTGTGCCTTGATGTACTCGACCGCACGGTACGCACCCGTTGTGACAGCCTGAGTGGCAGCGCCGGTGAACCAGAAGATCATGGCGCCGCCGACGATGAGGCCGAGCAGGAAGGGAGCGTGGATCGGTGAGATGAGGGCAGCAACATCATTGAGGCTAGTCAACTCAGTGCCAGCTTTCTCGGCGAGATCTTTGGCGAGGAACAAGATGATCGAGAAAATCATCGTCGTTGCACCCACGACAGCCGTGCCGATGAGGACCGGCTTGGCCGTTGCCTTGAAGGTGTTTCCAGCGCCATCGTTCTCTTCCAGCATGGCCTTGGCCTTGTCCCACACGGGCTTGTAACCGTAGGTCTTCTCAATCTCTTCGTCGATGTTCGGGACGGATTCGATGCGGCTCAGTTCGTACACGGACTGCGCGTTGTCGGTGACCGGGCCGTAGGAATCGACTGCGATGGTGACCGGGCCCATCCCGAGGAAGCCGAAGGCCACGAGGCCGAAGGCGAAGACAGCGGACGCATGGGGCAAGGTGCCAAGAGCGGCATCCAGGTTAGCGGCCACAGACACGAGGTAGGCGACGCCCATCAGGGCGACGATGGCGATGCCCAGCCAGTAAGCGGCAAAGTTGCCACCGACGAAGCCGGACAGGATGTTGAGCGATGCCCCGCCCTGTTCGGACGACTTGACGACTTCCTTGACATGGGCAGACTTGGTCGAGGTGAAGGCCTTGACCAGTTCGGGGATCAGAGCGCCTGCGAGTGTGCCACAAGAGATGATGATGGACAACTGCCACCACAGGTTGCCGTAGTCCTTGAGGAGGTAGGCGGAAAGAGCAAAGGTCAGGACGATAGAGACAACCGAAGTAACCCACACCAAAGAGGTGAGCGGCTTCTCGAAGTCGAAATCAGTCTTGCCATAGCTCGCCTTGGCCACAGCCTCGTTGATGAAGTACGACACGGCGGAGGCGACCAGCATGATGGAGCGGATGGCGAAGATCCACACGAGTAGGACGGCCTGGATCTTGATATCCACTCCACCGACTTGAGCAACACCCAGCAGGATGAAGGTGATGAGGGCCACGCCAGTGACGCCATAGGTTTCGAAGCCGTCGGCGGAAGGACCAACCGAGTCGCCCGCATTGTCGCCCGTGCAGTCGGCGATGGTGCCGGGGTTGCGGGGATCGTCTTCGTCGATCTTGAAGACGATCTTCATCAGGTCGGAGCCGACGTCGGCGATCTTAGTGAAGATGCCGCCAGCGATACGCAGAGCGGACGCACCCAAGGACTCGCCGATAGCGAAGCCGATGAAGCAATTTCCAGCCAGTCCCACGGGGAGGAAGCAGAGGATGATGAGCATGAGCAGCAACTCGAGAGAGATGAGCACCATGCCGACGCTCATGCCAGAACGCGCGGGAATGTCATGGACATCCCACTTGCTGCCCTTGAGAGCCGCATGGGACGTGCGAGAGTTGGCGAAGGTGTTGATGCGGATGCCGAACCAGGCAACGCCGAAGGAGCCCGCCATGCCAATGAGAGAGAAGGCGAGGATGACAGCGATTCGCCAGGCGACGACGCCCGAGAAGGCGAAGTACACAACCATGACGACCGCGATGAACACCCACAGCATGAGGAGGAACCTGCCCTGCTTCACGAGGTACGCCTTGCACGTCGTGTAGATCAGTTCTGAAATCTCTTTCATAGATTCGTGAACGGGGAGGTTCTTCAGACGTGAATACGTCCATACCCCGAACAAGAGGCCCAGGACACATAGGACCAGTCCGACATAGAGCGGCCACATGGCCACGGAACCGTCCCGAAGAGCTTCGGGAAGTGTTAGGTTGGCCTCGCCTCCACCGGCCTCACCTGCCGCTGGGCCGCAGCCGGTCAGCGTCAGTGTGCCGAGGATGGCAAGAGTGGCGAACAGCCCGAGCCGCTTCGCCTTGCTAAGTGATGAAGTCACAATCTTTCCTCTTGTTTTGCGTCATTAGTAATTGCGCAGGTCTTTGGCCCAAGCCCACTCGCCTGCACACCACACCCTAGTACGAAACTAGGTGGTGCGCTCGACTTCGGGCCACTTGTTGCGCCATTTGGACACAGGGGTGGGTCAGAAGAGTCTGAAGACCAGACGGCTCGTGTCGGTGCGTTGAAAACTAGGGAGAATTACGCAAGAATGTACTTGTGAAACTCGATGTACCTGCCTCGCCTGAGGTGACAGATGCCACGACCAGGCATCGCGTGATGAGGTATGTCATGGAACACGGGAAAGCGACATCGTCCCAATTGGCCGATGCCTTCGGACTCACACAAGCGGCAATACGTCGTCATCTGAGCGCCCTTGAAGAAGGGGGAATGCTCAGTGTTCGTGTGGCCAAGGCCCAGAAGGCGCGGGGAGCCGGTCGGCCTTCCAAAGAATACGTCGCCACTGGGCAGGGCCGTGAGACCTTCACCCACGCCTACGACGAACTGGCCATCTCCGCGCTGGAAATGTTGCGCCAAGTGGGCGGGGACGAGGCGGTCGAGGCTTTCTTCGAAGACCGTTTCGCACATGTCGAGGAGCGTTTCGACCAGATGCGCAAAGATGATGCCACCTTGTCAGATGCGGAGGCGCTCTCGCAGGCGCTCAATGAGGTTGGTTTCATGTCGGGGTTGCTTCCTGCGCAGTCGGGCGAACAACTGTGCCAGCACCATTGCCCGTACACCGCCGTCGCCGAACGTTTCCCCCAACTGTGCTCCGCCGAGACTGAGGTTTTCTCCCGGCTCCTGCACTCCCACGTCCAGCGACTGGCCACGATAGCTCACGGCGACGGAGTGTGCACAACGCACATTCCCACGCCCTTACCCACTCCCACAAGGAAGGTCACACGTTGACATCACCCACACAGGCCCCTGGCACAGGTGCGACTCAAGACGAGCACCTCGCCGCTCTGGGGAATTACCGTTTCGGCTGGCATGACTCTGACGAGGCTGGTGAACATGCCCAGCGCGGACTCACCGAGCAGGTCGTCCGGGAGATATCGGCGAAGAAGAACGAGCCCCAATGGATGCTTGATTTCCGTCTGCAGGCACTCGACCTCTTCCACCGCAAGCCCATGCCCACGTGGGGCGCAGACTTGTCGGACATCGATTTCGACGAGATCAAGTATTACGTGTCTCCCACGGATCGCCCCGCTCAGTCCTGGGAGGACCTGCCCGAGGACATCCGAACGACGTACGACCGACTCGGACTGCCCGAAGCCGAAAAGAAACGCCTTGTCGCAGGCATCGCCGCACAATACGAATCCGAGGTCGTGTACCACAAGATCAACGAGGAACTGACTCGCCAAGGGGTCATCTTCCTCGACACCGACACCGCCCTCAAAGAACAGCCGGAGTTGTTCAGGGAGTATTTCGGGACGGTCATCGCTTCGGGGGACAACAAGTTCTCGGCCCTCAATTCGGCGGTCTGGTCGGGCGGGTCCTTCATTTACGTCCCCAAGGGTGTGCACGTCACCATCCCGCTCCAGGCGTACTTCCGCATCAACACGGAGAACATGGGACAGTTCGAGCGCACACTCATCGTCGTGGACGAGGACGCCTTCGTGCATTACGTCGAAGGATGCACGGCCCCGATTTACAAGTCCGATTCCCTGCATGCCGCTGTCGTGGAGATCATCATCAAGAAGGGCGCCCGCTGCCGCTACTCCACCATTCAGAACTGGTCCACGAACGTGTACAACCTCGTCACCAAGCGCGCGACGTGCGCGGAAGGCGCGACGATGGAATGGGTGGACGGCAACATCGGCGCCAAGGCGACCATGAAGTATCCGGCGGTGTGGCTGATGGGGGAGCATGCCAAGGGTGAAACCTTGTCCATTGCTTTCGCCGGGCCTGGCCAACATCAGGACACGGGCTCCAAGATGGTCCACATGGCCCCGTACACGACCTCGACCATCGTGTCGAAGTCGGTGTCGCGCGGCGGTGGGCGGTCGAGTTACCGGGGCTTGGTCCATGTCACGCCGAATGCCCATCATTCGTCCTCGTCCGTGCGCTGTGACGCCCTGCTGGTGGACACCATCTCGCGTTCTGACACCTACCCCTACGTGGATGTGCGCGAAGACGAAGTGTCCATGGCCCATGAAGCGACGGTGTCGAAGGTCTCCGAGGACCAACTGTTCTACCTGATGAGCCGAGGAATGAAAGAGGAAGAAGCCATGGCAATGGTCGTGCGCGGATTCGTCGAGCCCATCGCGCGCGAGCTTCCCATGGAGTACGCCCTCGAACTCAACCGATTGATCGAGCTGCAAATGGAAGGAGCCGTCGGATGAGCAATCTTCCTGAGACCACCACCATTTCGTACCTGCACCCTCAGGGGTCCTTCAATCTGGCCGACCACGGCGTGCCCACCGGGCGCGAAGAGTTCTGGCGTTTCACGCCTGTGGAGAAGCTGACAGACTTCTTCGATGAGAACAATGTACAAGGGTCCCTGCCCATTCACTGTGTAGGGTTGGGCGCGCTTGGCTCCGGCACATCGCTGCCCACATTGGGTAAGGGCCAGGTCCCCCGTGGCACCGTCCTCAAGCCCGTGGACCGCACATCCGCCATCGCGGCAACCACTGCGGACGCCTCTTACCTTCTGATTGATTCGGAGGTGGCCGAGCCCATCCGCTTGACCATTCAGGGCGACGACAATCAGGTCCTCACCGCGAATCACCTTGTCATAGAGGCTAAACCCTTGTCTCGCGCGACTGTGATCCTTCAATATGGTGGCCGGGCGCGTCATATCGGCAACGTGGAAATCCTCGTGGGCGATGGGGCGCATTTGACCGTCGTGTCCATCCAGGACTGGGAACGTGGGTCGGTCCACTTGGGCCAGCATGAGGCCCTCGTGAACAAGGACTCGGTGTACCGCCATATCGTCGTGACGCTGGGTGGAGACCTTGTCCGTATTCAGAACAACGTCTCCTATGCGAGCCAAGGTGGCGACGCAGAGTTGTTGGGTGTGTACTTCGCTGAGGCTGGCCAACATCTGGAACATCGACTCTTTGTGGACCACAACCACCCCAAGGGCGTGTCCCACGTCAACTACCGAGGGGCGCTCCAAGGCGAGAAAGCAACATCGGTATGGGTGGGCGACGTGCTCATCCGACCGGCCGCGCAAGGCATCGAGACCTATGAGGCCAACAAGAACCTGGTCTTGACCGATGGGTGCCGCGCCGAGGCCGTGCCGAACCTGGAGATTGAGACCGGGAATATCGTGGGCGCTGGGCACTCCGCCTCCACGGGCCGCTTCGATGAGGAGCAGTTGTTCTATCTGCAATCGCGCGGGGTCGATGAGGCAGAGGCTCGCCGACTGGTGGTGCGCGGATTCTTTACCACTGTCCTCAACAAGATCGGCGTCGAGGACGTCGAGACACTCCTCATGGACAAAATTGACACCGAACTAGGATTTGGCTCTGAAACCGGCCTTGACAAGGAAGAAAAATGACTGACCGCGAACTGAAGATCACCGACCTCCATGTGGATGTGGAGACTGAGACAGGGCCGAAATCCATTCTCAAAGGGGTGAATCTCACCATCAAACCGGGCGAGGTCCATGCCATCATGGGCCCCAACGGGTCGGGCAAGTCCACCCTCGCCTACTCCATCGCCGGTCATCCCAAATACACCATCACGTCCGGGTCCGTCCTGCTCGACGGCGTTGAACTGACCACGCTGAAGGTGGACGAGAGAGCGAAGGCGGGCTTGTTCCTTGCTATGCAATACCCCGTGGAGGTTCCTGGCGTTTCCGTCTCCAACTTCCTGAGGACAGCCAAGACCGCCATCGACGGTGAAGCGCCTCCTCTGCGCTCGTGGGTCAAGAAGGTCAACGAGTCTTTGGCCCAGATGCAACTGGACGACGAGTTCGCCTCCCGCTCGGTCAACGAAGGCTTCTCGGGCGGTGAGAAGAAGCGCAACGAAATTGTGCAACTAGAATTGCTCAATCCGAAATATGCGATTCTGGATGAGACTGACTCCGGTCTGGACATCGACGCGCTGCGTGTCGTGTCGGAGGGGGTCAACCGTTACGCTTCGCAAGGGGACCGTGGGGTTCTGCTCATCACACACTACACGCGGATTCTGAAGTACATCCATCCCGACTTCGTCCACGTCTTCGTGGACGGTCATGTGGTCGAAGAGGGCGACGCAAGCTTGGCTGACTCCCTCGAAGAGACTGGCTACGAGAAATACCTGTCATGACACTCTTCGATGATGCTCTCCTCGGGGCGCGCCGGGCTGACTTTCCCATTCTGAACGCGGGCATCGAACCTGTCGGCGGGAAGCGGACGGCGCTGGTGTACTTGGACTCTGCCAACACCTCGCAGAAACCTGAGGCTGTCCTCAAGGCTGTGGACGAGCATTATCGGTATCACAACGCCAACGTCGCGCGCGCGATGCACACTTTGGGGGCACAGGCGACCGCCGCTTTCGAGGGGGCGCGGGACAAGGTGGCTGCTTTCGTCGGGGGTGTGTCGCAGGAGATTGTCTTCACCAAGAATGCGTCCGAAGCGCTGAATCTCGCCGCGTACACCCTGTCTTCCCGCTTGTCACCTGGCGATGAGGTGGTCATCTCCGTGGCCGAGCATCACTCCAACCTCGTGCCGTGGCAGATGGCGTGTCAGCGCACCGGTGCCACTCTGCGCTGGTTCGACGTGACCGACGAGGGACGTCTTGACCTGGCGAAGGCTCGTGCCGACCACCTCATCAATGAGCACACAAAAGTTGTCTCGATCACTGCTTTGTCGAATGTGACCGGGGCTCTGACTCCCATTCGGGAGATTGCCGATTGGGCGCATCGCTTCGGTGCGGTCGTCATCGCGGACGGGTCGCAGTACGTCCCGCACAACCCAACATCTGTTGCAGACATGGGTGTGGACATGCTGGCCTTCACTGGGCACAAGATGCTGGGGCCCACTGGCATCGGCGTCCTGTGGGGCAAGTATGACCTGCTCGATTCGCTGCCGCCCTTCCTCGGTGGGGGAGAGATGATTGAGGTTGTGCGCATGGCCGCTTCGACGTACGCCCGGCCTCCGCACCGGTTCGAGGCAGGCACACCGCCCATCGCTCAGGCCGTGGGTTTGGGGGCCGCCGTGGATTACTTGAACGCGGTGGAAGAGCGTGTGCCGAGCAGGGAGCGCGGCCAAAAGCCGAAGACCTTGCAGGGCATGTCCGCTGTCGCCGCCCATGACGCGACTCTCACAGAATATGCCCTTGACAAGCTGTTATCCGTCCCTGACTTGCATCTCATCGGGCCGAAGGTGCCTGTTGATCGCGGGTCGGTTTTCGCATTCACGTTGGCGGATGTCCATCCCCACGACGCCATGCAGGTCTTGGATTCCTTGGGCATCGCTGTGCGCGGGGGACATCATTGTGCCCGGCCATTGCATGAGCGTTTTGGTGTGCAATCGTCCATCCGTGTCTCTACGTATCTCTACACGACCACCGCTGAAATCGACGCCCTCGTGGACGGGCTCATGGAGGTACGCCGATTCTTCAAGGTGGCCCCATGATCGACTTGCACTCGTTGTATCAGGACATCATCCTCGACCATTATCGCGCCAAGCATCATAGCGGGTTGCGCGAGCCGTTTTCGGTCGAAGTGAGCCATGTGAATCCATCGTGCGGTGACGAGCTTCAACTGCGGTTGGACCGAGATGGCGATGTCGTTGGGGATGTGAGCTATCTGGCTGAGGGTTGTTCCATCTCTCAGGCGTCCACCTCCGTCATGTCAGACCTTGTCATTGGGGGTACCGTCGAACACGCGCTGGGGTTGTACGACGGGTTCTTGGAGATGTTGGAAGGCCAGGGTGCGGTTGAACTGGACGAGGATGTGTACGGCGACGCCATCGCGTTCAACGGTGTGGCCCAGTTCCCGGCCCGTGTGAAGTGTGCCATGTTGGGGTGGGCCGCCCTGCGCGACGCCATCTTGAGGACAGGAGGAGAGAAATGAGCCAATACGACGACGCGGGTCTTCCGCAAGACGAAGTCGAGACTCACGAAGTGACCGCTGAAGAATCCCAGGGGGATGAGGTGGCCACTTCCATCAAACTGACTGACCCTGCGTTCCACCCACACTTTGGAACTCCCGAAGCCCTCTTGGATGCCCTCAAGGACGTGGTCGATCCCGAGTTGGGCGTCAACGTCGTGGACCTAGGTTTGGTGTACGGCGTGGACATCGACGACCAAGGTCGTGCCACCATCGACATGACCCTGACCTCACCCATGTGCCCCCTGACCGACCGCCTAGAGGCGGACGTACACTACCTCTTATCCGAGCTGACAAGCGCCGTCACCCTCAACTGGGTCTGGCTACCCCCGTGGAGCCTCGACATGATTTCCGAGGACGGCCGCGAACAGTTGCGCGCCATCGGCTTCAATTTGTAGGGAAATACTGGTTGTCGGTCTGTGTGCTGTCGCAGGATTCATCGACTGGGTCTTGTTCGGGCTGCGCTTTCGAGAAACTGGAACTTGTTCATTCCCAAACATCCAGTTTTCGTTGCTTGTAATAGTATTCTCTGTCTCTTTCGCCTATTTCCCGTATCACTCTGCACGGCACTCCGAACGCGACGACATTAGCCGGTATATCATTTGTCACGACGCTTCCGGCGCCGATAACAGAATTGTCGCCAATCGTTATTCCCGGCATGATTTGTGCACCCGAACCAATCCAAACATTAACACCTACATGAATGGGAAGATTGTACACGTAATGATGCTCTCTGAGAATAGGCAATACCGGGTGTCCCGAAGTTGAGAACACGACATTCGGCGCAATCAGACAGTTGTCTCCAATGTAAATATGCTCGTCATCTACAAAAGTCACATTGGAATTGAGGTAAACCCCCTTCCCCAGATGAACGTTCTTGCAGCCCCAGTTTGCGTAAACCGGAGCCTCCACCGTGCAACCCTCGCCTATTTCGGCAAACATCTCCTTCAAGATTCTTTGCCGCTCTTCCGTTTCTGTCGGCAGCGTTCTATTGAACTCGGTCATTTTGTCTTGGTAAATATGCTGGTCGCCCAATAACGCGGGGTCGTCGTAGCAATACGGCAATCCTTGTTTCTTACGTTCAACGTTGTCCATAAGTATCATCTCTCCACATCCCAATTTATAGGATTTTACTCCTAACCTACGTCATGTACTATGGCGGCTCTTCATGGAAGAGAGTGCAGGTGGAGTTTGAAGCCCTGACTCATGCCCTAACCTCCTGATATCGGGGGATGGCCGTCGGTGTTGGTCCAAAGTTCGCCCATTTCGGAGCCGATTTCGGGCTGACTCTGATCCCACTTCGGCACTAGGTCCCGAAAGTACACGGACAAGGCCAGAGTTGGATACCGAGGGCGCAAGAGGCACTCGGTGGGGGCTTCTCATGAACCTCTGGTGGCTGCTCGGCGGCTCACTTCGATGACGGTTGTTTCTCTCAGGGCGTGTGAAGCGTGCGTCACCCTGAGATAGGCTTGTACCCATGAAGAAGAAACTCTTTCTCACCTTGCTGATTCTTGCGGGCCTGGGTTTTCTGTACGTGGCCCGTGCCAAGAGGGCGGCTGAAGCGGAAGCGGAACTGTGGTCCGAGGCCTTGGACCCTGCGTTCTGACCTGTGATTTCATCTCGCGAACTTGAGGTGCGGGCGGGGGCACGCCTGCTCATCGCGCCTACCACTTTTTCGGTGTCTCCCGGTGACAAAATTGGCCTTGTTGGCCGTAATGGCGCTGGCAAGACCACACTGATGAAGATTCTGGCGGGGAAGACTTTGCCGACCGCCGGGACTGTGCAATCCAAAGGCGTCATCGGGTACCTTCCCCAAGACCCACGCACAGGCGACCTCCATGTGACGACCAAAGCTCGCATCCTCTCCGCGCGCGGGCTCGACCAAATCACGCTGAGGATGGAGAAGTACTCCACTCTCATGGCGGACTCCCAAGGCGCTGAGCGGGAAAAGGCCATGGCTTCGTACGCGAAGGCGGAGACCGAGTTCCTCTCCCAGGGAGGGTACTCAGCGCAAGCGGAGGCTGCCCGTATCGCTGCCAACGTCGGCCTGCCCGACCGAGTCATGAGTCAGACACTGGAAACCCTGTCGGGAGGCCAGCGGAGGCGCGTCGAATTGGCGCGCATCCTCTTCTTGGCGGCCGACACACTGCTCTTGGACGAGCCGACGAACCACTTGGACGCTGACTCGATTGTGTGGCTGCGCAACTTCCTCAAGACCTTCCCGGGCGGTCTCATCGTCATTTCCCACGACGTGGCTCTGCTGGGCGAGACGGTCAACAAGGTGTACCACCTCGACGCGACTCGCCAAGTCATCGACCAGTACAACATGGGATGGGCGAAGTACCTCACTCAGCGCGAGGCGGACGAGAAGCGCCGCAAACGAGAACGTGCGAACGCTGAGCGCAAGGCCGCAGCACTGCAGGCCCAGGCCGATTCCATGAGGGCCAAGGCCACGAAGGCGGTTGCCGCACAAAACATGGAGCGCAGAGCCGAAAGGTTGCTCGAAGGCCTCGACGAAGTGCGCGTGGCAGACAAGGTCGCCCATCTGCGGTTCCCGGACCCCGCGCCATCGGGGAAGATTCCCTTGTCAGCCGAGGGTTTGTGCAAGTCGTACGGGTCGCTGGAAGTCTTCTTCGATGTGGACTTGGTCGTGGATCGAGGCTCGCGGGTGGTGGTCCTTGGGCTCAATGGCGCTGGCAAAACGACCCTTCTGAGGCTGCTCGGTCGGGCGGAGGAACCTGACATTGGCGAAATCCACGATGGCCACGGGCTCAAACTCGGGTATTACGCGCAGGAACACGAAACCCTCGACATGAGCCAGACCGTCTTGGAGAACATGATGGAGGCCGCGTCCGAACTGAGCGAGACTGAGGCGCGCTCAATCCTGGGGTCTTTCCTGTTCACGGGCGACGATGTGGACAAGCCAACCCGAGTTCTGTCCGGTGGAGAGAAGACGCGACTGGCGCTGTCGATGCTGGTCGTCTCCCGAGCCAATGTCCTGCTCTTGGATGAGCCAACCAACAACCTTGACCCAGCATCGCGGGAGGAAGTGTTGCGCGCCATCAACACGTACAAGGGTGCGATTGTGCTCGTGACCCACGATGAAGGAGCCGTCGAGGCACTCAATCCCGACCGGGTCCTCCTCCTGCCCGACGGCACAGAGGACCTGTGGAATCCCGCGTACATCGACCTCGTGTCCTTGGCTTAGGGAACCACTGACTAATGCTCCCCTTCTCGGAGTTTCGGAGCCTCGAAATCACTGCTGACCGACATACTGGAATGTACGGGCCGTGAGCCCGAGAACGAGGAGGCGGGACATGAGAAAGATTCTGGCTGGATTGGGTGCTGCATTCGTCCTTGTTCTTGCAGGATGTGGCGGCGACCCTGGTCCCGACCCGACTGTTCCGCCGCAGGCCCCCTCTCATTCCATCGCGGGGTCAACCTTGCCAGCCAAGGTCTCGGCGTACACCGCCCTCGGGTCAGCGCCAAGAGCAACCGACATTACTGCAACATATGCAGCGGATACGGATCCACTCAACCTGGCTGTGGTCTCGTTCGACGCGACTGGAGATTTTGGGACAACCTACTTGACCGATCAAGTGTGGTACGGGATGAGCCGCTGCGGAATCCTCTGGAGGGGCGACTCGAATCAGACTCCCAGGGTCGAGCAAGCGGCATGCATCACTGTCTTGACGGACGGAGTGATGACCACGGTCGCGGGCGGTCGCCAGACCCCGGAAGAATTGTCGGTTCTGGCCAATGCCATCCACTCCCAACTCGCGTAGCACAGCCTTCGCCGCGCCATGCATCCGCTCGTCCCCTGGTGATTGCCGTGTCACTGCTTGTCCCCTCCATGATGCCAAGGTAGGTTAGTGCCATGGGCCAGGTCATCGAGGTGTCGGATGTGACAGTGCGGCGGGGCCGTTCACATCTTCTCGACCATGTCTCCTGGAGCGTGGACGAATCCGACCGTTGGGTCATCATCGGGCCTAATGGGGCGGGCAAGACCACTTTGGTTCAACTCATCTCGGCGCGCATATTCCCCACCTCGGGGCAGGTTCAGCTCCTAGACGAGACCATGGGGCGAGTCGATGTTTTCGAGTTGCGACCACGGATCGGGGTAGCCTCAGCCATCCTGGAAACACAGATACCAGACAATGAGCATGTTCGCAACGTGATTATGTCGGCGTCATATGCGATATTCGGACGATGGAACGAGGACTACACCCCGATTGATTTCATTCGTGCAGAGAAACTCATGGCGCAATTGCGTGTCGACCACTTGGCTGAGCGGACCTACGGGACCCTATCGGAAGGGGAGAGGCAGCGCGTGCAGATTGCGCGTGCTCTCATGACTGACCCGGAAATCTTGGTTCTGGACGAGCCGACCGCTGGATTGGACTTGGCTGGGCGTGAGTTATTGTTGGTAACGCTGACGCAAATCGCCCTTGACCCGAAATCGCCCTGCTCAATCATGGTGACCCATCACGTCGAGGAGATACCTGTCGGAGTGACTCATGCTCTCTTCCTCAAGCAGGGTCGCGTCGTTGCTGCCGGACCTCTGCGCGAGGTCATGACGGACGCTGTGCTCAGTCGCACGTTCGACCTGCCTCTGAGGGTCAGCGAAGTTGACGGTCGCTGGCGCGCACAAGCCAACTTGGGGGCTGTGTAGGACGAGGGAAGTGCTGATTAGTCAGTGGTTCCCCAGGGTTCGCGCGGACGCAGGTCCTTTACACAAATTGCGCGTGTCAGGACTGCCGAGCCCAGGCAAGAACCGTGGTTCATTCCTGAGGATTCGCGCAGCGCGAGCATATCCCGGACAATTCCGTGACATGGGTAATGTCCGTGTACTCGTGTTCTCGGCCGAGTGCGGCAATCCACTCGTCGATGGGTGCGTCCGCGATCTCAACCGCCCGACCGCACACGCGGCAGGTCAGATGGTGATGATGCGTGGTCGAGCACCGGCGATAGGAGGATTGTCCTTCGTGGGTCAGGATGTCGACCTCGCCTGACTCGGCCATGTGGGCCAGCGTCCTGTACACCGTGGGCAGGCTCACGTCCACACCCGCGCTTCGCAGATGGTCATGGATTTGTTGGGCTGTGAGGAAGGCGGGGATGGTGGCCAGGTAGTCGGAAATCGCCTGGCGTTGGCGGGTACGGCGCTCACTTGGGGGTGCGCTTTGGGCGGGCTGGGCCAAGTCAGTGCTCGTCATAGTGGCCTCCGTGGGGAGAGTGGAGATGCCCATCGTGCGCGTAATCCACGTGGTCGCCGTGGGGGACGGGCGTGTGCCCACAGTGGGGGCCGTGGATGTGGTCGTGGTGGGGATCTGTGGATGGCGGTGTGGCCCCAGTGGAGTCTGATCCCTGCGAGGTGGGACTTTGGGGGTCGATTGTGGGGATTTGTGGGTCGTCGGCAGTATGCGAGTGGCTATGGTCTGATACCGCTGACTCAGCGTGGGCGAGGGGGCGGCGCTTGTGGAGCAGAGTTGCCACAGGCCACGACAAGACGAAGAAGCCGATGGTGACCAAGACGATCATTGCTCCTGGTGCCAGGTCGGCATAGATGCTGGCCATGTACCCGCCGACAGAAGCAACAAGTCCGATGCCCATTGCCCCCCACATGCCTTTCCAGAATCCAGTGAACAGGTTCTGCGCGGCGGCAACGGGGATGACCATGAGGGCGGAGACCAGGAGGAGGCCGACAGTGCGCATGGCCATGGTGACCGTGACGGCAGCTAGGACGACGATGACGTAGTTGTACACGCGCACAGGCAGTCCCAAAGCTTTGGCGAAGGCCTCATCCGCACACACAGCGAACAATTGCGGTGACAAACCCAGGCTGACAAGGAGAATCAGAACCGCCAGCCCTGCGACGACCCACAAGTCGCTGGCGGAGACCGTGTTCAGCGAACCGAAGAGGTAAGTGGACAGTCCTCCCGCCCCCAGGCCCGCGACGGAGGCCATGAGCACGCCCGCCGCGAGACCGCCATAGAACAGGACGGCCAATCCGATGTCTCCCGTTGCCCGCCCCTTTTGGCGCAGCGTTTCGATGAGGACCGCGCCTGCCACGCAGATACCCACGGCCCACGGCAGGGGAGCGGACCCTGTCATGAGAGCGAGTCCCACGCCGGCGATGGCGACGTGGCCGAGTCCGTCACCGAGGAGGGACAGTTTGCGCTGCACGATGTACGTCCCTATGGCCGGTGAGGACATCCCGACGAGAGCGGCGGCGATGAGGGCGCGTTGGACGAAGGCGAGTGTCAGGAGGTCCATGCTGGCTCCATTCCGGTCAGGAGGTGGGTGCGCTCAGGGGCGGCGACCTCATGTGTGCCTTCGCTGTGGGCGATTTCGGGGGTGCCGTTGTACACCATGCGTCCATCGCGCAGGACGATGGTGCGGTCGATGGCGTCGGCCAACGAATCGGTCTCGTGAAGAACCACCAAAACAGTGGCTTCCAGGGCGTTGAGGGTCGCGGCGATGTGGGCTTGGTTGTCCAGGTCGACTCCCGCGAACGGCTCGTCCATGAGGACCAACCGTGGGCGATTGACGATGCCGCGAGCGATCAGGACTCGTTGCTGTTGGCCACCACTGAGGTGGAGGTAGGGTTCGCGTGCAAGGTCAGCCAGACCCACAGCGTTCAGCGCTTCGGCGACGTGCTTCCTGTCGGCGGCCCTCATCCAGCCGACGGCGCGTTTGGCGAGGGTTCCAGAACCGACCACTTCGGCAACGGTGGTCGAGTGCAGGGAGACGGAAGCTCGCTGGGGGACATACCCAATCTGGTCCCACGAATTGAACTGTTCCAGGGGTGTACCCAGGAGTTCAATAATGCCGTCGCGATGAGGAATCAGCCCGAGGATGGCTCGCAGGAGGGTCGTCTTGCCCGACCCGTTACCGCCGAGAAGAGCCACAGTCTCCCCTGGTGCGACATCGAAGGAAATATCGCGGAGAATCTGCGTATTTCCTAGCCAAACGGCAAGATTGTTGACTACGATGGCGGAATTGCGGGATGGGTCAGTCGGGTTTACTGACATCCGTTGGCCTCCTTCAGAGCTTGCAGGTTGGCGTACATGACCGACAGGTAATCGGTTCCGCGCGAGTCGTCGGTGATGCCTTCGAGTGGGTCGAGAACGTCAGTGCGCAATCCCAGGTCCTCGGCGATGGTGGCGGCCAGGGCCGGGGAGGCGAGAGTCTCGAAGAAGATAGTGGTAATGCCCGTGTCTTGTGCGATCTTGTGAATCTCGGCCACTCGGTCGGGACTGGGTTCGGCGTCAGGGGACAAGCCCGCGATGGGGACCTGCGTGAGGCCGTACCGCTGAGCCAAGTATCCGAAGGCGGCATGAGTGGTGATGAAGTCGGTGCGCTCGCATTGTCGCAGCTCTGAGAAGTAGGAGCCGTCTAGGTTCGTCAGATCGCCCACCAGGATCATGCGATTGGCCACGTACGTGTGCTCGTGCTCTGGGTCGATGGCGACCAATTGGTCAGTGATGGCAACGGCAATTTCCACCATGTGCAAGGGGCTCAGCCAGATGTGCGGGTCCAGACCGTGTGTGTCGGCCTCTTCATCGGCATGCTCGTCGTCGGAATCTGTGGCCAGGGGTTGGAGAGGGACGATGGTGGTGACATCGAGGGCGTGAGCAGGTTTTGCCTCAGCGATTGCCGCGTCAACCGCAGGCTGAAGAGTCGCCTCGTACACGGCTAGGTGTGCCTTGGCGATGTGCCCGACCTGTTGAGCGGTCAACTCCAGGTCGTGAGGTTCGGCTCCCGGTTTAGTGAGGTTCTCCACATCGACCAAGTCGCCGCCAATACGTTCGACCAGAAAGGCCAAGGGGTACAGCCCCACGACGACGTGTACTCGTCCATCATCAGGCTCAATGTTCCCGCATCCGGCCAGCGCGAGAGCCACCCCCACGGCACATGCCACTGCTCGATTCCTCATTTTTCGGCCTGCGACTCGTTTGTTCATGAGAATCATTATCATCTAGAGAGCAGAGGAAGTCAACCTAGTCCGAAGTACCGCAATCCTGCAGCGGTCGCGGCGGCCAAGATGACGACGAGGAGGAAAGGGGCTTTGCGCCAGAGAGCGATTGCGGCGACGGCTAGGGCGGCGGCTCGGGCGTCGATGACGAGTCTGCCTCCCGCCTCGAAAGTCTGTACCGCGACAAGGCCGGTCAGTAAGGCGACAGTGACCAGCGAGACGATGGGGGCGATTCGGTCGGACGTGAACCAGCGTTCGGGCAGGTACGCGCCGAGCAACTTGGTGCCAAGAATGACTGCCACCGCACCCGCGATGGTCAGCCACAGGACGGTGTCACTCATGTCGCCTCCACGGGAGTATTGGCATCGGGGCCTCGGCGACTTTCCCACATGCCGACGACGATGGCGGCCACCGCAGCGCACAGAATTGGCACGCCCGCAGGGGTGAAGGGGACCAATGCACAAGCGATGACAAGGGCAAACGCGGCGCACGCCTGCGCAGACCGAGAGGCGAGCCTAGGCCAGAGCAGGCCAAGAAAGGCTGCCGCTGCTGCTGCATCCAGCCCCCACGCTTTGGGATCGCCCAGCGCGTTTCCGGCCAGGGCTCCCACGAAGGTCAGAGCGTTCCAGCAGACGAACACTCCCAAGCCAGCCCACCAAAATCCTGCGCGCTGCACATCGTGGTCCTTCTGAGCGGTGGCGACGGCGGTTGACTCGTCAATGGTGACATGGGCGGCCACCACCTTCTTCCATCCTCGGTAGGCGAGCAGAGGGCCGAGTTGGATGCCGTACAACCCATTGCGCACGCCCAGCAGTCCCGACGTGGCGATAGCGGAGGCCGCCCCGCCACCTGCGCCGATGACGCCGATGAAGGCGAACTGTGACCCTCCGGTGAACATGAGCAATGACAGGACTTGGGTTTGGAGCACGCTGAGCCCTGCGGTGACTGAAAGCGCTCCGAACGAAATCCCGTACAGCCCCGTTGCCACCGACACGGACAGCGCCTGGCGAATCGCGGCGGAACGTGCGGGGGAGGAGGTCACCGGACAAGTGTAGGGGAGCAGCCAGTCTGGAGCCTTCGCGGTCCATTCTTGTACCTCCGGTCGGAGTGCCGACAGCATGGACGCGCAGAAGTCGACCCCTTCCAAGACCGTCCATTCTGGCACTGCCGTCGGTCGGACTGCCGACCCCTTGGGTGAAAGCAACCCTCATGGACTAGGCTCATTTCAGGAGGTTTCATGGAGTCTCAACTTCGAGAAGGTATCGCGCACGCCCGCAGAATCGTGGTCAAAGTGGGGTCTTCGTCGCTGGCTTCGGCCCAGGGCGGGCTGAACCAGGAGGCGGTGGATCACTTGGTGGATGCGCTCGCCACTCGCCAGCAGTCGTCGGAGGTCGTCCTGGTCAGTTCGGGGGCCATCGCGGCTGGCCTTGTGCCTTTGGGACTCACGCATCGTCCGTCCGACCTCGCCCAGCAGCAGGCCGCCGCCGCCGTGGGCCAAGGGGTGTTGCTCAGCGCGTACGCCACCGCTTTTGCGGCCCGGCACGTGGTCGTCGCACAAGTCCTGCTCTCTGTAGGCGACCTGGCTCGCAAGAAGCGCTATGCCAACGCTTTGCAAACGTTTGGCGCTCTGACGAGGCTGAACGTCATCCCCATCGTCAACGAGAACGACACGGTCGCCACTCGGGAAATTCGCTTCGGGGACAACGACCGGTTGGCGGCTCTTGTCGCCGAGTTGGTGCGGGCCGATGCGCTCATCCTTCTGTCCGATGTGGACGGGCTCTACACCACCAACCCAGCCGACCCAGACGCGGAGCTCATTTCGCACGTTCCTGATTTGTCTACCCTCACCGCGGATGTGGATTCGCCAGGCGCCTCGGGGGTGGGCACTGGCGGCATGGCGTCCAAGATTGAGGCCGCCCGTATCGCCACTTCCGCCGGTATTCCCGTCCTTCTGGCTCGATGGGATCAGGTGGGAAGTGCCTTGTCAGCCGCAGTGGGCACTGTTTTCGCGCCCAGCGCCCCGAGGCTGTCTCGCAGACACGGATGGTTGGCGGACGCGAGCTTCACTACCGGAAGACTCCATGTGGACGCTGGTGCGGCACGGGCCCTGACCAAGACATCGGCCTCGCTTCTGGCAGCGGGGATACGTCGAGTTGAAGGCGATTTCAAGGCTCAGGACCCAGTCGAAGTGGTCGGGCCAGATGGGACCATCATCGCGCGTGGACTGGTGGCGTACTCCTGCGAGGAACTCCCTGCCATGTTGGGGCGTACATCGTCGGAGCTCAGCCACGCCTTGGGCACCAGGTTCGGGCGCGAGATCATCCACAGAGACGATCTTGTCCTGATGACAAGGAGTCTGAGAAAGTCCGAGTAACCTTGTGTCATGACATTCATTGACCAGGCTCACTCCGCAAGACAAGCGGCCATCACTCTTGCGACTCTGACAAGAGGGGCAAAGGACGCCAGTTTGCAATCCATGGCCGATTCGCTCGCCGCCCACATGTCCAACATCCTTGCCGCGAATGCTCTTGATGTGGAGACTGGACAAGACGCCGGTATGGATGTCTCCCTCATCGACCGCCTGTCGTTGACCGTGTCTCGTGTGGACGCGATGGTGGAAGGGCTGCTCGACCTCGTTGCCCTGCCCGACCCGGTGGGAGAGACCGTGGCTGGCTGGGACCTGGCCAATGGTCTCCATATCGACCAAGTGAGGGTACCGATGGGGGTCATCGGCATCATCTATGAAGCTCGCCCCAACGTCACCGCCGATGCAGCAGGTATCTGCCTCAAAGCGGGAAATGCCGTTCTATTGCGGGGGTCGTCCACCGCCATCCACTCCAACCGGGCAGTCGTCGCGGCTCTGAAGGAAGGGCTTGTCAACGCAGGTATCGACCCGAACGCCGTGAACTTGGTCGAGGGCGGGCATGAGGTCACCGGCGACATGATGAAGGCACGCGGGCTCGTGGACCTTCTCATCCCCAGGGGTGGCGCTTCCCTGATCGCCGCCGTGGTCACCGGTTCGCAGGTCCCCGTCATCGAAACAGGAACAGGCAACTGCCATATCTTTGTGGATTCTTCGGCTGACTTGGAGAAGGCCACCGCTATCGTTCTCAATGCCAAGGTCCAGCGCCCATCGGTGTGTAATGCCTTGGAGACCCTGCTGGTCCACGAGGACATTGCGGCGAAATACGTGCCCGAGATTGTGGACGCCCTGGTTGCCGCCGGGGTGAAAGTCCATGGCGACGAGGCTGCCATGGCGCTCGATCCCCGGATTGACAAGGCCGATCAATGGGACGCCGAGTTCCTGTCCCTGGACTTGCGTGTGGGCATTGTCGCAGGTGTCGAAGAGGCGATTAGTTTCATCCGGGAGCACACGTCAGGCCATTCGGAGACCATCCTCACGAACGATCTCGCACACCAACGGTTGTTCGTCGCGGAAGTGGATGCCGCGTGCGTCCTCGTCAATGCGTCCAGCCGTTTCGTGGATGGGGGACAGTTCGGCTTCGGGGCAGAGATTGGTATCTCCACACAGAAACTCCACGCCAGAGGCCCCATGGGACTCAAAGAGATGACGGCCACGAAGTATGTTATCACCGGCGAAGGTCAGACACGGGTTTGAAAGATGAAAGAGCCAAGGCGGCAGGGAGGCAAAGACATGCGTAGCACAGGTGGGGCAGCATTTCCCAAAGGTGGTTCCGCGACAGCCAGACATGGGGTAACAACTCTTGTATCGTTGGTACTGGTGTTGTCGTGCCTATCCCTCGCTGGTTGCGGTGCGCCAGCCTCGAGCGGTTCGGGTGGTTCGAGTGCGAAGGACACAGCTATACCGGTCGGTCGCACGCCAACCGAGTCGGCGTATTTCGCGGCAAAGGCAGCCCAAGAGGCGTCTGAAGAGGACATCGGCTATGCGGAGTACGACCCAAGCGCCGATTCGCTCGAACTCTACGTCAATGCTGACAGCCAACCGCTGTTCGACGCCATCGCAGGCCCCAGCGACGGCAAGAGGATATCCGTTTCCATCGACCTTGTGAGGGGTTTTCGGCCGACGGATGCGCAGTGGAGTCGGTACAGCTATCTGAGTGCCATCCCATGCTCTTCGTTGATCGTCGACACGAGAGGCGCCGCGGCGCCTGTCAGCGCGGCGGAGTTGGGTCCCCTCGCAGGCGTCAGTTGTCCTGTGACCTTGGCGGTGGGCCATGAGTTGGTGCTCGCTGACACTCCTGCGCTGGAATCGCTCGAGAGACTGATCATCGACCTGACTTTGGTCCCTGAGTTGTCTCGTGGGTCTTCATTCTGGTACTCCCTGGCAGGGCTGGACGCACAACCAAAGGTGGAAACATTGTGGATCGTTCCCAACAAACGCCAATCCACTGGCAGCAAGGGGCAGGTGTCACCGAATTTCTCCGTGTCCTATGACTCGGTTGCCGTCTTCGCTGGCTGCCTCGCCCTTCGGGAGGTGCGTTTTGCGGCCTCTGCGAACGAGGCGCTCGCCACCCTGAACGGAAGCAGTTGGAAAGATCCGACTGCTGTGAGCTTGCAGGACGTGAACGTCATGGACGCGGCTAGGTCGTGTCCCACCATGGAGACTATTCAAGGCCGCCCTGCCGCAGAGTTTTCAATAGAGTCCTATGACCAATTCCAATACGGCACGGACCTAGAATTTGGGGAATGGCGAGAGGCGTACCTCGACTTCTATCAAACGCTGGACAACACTGGCACTGCGGCGAGGATCGACGACAAGGTGTACGTCAGCAGCTATGGCTACACATCAGAGCACCGGTTGGGCGGCGACAGACTTGATGCCAGCGCGTACGGCGTCCCAGTGGACCGTATTGCCGTGAGCCCCAACGACTGCCATCACCTCGTCATGATCAAGTTCAGGAAAGGAGACCTGTACGGCACATACAGCGATGGGTCCGACGGCTATCAGGGCGTCACTTCCGTGGTCGTTGTCGATGTCCGCGCCGAAAGCTATTCAGAAATCGACGTCGCCATAACCAACCCTCCGGACTCCACGTGGACAACTGGAGGCGGTGTCCATTTTGGACCGGTTGACGAAGCAGCGGCGTTTGCGTTCATTGCGACTCTGCTTTAGTGCCGACAAGAGAACTCAAAGGTTTGTGTGTTGTTCTGCGCGTCTCCACCGGGGATGCGTGGGCGAGGACTAGTCTGCGCTGGCCTTCTCCTTCAGCAGCGGCTTGGCGATGTGCTCATTCATCCAGGCGATGAGGGGCCCCATGAAGAAGGCAGTGACAACAGTGCCCACCCCGACTGTGCCTCCGAGAACGAAACCAATCCCTGTACAGGTCAAGTCCGCCGTGATGCGTATGTACTTGAATCTCTTCGGGTGTTTTCTCGAAAGCCTGAGTGCGACGCAGTCATAAGGTGACACACCCAAGTCAGCCGTGTAGTACAGGCTTGAGCCAAGGCACATGACGGCGATGCCACCTATGAGCAGTAGGCTCCGCGTGAGAACAGTCGGGTCTGGGAAAACGTTCACTAGGACGTTGAACACCTGATCTGCGATGGCGCCTATCAGCAAGAGGACACAGACTGTCCCAAATCCCAGGAGGTTTCGAGCGAAAATGAGGGCGCCCACCAGCAGAGCGACGCTGACAATGGTGAAAATCACGAAATATGTGGAATCAAACGCATGGGCCAGACCCATCACCAAAACGGTGTAGGGATCCGTTCCCAAGTCTGACAGGCGCAGCAGAGCAACCGCAACGGAGACAAGACTGACCCCGACAATAGTCATGAGCGTGCGCTTGATCAGTGTCTTCTTCACGTGGGTCTTTCCAGCAGAACGTATGTGAATGACCTTATCCGATTGGTCCGTTTTCATCGCCACTGGTGAGGGTCAGACACTGGCCCGAAAAAGAGAGTAGAGGTAACCTGCCACTGCGCTTCTAGTACGAAGACTCGTCGGCAGGCGCTCTGAGATTGACCTCGTCTCATCTGAATCAATGGAGACCAGATTCTCGGCCTCTGGTCGAACAGTTGATGGCAGTATCGGCACCGCACCACGGACCCTGCCTATTGCGCTGTCCAGCCCAACTGACGGGAGTATTCTGTCCTCCTTGGTCACTCTCGAGGCTGGCGCCCGAGGAGGTGTCTCTTTGTGATGATTCTTGCCGTCCTTCCGTCAGTTCCAAGTCGATTCCGCACGAGTTGGAGGGTGGCTAATGAGAAGCCCCTCTCCGCAGCAGGGTTCCTTTCCGTCCGGCAGACTGTCGGGATGAAACTCCTGGTGTGAGAAAGAAACATGACTTGGACACAGTGTTGTCAACGAGAGTCTCCGTTCTAGCAATCCGCCTCGCCGAAGCCACAGTGAATCCCACACTTTGGCCTTCGCCAACAACGCAGCGACGTTACTGTCATGCTTTACCCATGACCACAAGCCTTCCAGCTGATTCCATTGGTATTACGAGGCAGCAAAAGCTCGCTCTCCGACGTGCAGTTCGCAATCGTGACTACCACTTGATGCTTGGGGCCGGAGCAAGCAGAGACTCGGTCTCTCCTGCAGGTGAGAACCTGTCAGGCGGTGAAGAATTGATCAGGCGTCTATGCACGCAATTCGGCGTGGCTGCTGAGGAAGACGATCAACTTTGGCGTGTATACGATAGGGCTGCAGAGAAGATCGGCGAGCCCGAGATATATGCTTGGTTCAGGCGCAATTTCTGGAATGTCATACCGCCTTACTGGATGGAGTACTATGCGCGCAGCCCGTGGTCCACGGTCTGGACGTTGAACGTAGATGACACTTTCGAGGCGGCCTACAGGTCGGTTGCTACAGAATCAATGAAGCGCATCCAAACCCTCAACTGGGATGATGAATACCGTCAAGGCCGAGAACTTAATGTGGTTCACCTGCATGGCGTAGTCGACCAGGACGCTTTAAGGAAGCTGGTGTTCTCGCTCAGCCAGTACGCAGGTGCGGCCGCCACTCCGGCGGCGTGGCCGGTCAACTTCCGTGATTCGTATGGGAACTCACCCTTTGTCATTATCGGCGCTCGTATGCGTGACGAGCCCGACATTGAAGCAGTCATTCGGAGTCGTAGGCCGACACATGCCGCGCCTAGCTTCTACGTGTCCAAGACGATTTCTGCGGCAACCCGCGATGACCTCATCCGGTGGGGCCTAGTGCCCGTAGAACTGTCAGCTGAGGATTTTGTTCTGGAGTGGGGGGAGCTGACTGGGCTCGACCTTGAGCACGGCATCGCGGGAGATGAGGAACTCGCTATGCGCGTCGGTCACCAATTCACCGAATTGAACATTTCTTCGTCGCCATCCGTCCAGAGAGGTCATGACTTTCTCGGAGGGGACGAACCCCTATGGAGTGACATCGAGAATCACCTTGCTGCTGAACTTGAATGGGTGTCGAGCGCGAAAGCAGATTGTGACCAGATTGGCCAGACGATTCATACCTCGACACTTATTGCATATACGGGGAAAAGGTTGACCGGACGCTCAACGGGACTCTTGCAAGTCGGCTACCATCTTCGCGCGGGTTCCTGGCGCACTTTTCTGTTCAGAGGATCTGGGCGAATTGATAAGGAGGCAATACTTGGGTTCGCCTCCAATGGCAAGTCGCTTGCTCTTCTGTTCGACGGTGTGGCGGCCTTCGTTGACGATGTCGATCAGCTTGTGGCCGACGCGCGGAGCGCAGGGCTCAGTGTAATCTGCGTTGCTGTGGATGATTCCCACGAGGAAGCGAACATCGTCGGGAAAATGCAGAACGCACATCTTGCGCACCATAGGGTGGCAAGTATTCGAGATAGGTTATCGAGTATCGACGCAAACCGACTTGTGGATTCTCTGGCCAGGGTTGGTCGACTAGGCATCATCGACAATAGGCCCGACAAGGGACGGGTGGCACACTTCCGGGGCAAGGGCCTCTTCTCTTCAATGGCTGACTTGGAGAATGCCCCTGGATTTGGTCGTCGGGTAGGTGAGTTGCTTGTCGGTATCGAAGATCCCACCAAGGAGAAGTTGGTCCTCGTCGCCTCCTATGCATCGCTGGTGAATCACGATTTGCTTGTCATCGATGCAGCGCGGATGGCAGGCCTTGATAGTGATGCTCTGGTTAGGTGTGTGGGGAAAGACTCACAGCTATCGTCCTTGCTCTCAACGGATGGAACACGTGTCTGGACTCGCCATCGCTGGATGGCTCTTGAGCCATTGGTGGGCAGGCTAGGGGCCGAGGCCGCGGCTGAGATTGTGCGAGACGGAATCCGGAGTGTGTCCGGGAGGCTCGGCGACAAGAGTCGGAGAGAGCGAAACCCGACTGCCCTGCTCATTGGTGCCTTTATGTCGCGTCGCAACTTGACTGTGGCGTTCGCAGGCGCAGACTTGGACGTTTTCTACGAGTCGCTACTTGATGTCTTCGGGTCCTGGAGTGGACGGTACTGGGAACAGCGTGCGATCCTTGCTCGCCGAGAATCGGTGTCGGACGAGTCATTGCTGGCTAAAGCAGAGTCTTTTGCAATTCGTGCAACAGACTTGCTTCCAGATACGTACAGTTTCACGACACTGGGAACCGTTCTCCTTGAAAAGGCTGCACGTGCTCAGGTGGACGTTGATGCGTACTATGATCGCGCTTACTCTGCATTTGAGAAAGCCGCGAGTTTCGAGAAGAATACGACGAGTTTCGTGACTTGGCTTGCATTCCTCGAGTACTCAATTCGCGTGTTGGAGCGCTTGTCGTCAAGCCACCAATCCGAGACAACACTGCGTGTGCAAGACGAGTTCAGGAGGAAAGTGCAGAACGATTGGGTTCGGGCCTACACGCAGATAGCGATGGTCCGGGACGCCAGCGACAGCATTTCAAGTACCCTCCTTCGCTTGAGCGGGAGCTTCTACGATCTTCGACAGGCGGACATTCCTAACGGGGAAACACCGCCAAGTCCTCAACCTTCCAAGACCTCAGCTGAGACAGACCTCCCAATGCCAAAGCCGCACCCGCCGAAAGCTGGGCCAAGTTTGCTTTCCTAGGGACAGGCGAGGCCATCCGAGTCGTGCTTGTCTTGTTGCGTTCTTCGCCGTCTACTCCGGTAGGAAACAAATCTCGAGATTGACGGCTAAGTCAGGAGCGCAAGGAGATTGTGTTGTCTGAGTTGTTCCCTGTGAACCCCACTACAGGAACTCCCGTGCCGTATACCAAGAGTCGTTTGGATCTGTCCAGCCTTCTTGAGCCTTCGCTCCGGAAGGGTTGTTGACGCAGCCTCGTCCGAGTCGTACAATATTTCGTACAATACCGATGGAGGAACAATGTCAACCATGACGGCGAGCGAGGCGAGGCAAAGCTTGTTCCCACTCTTGGCGGAAGTCAATGAGGATCACACAACCGTTCGAATCACGTCCAAGGCTGGCAACGGCGTTCTAGTGTCGGAGGACGATTTCGAGGCCTGGCAGACAACACGGTATCTGTTTTCGACTCGTGCCAATGCTGAGCATCTTCTTGGGTCGATTGCTCAGTCCCACAAGGGAGAGGCCCGCGTTCACGAGCTGGATCGGTCATGACTCTCGCCTTCTCAACGAACGGGTGGTCTGACTACGTGTGGTGGCAGGGAACCGACCGGGCCACTCTCAAGCGAATCAATCGCCTGATTGACGATGCCCTGCGCTCACCCACCTCGGGCATTGGCAAGCCCGAACCCCTCAAGTACCAGCTGGGGAACATCTGGTCACGCCGCATCACAGAGGAACATCGCCTTGTCTATGAGGTACGTCCTGACGGAATCGTCATTCTCCAGGCACGATTCCACTACGACGCATAGCCAGTTTCCGCCCGACGCACCTGCAGGTCTCTGAACAGTCCAGGGGTGCCATGGGTCTCAAAGAGATGACGGCCACGAAGTACGTCATCACCGGCGAAGGTCAGACACTGGCCTGAAAAAGAGAAGTGCCCGCGAGCCGAAGCCAGCGGGCACTTCATGCCATAGGGAGTCAGTTCCACTCACCTCCTTGTTGTTGGTTATTCAGGGGGACGGCAGGTGTGGCCTGCCGACATCACGCCAGCCCAGCGGGTTGAGGTGTGGCACCAAGCAGCCGAGCGGCTCGCCTGGTCGTTCTTACCCAGACTTGGGTCGGGGAATTGCTCAGCGGGCTGTCTTGCGTGGATCGGGGTTCTGCCAACGCAAGCTGCGCCAAGACCGGTTCGTTGAATGTGGACTCGCCAAGACCCAGACCCATGGCACGGCGAGGGGATGCGCCGCGACCGTGAATCTTGAAAAAGTCCAGGCCGCGTAGGGGAATCCCTCTACGGGCTGCGCCCGGCCTGCCGATTGTGAGTGGTGTGCTCATCCTTCTCCTGTCCCTTGTACATCAGCCTTCAGGAGCCGCTGTACTGCTGGCCATGGGGTTTGCCAGCTTCGGACATCCGTCTTTGCCTCGTGCACATCTAGTAAGAAACTCAACATGACACTGTCGTGTTCAGTGACTAGAGAATATTGCTCGGAATTTGGCCAATTCGTTGCGCTACGTACCTGCGAAACCTGGAATACGTACATTTTAGGGAGCTTTTGTGCGTCCACCCCATCGCGTCTACGGGACCAACCTCAGTTGGCTGAGCGTTCTGGCTCGCGCCGTCTGCATGGGACAGTTTGCCGGTAGTGTCATTCCCCAAGAACGAGGCCTCCACGATATCAGTTCCGGGTCTGCCGACCCAAGGCAAACACTGACTAGCCTGCCTCGTCATTCTGCGGGTAGTCCCCCGTTTCCTAAAGCGTTTAGCGTCCGTACTCCACTCGCCGGGCGTAAGCCAAGGCCAAGTAACGTGCGTCTGCGGCGTCCAAATGTGTCGCAACAGGGACGATGGAACCCAACGTGGAATGGACGCCCAAGTCGGCGAGTCCAAGTCGGCGCTCCCAAGGCCCTTGGCTGACGGACATGGCCTGGATGCGGTCCTGCGGCACAACGGTGACACTGCGGTGCAGCCGACCTCTTCGGATGACAAGGGCGTACGGCAAGTCGATGACGCCCTGCCTGCGCCAGGCGAAGGGGTCAAGGGTCTTTGCGCGTTCGGGGGAGGTGATGAAGCCAGGAGTCGGACCGGACCCGTACATGGCTTCCTGAATGACGGCCCACATCTGCTGGGTGGTTGCTCGGGGCATGAGTGTGGCCAAAGCGGTGGCCAGCATGGCAGCGTCTCCCACGGGGACAAGCACCGAGCGCGAGCCCTTGGCCTCGATGCCGTACCCGGCGATATTGAGTTCCGCCCTCCACCAACCAGGTTTGCGCCAGAGCACAGGTTGGTCGAAGCGCACGGCCTGCACACGGGCGGCGGGAATGGTCTGGTGGGTCGTGGTGGTCAGGCCATGGGTCAGGCGCAGCCCTTCGGGAGCGACCTGGGCGGTGAATCCCATCTCCTCGAAGATGTACTTGCGGAATTGGTTGAACATGCCCGCCGCGAAGGGAAAGAGGAACCACAGAATCGACCATGTGCGCATCAAGACTGCGACGGCCACTGCGATCAAGACAGCCGCCCCTCCTATCCACAGACCGAGCCTGCGTAGGTACGCCCCGATGGTCCACGCAGCAGGCACGCGGAACAAGTGTTCTTTGGAAGGAATTGGCGCGGGAGTCGGGGGTGCGGGGATAGTGACGGGTTGTATGGGCGCGGCCTGGACCCAAGCGTCAGGAGCGCCCACTGAAGGTGCCGTTTCGGAAGCGACGGTGCGAGGGGCAAGGCCGACAGCAGGTCTCGTCGGAAGAATGATCTTTGTCGGAAGAGTGATCCTTGCCGACAGGGGTTGCGGACCCATCTTCGCCGCCAGGATTTGTTCTCGGACCTGTTCAGCTAGGTCTTTGCGCAAGTACTCCAGATTGAGACTGGAATTGGGGCCACCGGCCGATTCCAACTTGAGTTTGACTAGGCCAAATATCCGAGCGACAAGGGGGTGGACGATATCGATGGCTTCAAGTTGGTCAAGTCTGAGGCTTCGCTGGACGCGGAACAGCAGACCTGTACGCAATTCGACAGTATGGGTTCCGACATGGAAGCGAGCCTTGCGCCACCACAGGAGGTTGTACAGCGCGGCCACACCGAGAACGACCACGACCACAGCAATGATGATAGCGATGACCCAGAACACGCCCAAGGCCCTGGCGGCGTCCACGATGTCGGACAGGCCATCTTGAAGGGCACTTTGCACAAAGTTGTACAGGATGCCCGCGAGGATGACGAGAGCCGCCCAACTCCGCAACCACGGAGTCAGCGGGTGCAGGTGGAGCCATTCTGCGTCGGGAATCGTGTCAGTCGCAGGCGGGGCGTCAGGCGTGCTCATCGGTCTCCTGCGGCCCAGTTTCCAGATGCACGACTTCCTGGGGTCCAGTCTCCCACGTCCCGGTTGCCTGCTGGGCTGGTTCGGCGTTTTCAGTAATCGGCTGGGCTGGTTCGGCGTATTCCGCGACCTGCTGTGCTGGCTCTTGGTTTTCGGGTTCCAGATTCTTCTTGTCCGTCAAGACGTCGCGCAAGGTTTGCGCCGCTTCGGGCGTCAGCCCCGGCAGGGTTGCCGACACACTGGGAGAGGCGGTGTACACAACCAATGTCGCCAGTGAATACTTGCGTTCGAGCGGGCCGGAGGACACATCCACGTACTGGATCCGGACGTAGGGCAGAATCGTGAGAGAACGGAACATGATGCCTCGGCGCATCCACAGGTCGCGGCCTCTCAACGTGTACGAAATGGCCTTGGCCTGTCGGCGAGCCACCCAGATGAGCCATCCGCCCAGTCCCGCGAGGGCGAGGGTCGTCAGAACCAGAGCCCAGTGGTACACGAGAACGGTCACGACGGCAGCGATCGCAGTCAGGGAACCGAAGACGATGCCGAGGGTCGATGTGCGCACAGCAGCCAAACGCGGGCTCACAGGTTGCCACACGACCTGGTCCACCTCGAAGGGATTGGCTTGGGGGATCGAAGAGTCCATAACACCAGTGTGACAGATGCGGCCATGTTCCAGATCTGCATCGAAGTTGCTATCCGAAGTGTCTTCAGGACGGATCAGTCAACACAGCAGCCTGAAGCCCATCGACCATCAGACTAAGGCCGAAAAGATACTGATTGAGGCTGGCGAAGTCACCACTGTTGGCAAAATCGCGCAGGAAATCCGCCTGGCTGGCGGCATAGGGCACGCGCGGCAAATCAATATTGTCGAACGGATCTGCGGTCTGCGACGATGGGTCCTGCAAAAGATAGTTAGTGACCACCAGTGAGAAGCCGATGGTGTAATTGGTCACCGCGTGCGCAAAGCGAATGGCGGTTTGAGGTGAAATCCCGGCTTGCTCTGCAGCCCTCACCGCAGAATCAGCGATCGGGATTACTCCTGGAAAAACCGAAGCCCGGCGAGCGCACAGTGGCGTCACTTGCGGATGGTTGTCCAAGACTCTCTTCAACTCTAAGCCGATCTGACGCAACTGATCTTGCCAAGGCTGGTTTTCATTTGGGAGCACTATGTCAGCGAGCACTAGGTCTGCGACCCCACGCAAGAGTTCTTCCTTGTCAGCGAAATGGCGATAGAGGGCTCGTGACGTAACATTCAGCCTAGTCGCAAGCGTTTGCATAGTGCATTGATCAAGACCCAGTTCGTCGATAATTTCCAAAGCTGTCTTCAGAATTTGCGGACGCGTCAAGTCCCGTCGGCGTATTACCCGATCTTGAGCCAGGACGACGTGGCGAACTCGAGTTTTTCGTTCGATTTCGGGCTTGACCATCTGCCTATTATGGCACTAGCCTAAGTACATGTCGTGTACTTAAGGATTCACCGCTGACGTTGAATCCAAGTTATAGGAGGTGCGTAATGCCCAATACACATGATGTAGTCGTGATAGGTGCAGGCCACAATGGACTCACTGCCGCTGCCTACTTGGCCAAAGCTGGACTCGATGTTGCCGTAGTCGAGCGGCAATCCTACCTAGGTGGAGGTGCCATCACCTTGGAGACCAACGTTCCAGAGTTCAAACATGACCTGGCCTCCACCGCCCATATTTTCATTCAGGCAAATCCGCTACTTCGCAATGACGAGTTGGGTTTGAAGTCCAAGCACGGTCTGAAATATGTCTATGCCGACGAACACCCTTGTGTCTCGGTAGTTTTCCCTGGTGGTGAGCATTTGTCGTTCTACCGCGATCTTGACAAGACCTGCGCTTCCATTGCCACAGTTTCACCGCGCGATGCCGAAGCTTACCGTCGGTTCGCCACTTGGGCGCAGCCGATTCTGGGCATGCTTATTGGTGGTTTCTTTGGTCCGCCGCCGCCCTTCGGTGGGTTGTTCGCACAGCTCGATCAGCCAGGCCCAGGTCGGGATCTCCTTCGCGCGATGCAGATGAGTTGTCTCGACGTTCTAGACGACTGGTTCGAAAATGACATAGTCAAGGCCTTCTTGGCACGCTATGTTTCAGAAATTATCGTGGGGCCGGACGATGTTGGCACCGGCTCTTTCCTATTCATCATGGTTCCGCTCGTCCACACCTTTGGGATGGGAATCCCGGTTGGCGGTTCCGGGGCACTCTCGGCCGCCCTCGCCCGCTGTGTCGAAGCTAATGGTGGGACGATCCTCACCAACTCCACCGTGGCTAAAGTCAACCTTGCTGGTGGCCGAGCGACTGGCGTGACCTTGGAATCTGGAGAGACGATCTTGGCTAAGAAGGCAGTCATTGGGGACGTCAACGTCAAACAACTCCCCGGCTTGGTGGGCGCAGATACTCTCGGCGAGGACTTCGTCCGTCAGACGAACAACACCAAAGCCAGCGTATTTGCAGGAGTCAATATCAATCTGGCTCTCAGCGAGGCACCGAAGTATGGCGACCCGGAATTGGACAAGTCGCTGCTGGTGGAACTGTGCGGGTATCTGCCACAGATGCGCCAAGCCTTTGATGGCTTCAAGTACGGCCTACCTGCCACCGAAATGCCAGGCGTGGTCTGCGCCACCAACCTTGATCCAACGCGCGCGCCGGACGGTAAGCACACGCTCTATGCGTTCCAGTATGAGCCCTATGACCTTGCCCAAGGCACTTGGGACGAACGCAAAGAAGAAATCGCCGATGCAGTGATTGCGAATTACTCCCAGTACGCCACCAACATCAACTCGGCCACGATCTTGGGACGCACTGTCACCAGCCCGGCGGACCTGGCGAGAATGAACATCTCCTGGATGCATGGCGACCCGCTTCATCTGCGGAACATGATCGGCCAGTACTTCTCACACCGGCCGTTCGCCGAGGCTGGCTACTATCGGCTGCCCGCCGAAGCTCTGTATCTGTGCGGCCCATCGACTCACCCAGGTGGTGGTGTCACGGGCGGTGCCAGAGCAGCCGCAATGATTGTCATGGAAGACCTCGGAATCGACTTCGAGCGTGTTGTTGATAGCGGGTTCTGAGATGGCCAAAGTGTCTGAGCGGCTTCGCGCAGCCTTGAAATTGCCTGCCAAGCGAGCAGTGTCTTCGTTCTCATTGGTGAGTTCGGACGGCATGGTGCTGATGGAGGTGACCGCCATCGAATTCCGCGGCGAAAATCTTGCCATGAAAGGCAAGATGATGGGCGCCATGCCTACTGTTGCCTACGTGCGTCCAAAAGAATTTCGAAAGATGCTCTCCATGGTCTCGGCTCCGGTGGTGAAGGGGCTACCAGGCTTCCTCTGGCGGGCGATGCGAAGCCAGCCTAGCGAGACTGCTGAAAAGGTAAACTCGTCAGGTAAGTAAGGTCACAAACAGTCACTCGATGAACAAGAACGGTTGGGGGACGCTGAGGCTAACGCCGAGCCGTACACGACATCGAGCGGCAGGTTTCTTTCCTCATTGTCCTCTCTCATACCACTCATCACTATTCCCCTCTCAGCCCGTGTTCCACATCCTGGGTCACCGATACACTGGAACTGCGCACGCACGCAGAATCACAGGTGAGTGTGTTTGCAGTGCCTCGGCTAATCCGTGCCCGCCCACCGAGTCGGGTCAACGGGGCAAGCGACGGGCTCGCATCCGAGCTGTCCCATCATCTGGGCAAAGTTGACTCAGACCCCGAACTTAGGGGAAAGTTGTTTCCATGTTCACATTGGTCCTCGTACTCTAGTCAGCGCGTTACACCAACGCGCACCCTCGTATGCACTTATGCAGCGGGGGTTTTTTGTTGAGGACGGAAAGGAGATTCATGTCATCTCAGGTGACAGGCGCACAGGCGCTCGTCAACGCGCTCGAAGCACTCAATGTCGAAGTCGCCTTCGGCATTCCTGGTGGCGCTGTCCTGCCCTTGTACGACCCGCTCTTCGATTCCTCCATTCGTCACATTCTTGTACGCCATGAGCAGGGTGCCGCCCACGCAGCCGAGGGGTACGCGATGGCCACGGGCAAGGTCGGCGTCTGCATCGCCACGTCCGGTCCCGGTGCGACGAACCTTGTCACAGGGATAGCGGACGCCTATATGGATTCGGTGCCCATCGTGGCCATCACTGGCCAGGTCGGCTCCAAGTCCATCGGGACCGATGCTTTCCAAGAGGCCGACATTCGCGGCATCAGCTTCCCGATAACGAAACACAACCTCCTCATCAGATCCGCTGATGACATTGTTCGTGGTATCGCTGAGGCTTTCCATATCGCCGCGACAGGTCGTCCTGGCCCGGTCTTGGTTGACATCACCAAGGACGCCCTCAATGGGCTGACCGACTGGGCATGGCCTATCGAGATCGAGTTGCCGGGGTACAAGCCGACAGTCACCCCGCACTTCCGTCAGGTGCGCGAAGCGGCCAATATGATCGCCGCGTCACGCAAGCCTGTGTTGTACGTCGGTGGCGGGCTCGTGAAGGCCCGTGCCGCCGAAGCGCTTGCCGTCGTTGTGGACAAGGCCCCCATCCCTGTGGTGACCACGTTGATGGCGAGGGGCGTCTTCCCGGACTCCCATCCGCTGAACTTCGGAATGCCGGGGATGCACGGAACCGTGGCCGCTGTGGGAGCACTGCAAGAGGCAGACCTCCTGATCGCGGTCGGCACTCGCTTCGATGACCGGGTGACCGGTGCGTTGGATTCTTTTGCCCCCCACGCCCAGGTCATCCACTGCGACATCGACCCTGCTGAGATTGGGAAGAACAGGACCGCTGACTTGCCCATTGTGGGTGATTGCCGCCTGATGTTGGAGGAACTAGCTGATCGTCTCGACTCAGTGGACCTTCCGGATTGGTCCGACTGGACCCGCTACCTGACAAATCTCCAGGAGAAGTACCCGACATGGCCCGGCCAAGCTGGCGATGGCATGTTGTCGCCTCAAGAGGTCATTCGCCGCATCGGGGCCATCGCTGGGCCAGACGCCATCTACGTCACAGGCGTGGGTCAGCATCAGATGTGGTCGGCACATTTCCTGCCGCACGAGCAGCCGTACTCCTGGCTCACATCGGGAGGCGCGGGGACCATGGGTTACTGCGTGCCCGCCGCCATGGGCGCCAAAGTGGGCCGACCGGACAAGGTCGTGTGGGGCATCGACGGCGACGGCTGTTTCCAGATGACGAATCAGGAGATCACGACCTGCACGCTCAACAACATTCCTATCAAGATTGCCATCATCAACAATCAAGTCTTGGGGATGGTGCGTCAATGGCAGACCCTGTTCTACAACCAGCGTTACTCCAACACTGAATTGCACACGGATCTATGTCCTGACTTCGTCAAACTCGCTGAGGCGATGGGCGCTGTGGGACTGAGGGCGACGACCGAGGACGAAGTGGACGGCGTCATCGCTCGTGCCATGGAAATCAACGACCGCCCTGTCGTGGTGGAGTTCGTCGTCCACAAAGACGAGATGGTGTGGCCCATGGTGGCTGCTGGCACATCCAATTCCGACATCAAGTACGCTCGTGACATGGCCCCGATCTGGGAGGAGGACGAACTGTGAGCATCGTGACCACTTTGTCTGTGCTCGTGCAAGACAAGCCGGGTGTTCTCGCCCGTATCGCTGGACTGTTCGCTCGGCGCGGTTTCAATATCGAGTCGCTGTCAGTCGGGCCGACCGAACGCGAAGACCAGTCCCGCATCACCATCGTGGCGCTGACTGAAGACGCGCAGACCACGGAACAAATCACCAAGCAGTTGAACAAACTGGTCGAGGTCATCAAGATTTCCGAGTTGGAGAAGGGCAAGTCTGTTCGCCGGGAATTGATTCTCGTCAAGGTGAAGACCGACGAGTCCAATCGCCGCGACGTGCTCGCCATTGTGGAAATGTTCCGTGGCAAGGTCGTGGACGTGTCCGCCGACACCCTCATCATCGAGGTCACAGGCAAGTATGGCAAAGTTCATGCCTTCCTCGACATGATCGCCCCATTCGGGATCAAGGAGCTGGTCCAGTCTGGATCGGTCGCACTGGCGCGGGGAGGCTCGTCCATCACGGATAGGTCTCGCTATGACAGGACGCCCAAGGCCAAGGCCTGAGTACTACACTAAGTTTGCCTCTAACAAGGAGAAATAATGGCAAAGATGTTCTATGACCACGACGCTGACCTCAGCGTCCTTCAGAATCGCGTCGTCGCGGTGATCGGGTATGGCTCCCAGGGCCATGCGCATGCGCTTTCGTTGCGCGATTCCGGCGCAGACGTCCGGGTTGGCTTGCGCCTTGATTCGCACTCGAAGGACAAGGCTGAGGCTGAGGGGCTGCGCGTCGTCAGCGTCGAGCAGGCGGCTGAAGAGGCCGACTTGATCATGATTCTGGCCCCCGACCAGGTCCAGCGTGGGTTGTACGCGGCGGAAATCGCCCCTCATCTCAAGCCTGGCGACGCTCTGTTCTTCGCGCATGGCTTCAACATTCGTTTCGGGTACATTGAAGCGCCTGCGGGTGTGGACGTGTGCATGGTCGCCCCCAAGGGCCCAGGCCACCTTGTGCGTCGTGAGTACGCCGCAGGTCGCGGTGTGCCCGTGGTCGTCGCGGTCGAGAAGGACGAGTCCGGCAAGGCATGGCCGCTGACATTGGCTTATGCGAAAGGCATCGGTGGTCTGCGCGCTGGTGGCATTGCCACAACCTTTACCGAAGAAACTGAGACCGACTTGTTCGGCGAGCAAGCTGTGTTGTGCGGCGGCGTGTCGCACCTCATCGAGGCTGGCTGGGAAACCCTGGTCAACGCCGGATACCAGCCGGAGGTCGCGTACTTCGAGTGCCTCCACGAGATGAAGCTCATCGTGGACCTGATGTACGAGGGTGGCATCGCCAAGCAGCGCTGGTCAGTCTCCGACACCGCTGAATACGGCGACTATGTCTCCGGCCCGAGGATCATCGACGACCACGTCAAGGAGTCCATGAAGGCTGTGCTGGACGACATCCAGTCCGGCGCTTTCGCGGCCCGTTTCATCGCCGACCAAGACGCTGGCGCCCCCGAGTTCAAGGCCCTGCGAGCCAAGGAAGAAGCACACCCCATCGAAGGCGTGGGACGTGAACTGCGCAAGCTCATGAGCTGGGTCAACACCACAGACACCGACTACACCGAAGGTACCGCCGCAAGGTAGGTCCAGAAGTGCGAGGGCGACCCCACGGGGTCGCCTTAGTCACGCCCATCCGCGATCAATGGCCAAGCGTGCATCCCCTGCGCGTAACATGTACCGGGGAAGGAGACAAAGCATGGCATTGTTTGACCGGTTCAAGAAGAAGACTACCCCTAGTGTCGCGGCAGGCGACAAAGGGGCAACAAACGAGATTGGCAATCGTACACTCAAGGAAGACCTAGCCAATACTGCCTTGTCGACATTGCATCAAGGTGAGGATTATCAAGAACTAGCCAATACTCTCGTCGAGTTTGGCTATGTGTTCTTGATGGAGAATCATGGTGTCGAAGCCCTCTTCAGGGTGACGACTGACAAGGCTATCTGCTATTTTGCCGCCCAAGGAGAATCGATTCAGCGCCTAGCGCTCGATGAAGACATGTTCCATTTCATCTCGGATACCTTTATGGACATGCACGGCTAGTCACCATGTCCCTGGCGAAAGCTGGGTGGCTATCGAACAGCCAACTGCCGTCCTCACTAGTCAATAAACTAGTTTGTTGACTAGACTAGATACATGAGTACAGCGACCGTCGGCACATTTGAAGCCAAGACACACCTGTCAGAGTTGCTCGACCGCGTCGGGCAAGGCGAGACCATCTTCATCACCCGGCGTGGCCGACCGGTGGCGCGGCTGATGCCACCACTGGTTACCCAGGCCGATGACGTTGTGGAGCAGTTCCGGCGTCTGCGTGCGGGTAACAGTCTGGGTGGTGTCAGTATCCAAGAGGCCATCGCGGAGGGGCGTCGATGAGTGCCGTGGTGGTTGATGCTTCCGTGGCCGCCGCGTGGTTCTTGCAAGACGAAGCGACACAGTTCACCGATTCCATCCTTGTTCGGGCCAGCCGAGACGGTTTGGTCGTGCCAGCGTTGTGGCGGTTCGAATTGGCCAACGTGCTGTTGGTGTGTCAGCGAAGAGGCCGCCTTGACAGTGCCGCCACTGCTCAGATGTTGC